>UQZS01000031.1 GCA_900545625.1 uncultured Oscillospiraceae bacterium | reverse complement strand
AGGAGAAAAAGTAATTTTGCAGAAAGAGGATATTATACAGTATTCAAAAGAAGAATGGATTTACCAAGATTGCAGGGAAAAACATAAGAAAATATGAGAAGATTTGAGAAGATACCTTGAAAAGAAAGGAAAACTCAAAAGTCGGAAAACCCTGAAATATCAAGCGTTTGAGAAGAAATACAAGACTTAAATGGAGATATAAAAAGATGATTAGAGTATTATTTATTTGCCACGGCAATATTTGCCGCTCGCCGATGGCGGAGTTTATTTTGAAGGATATGGTGCGGCAAAAAGGCCTTGCGGACGAGTTTGAGATCGCGTCCGCTGCCACAAGCGCAGAGGAAATTTGGAACGGCGTGGGCAATCCCGTCTACCCGCCCGCAAAGCGCGAGCTGCAAAAGCACGGGCTTTCCTGTGCGGGCAAGCGCGCCGTGCAGCTCCGCGCGGACGATTATGAAAAATACGATCTTTTCATCGGCATGGATCGCGCAAATATCCGCAATATGATGCGCTTGTTCGGCGGCGACCCACAGAATAAGATCCGAAAGCTCATGGATTTTACCGATCGCAGCGGGGACGTGGCCGACCCGTGGTATTCGGGCGACTTTGAAACGGCATACCGCGATATTTACGACGGCTGCGCAGGGCTTTTGCAATGGATTTTGCGGGAGGGAACGGTACGTGAGAACATACAATAAGCTAATCCGAAACTGTATCCCTGTAAACATAAAAGCAAACCGCCTGCTTTGCCGCTTTGGGTGAACGGCAGACCCGAGAAAAGGCCGTTTCTAAAGGCGGTAGGCAACTGAGAAATGAGCGGATGAAAAGCCCATAAAAAATTAAAAGAGGACGGTTCTACAATAGAATCGTCCTCTTTCTATGCTGCGCGCTTTGCCCGTTTTTATCGGCGCTGCCCGCAAATGCTGCAATACGCGTAATCCGTTTGCGTTTCGGAGTGCCCCTGATCCTTCGTGTGTTACAGCGGGGATCTCTTTTGTGACGTTCTAATAATTTCCGTAACGCCGTTACCCCTTTAAGCCTTTAATAATCTGCTGTAATGCTTCCAAAAACCGCGCGGCGTGTATGCCATCCATTTGCGTATGATGAAATTGAAAGGAAACGGTGAGCGTCGTTTTCCGCCAATTCCTTTTGTATTTCCCCCAAATCAGGAAAGGATTGTTGTAAACGCCGGCATATAGGTTTACCGCGCCGTCGATATCATATTGCGCAAGCGCGGATGTGCCGATCATCATGCAGTCGCCGCTTAGATCCTGTGCTTCGCCTGTTTCGCGCACCTGCTTTGTGCGTGTTACATAATCGGAATTGAAGCGCTGCAAATCCTCGGAAAACGGAATATCGCAGGTTTGGATCGCATCGCCTCCGAGTGCGACGACGGTGCTGACTGCAAGGGTATCGTATTGTATGAGCTTTTCGCCGACCGGCAAAAGATAAAATTCTTCCATACCCTGTGCCGCCTTGCCGATGCACCAGCACAACAGCATGTTGAATTTATAGCCGTGCTTGCGGCTGTATGAAAGCAGATGCGAAACGTCTATCGTTTTGATCAATGTGACCATCGGCATGGGCGCCGACATCCAAAGTTCAAATGCCGCCGCCCGTTTGGTTTGTTTCGGGTCTACCTCGCGCATGGTGTTCCTCCTGCGATAGAAATATTTGCTCGAATATAAAAAAAAGAGAAAATGATCATACCACAAATTGCGCGTGCGGGCAAGGGCTGACTTAAAGGAGGCACAGTAAATGTAGGGAAATACTCTACCTCTGCCCCGTTGGGAGGCAACGGAACGGAAAAGTTTTGTATTTTTGCATACCTATATTCGCGGGCAAAAAAACACGTACTTCGCGTTTGAAGTGCGCGTCTTGGGAGCGGCAGCCTCGCTTGGTGGAGATGGCGGAGGTCTGCCCGCGGGCTGACCAACAGTCCACCGGACTGTTGGTCGCGCGCTGCGGCGCGCCGTCCTGTTCGACTCCTCGCCCTCAGAGCACAAACCGACCCCGCCCCGCCGGGAGACGGCGGAACGGGGTCGCTTGGTGGAGATGGCGGGAGTCGAACCCGCGTCCGAAAACGCGTTCCCGCAGCTTTCTACGAGCGTAGCCGTGCGTTAAAGATTCCCTTAGAAAGTCACCGTACGGCTGGCAACTTGCTTCGGTAGCCTCGTTGTGTGTGACGGGTTACGAGGCGCTTGCCCGTGCACATTTACCGCTGATGACGCCCCTGCCCCGGCCGCGGTGCTCCGGGAGGAACGCTTGCCGCTAATTAAGCAGCAAGAAGTACTTTTTGATCTTTGTCGTTTATTTTCATAAACTGAGGCTGTTTTAAGCGGTACCCCACCGCTGCTCGCTTACCACGGTGCAGCATCCCCGTCGAAATCCTTTCATCCCCGCGGGAATACTATACTATACTATGTCGCCTAACACGCAAGTGTGAGGCAGGCATGATACAATGTTCTCCGAAACAATTGGAAGTGTTACTTTCGTAGTGTTTCGTGAGGTTATTTTATTGTATCACAAAAACCGTGTTTTGCAAGCGGAATGTTTTACTAAATTTATATCAATTTCAGCAAAATGATCTGAGATGTATCGGAAGTCGACAGAACTTCCATGCGGCAAGCGCCGTCCTTGCCTTGATAAGCGAGCGCCTGTGCGTTAACATTGTCGATATTTAGCCCGGCGAATAACTCGATCAAAAAGCCGACTTCCACCTCAACCGCATAGCTTTCGTCCGGAACGGAATACAGCGCTTCTATTTCCTGATTGCGCAGCCCTGTATGTAAGCCCGCTTCATTGCGAAAGTCTTCGCCGAACAGAAGGATCGCCACAACAACATCTTGGGAATCGCGGACAAAAAGCGCACCGGATGTATAGCAATCCAATGTTCCGTTCGGATACTCCGCCTGCCAATCGCCGATGAGTTCCTGCGCTTGGATATCCAGCGCGTCCAGCACACCGTTTAAGGCTGTGTTGAGCGCCGCATCCTTTGTATAAGACAGCAAACTGTAATCCTCACATTTTGTCGCATAATCGGCAATAGCGGAAGCGAGCCGGTCGTCTGTGTAAGATTGCCCCAGCTGTACCCCGCCTATACGGCACTGCTCTAAGGAGAAATCCATCGCTTCCGGGATCTGTATAAGGTTTTCTCTAAAAATTTGGATCACCGATCCAATCGTAAACGCCGTGCCTTTTCCGCCGATTTTCGGTTCAACACCCAAATGCAGCTTCAGATCCGAATAAACATTTACGGAAAAGAGCAGATTTTCCCGGTTTTCAATATAGGAGTCTTCAACGACAGTGACTTCGCCATTCGTTTGGATAGCTCCCACTTCGGTCTGCAGCTCCGCTTCGATACCGTTTGCTATTTTCATAGGGATCATTCCGAGAATGCACACCCCAACATCAACGCCGATTCCTGCCGTAAAGGACATTTGCCCTTGATACGAGCTGGTTATCATTGGTTCTTCCTGTGCATATGAACCGTCCGGTGCCGTGCTGTCCAGAACCGGATGCGGATATGAAGCTCCTTTCAGCATGTAATTCGTCCCATCCTGCGCGTCGGCGGAGACGCTTACCAGCCCGGACTGCTTATAGTCACAGGACATTTCAATTTCGCCCTTGGCTGTGACTGCCAGCTGAAAGGCGATACCCAAGGAAAGATATCCCACATCATTTTCCGTATTATTGAGGCTGACGGGAAGTATGTCCGGCAGCTTAACATTATATCCGATCACAAAGGTGCCCAGCACATACTTTCCTGCCTCGCTTTCGGTCACATCCACAATGTTGACCGGACTTATAACATCCAACAGATCCTGCCGGTGCTGCAGGGGCTCGACGTCCTTTTTACCCGTGAGCGACAAATCCACGGTTTCCTTGGTCACAAAGTCGAATGAATAGTCGTTGACAAGCACTTCACCGGTTTGCTCGTCCGTTTCATAGTCCAAAAGGAATTTGACACAGGGATAGTCCAGCGTCAGTCCACCGCCGATCTCAAACGCATCGTCTACTTGATAGTTGAACTGTATTTCGAGCTGTTTACACAGCACTTGATACTCCGACAGCATAGGCGCTTTGTCGGCTTCTTGATAGGCAAACTCCACGTCCGTATTGCCGATGCTGAACACGGCGTCCCCCGTCGCAGAAAGCGCGCCCGTTCGTGCGGGGGTTACAGAAATATTCGAGACGCGCTCTGTCGGATAAAAAGCCGTCTGCGCCAAAGACGCCCGGCTCGCATCGACCTTTAAGGTTTGAAACACCTCCGGAAGCTGCGGGACATTGAATACGACGGTGCATTCCTCTGCTGATTTTTCAAGCAGTTTTCCGCAAAATCCGTTTTGAAAGTAGGCTTCTTTTGCATTTTGGTTGGGATAGACACAAAAAACCTCGCCCGGCAGGACGCTTTCAAAGAAAGCGGGAATCTCTCGTTTGTACCGCAAGGTATAAACGCCGTCTGCATTCAGCGTGATCTCATCCAGATGTTTTTCTACTTCGTCGCCCGGGAAGGCAATTTTTACGTTGTCCTGAAAAACGGCTATACTCTCCTCAGATAAGGCAGGGGCATCTATGTATGCATGGGACGCTTCGGCAGGAAACAAGGAAAATAGCGCGGCAACCCCAATGGTGATGCTCAGGATGATGCAGGTTGCCGCGATCCAAATCTTATGTTTTTTTTGCAATCCCTTCATACCTATTGTTTCCTCTTAAGATACTTTTGCGTCGCTTTGTTCAATCGTTTCGTTAAGACCTCGCAGGTCACATACCATTTTAAGTCCATATTTTTTCTGTTGAAATCGGCAATGATAGTTTCATAGCCGGGCAGCAGATTTCCGCCTTTGAAAAACGAATTCAGCACACCAAGCCCATAGCGATATCCATCATCTATCATTGCTTCTATGTATTCGTTCCGAAACAAAAATACGTTCTTCATGAACATGTTGCTTTGCTGGTTGATCTTGATCGTCTTTTTGTTTACAGCGTCGCATTCAAAATTATAGTTATAATCATCAAAATACACGCATATAATGCAGTCCAGATCCGC
Source organism: uncultured Oscillospiraceae bacterium (assembly GCA_900545625.1). Taxonomy (GTDB): domain Bacteria; phylum Bacillota; class Clostridia; order Oscillospirales; family Acutalibacteraceae; genus Fimenecus. The sequence continues at coordinate 14,215 of UQZS01000031.1, read as the reverse complement.
CTGCGTAAGCGGAGAAATCGGAATATTGTCCACCAATGCACCATCCAGATATTCGGACTCCAAAATATGCATTGGCTTATTAAACGGCGGAAGCGCAACGCTGGCGCGAACAAACTTTTGGATAAGACCCGGTTCGACCGTATTTAAATTGATATAATCGATATTTTTATTCGTCGTGTTTAAAAGAGTCGTGTAAAAATCTTTGTTCCAAGCCCCTTGACCGGCGGAAAACCGTTTGATTTGCGCCTCCAGAAAATCGCTCTGTAAAATGTTTCGTATAAAATCCTTCATTCCCTTACAATTCAGACTTCGCCATAAATGTTCCGCCGTTTCAAGCTTGTGGTTAATAAATGCATATGCGTTTAACGCCCCCACGGAAGAAGCGCTGATCGCAACAATACTGTCAAAGTCAACCAATTCGTTTATCGCTTTGAGTACACCAAGCTGATAAGCGCCTTTTGCAAGTCCGCCGGACAGCACAAGCCCAATTTTTTGCAAAGAGATCACCTGCATAAAACTCTTGGGAATACGTCGAACAGATCACTGTTGTGTGTTGTGGTTTTGCGGAGGATTGTAGTTGTTGATGACCTGTACGGGCTGCGTTTCTTTTTTTGTAGCCCAAACCAAAGAGACAACCCAACCGACAAGCGACCATCCGAGAAATAAGTTCAATAAGAAAATTGCAACCTTATTGGGTTGATCCTTTTTGAATCCAATGATTGACGGAAGGAAATACAAAGCGAGTCCAATCGCTCCGCCGATAATACATCCCAGAATCAATATAAATCCGCCGAAATCGTCCATGAATTTCACCTCCCTATCTTAAAAAATTCATAAAACTTAGCTTATTCGACGTATTCCCTGTAAATATCTTATCATAGATTTAATCTAAAAGCAATATTAAATTAGCTTTTGGTTTATTAAAAGAAATTAAATTTCGCTGTAATTTATATACAAATACTATAAAAAGGAGCAATTTGCTTTGGATTATATACAATTAGGGAAAAATATCCGTTACATTCGCAAAAAGTGTGCAGTAACACAAGAGGCGCTTGCTGAAAAGTGTAATATTTCTCCTGTTTTTGTAAGCCAAATTGAAAACGGTATGCGAAAGCCCAGCCTTGAAACCGTTTGCAGTATAGCTTCTGCGCTTTCCGTTACCGTAGATGAGCTGCTGCATATCCATAATGGCATCTTCCGCAGTGAAAAAGATTTCACCGCTTTGCTGGAAACACGAACCGCAAGCGAAAGAAACTTTTGTTATGAAATATTGAAAAAGATGCTTGAAAACATGGAAAACGGCAGTATTCATATGCAGGGCGAACGTTAAAAACATGAAAAGACACCCCATCGCACCTCTTAGAGGCAGTGCAAGGGGGTGTCCTGCGTATATACTGCGTGCGGCTATGCGCGCTTTTTGCAAATCGTGTTTTGCAAACGGGAAAAGACGCAAAATAAAACAGATTTTTCCGTTGCAAAACTAAACGCGCACCCATGCGACGAGCTTTGCGTCTTTGCCCGCACAGCCGTATTCATATACGGCGAGCTGCTCGCCGTCCGAAGCGATGCCGTAGCAGCGGTCATCGGACAATGTTTCGATCTGCGCGGCAAAATACACACGGTCATCCTGTAAAATTTTACCGATCTGCCCGTTCGGTAATTCACACAACAGATTGATATAATCGCCGTTCAGGCGGTCCAGAGATTTGACTTCCAAAAGTTCCGGAATCCCAAGCGCGCGCAAACGATCTAATATTTTCTGCCCTGTCATAGGGTTTGCTCCAATCCGGTATTTTACCGCGAACGTTCCTTCATTTCGCGCTCGATGCGGCGGTCGGCTTCCTTTTTTGCGGCAACGTCGCGCTTGTCATAGAGCTTTTTGCCCTTGCAAAGCCCGACCTGCACCTTGGCGCGCCCCTTCTTAAAATACACGGACAGCGGGATGAGCGTCAGCCCCTGCTGCTTGGTCGTGCCGTAAAGGCGCATGATCTCGCGCTTGTGCATGAGGAGCTTTCGCACGCGCAGCGGGTCGCGGTTGAAAATATTGCCGTGGTCGTAGGGGCTGATGTGCATGCCGTTGACGAACATCTCGCCCTCGACGATGCTGCACCACGCATCCTTCAGGTTGATGCGCCCCGCACGCACGCTTTTGACCTCCGTGCCGCAAAGCTCAATCCCCGCTTCGTACGACTCCAGCACAAAATAGTCGTGCAGGGCTTTTTTATTCTGCGCTACCGTTTTGAGCGCATTGTTTTGTGCATTTGCCATTCGTTCGGTCACCTGCCCTGCGTTGTATTTTGTCCTTTCGCGTTACGCCTTCTCGTACGCGGCAAAGCGTTCTTCGATCTGCACTTCACTCGCGCGCATGGCCTCGAGCGTTTTTTCCAAAAGCTCGTCGAGCGTCCAGCCGAGCCGGTCTGCGCCCGTTGCAATGATCTCACGCGAGCAGCCTGCGGCGAATTTTTTATCCTTGTATTTCTTTTTTAAGCTTTTCAGCTCCATATCCTGCACGCTTTTGGACGGACGCATAAGCGCCGCCGACCAGATGAGCCCGGTCAATTCATCCGCAGCGAACAGGACTTTTTCCATTTCGTCTTTCGGCTCGCAGTCCGAACATATGCCGTAGCCGTGCGAACAGACGGAATAGATCATATCCTCCCCTGCGCCGCCGGCTCGCAATAATTCAGGGGCTTTTTTGCAGTGTTCGTCGGGATATTGCTCAAAATCAATATCGTGCAGAAGCCCGACGATGCCCCAATACTCTGCCTCGTCGGAAAACCCAAGCGTATTTGCAAACCATGTCATCACAGCTTCTACCGTGAGGGCATGACGGATATGGAAAGGCGCTTTGTTGTATTGCAATAACAGCGCGAACGCCTCGTCACGCGAGAGTTTAGAAGTATGCATATATATGCTCCTTTTTACAGCAGGCTTCTGCCCGCAAGCGCGCGGGTAAGGGTGACCTCGTCGGCATATTCAAGATCCGCACCGACGGGGATGCCGTAGGCAAGACGCGTCACCTTTACGCCCAGAGGCTTTAAAAGCCTGCTTATGTACATGGCGGTCGCCTCACCCTCGACGGTGGGATTTGTCGCCATGATAACCTCTTCCACAGCGTCATCCTGCAAGCGGGCAAGCAGCTCTTTGACGGTCAGGTCATCGGGCCCCACCGAATTCATCGGCGAGATTGCCCCGTGCAGCACATGGTAAAGCCCATGGTATTCGTGCGTGCGCTCGAATGCGAGCACGTCGCGCGGGCTTTCGACCACGCAGACGGTCGTGCGGTCGCGCTCTGCGCTTTGGCAGATCGAGCAGACCTCGGTTTCGGTCAGGTTGCAGCAAACCTTACAGCGATGGATCTTTTCGTGTGCATTGCCGATCGCGTTTTGCAGCCGCTTTGCCTCGTCATCCGTCAGCCCCAGCACATAAAACGCCATGCGCTCCGCCGATTTCTGCCCAACGGAGGGCATTTTGCGGAATTCGTCGATCAGTTCATCTAAGACGGGAATGGAATACGACATTAAAGCAGCCCGCCCATACCCGGCATACCGGAAAGTCCGCCCGTGATCTTACCCATCTCACGTTCAGCGGTCTCATCCGCCTTGCGCATGGCTTCATTGATCGCTGCAAGCAGCAGATCTTCAAGCATATCAGGCTCTTCCGGGTCCATGACCTCGGGCTTGATGCGGATAGCCTTGACCTCGTGCGAACCGTTGACAGTCACGTCCACCGCGCCGCCGCCCGCACTTGCGGAATACTCCGCTACGGCAAGCTCACCCTGCAGCGCTTCCATATTCGCCTGCATTTCCTGTAATTTTTTCATCATGTTGCCGCCCGTCGGGCCCTGGTTCGGAATTCTTGCTTTCATTTATGTTTCTCCTTTTTAGGATTTGTTTATTGGTCGATAACCTCCACACCAAGCGTCTGCGCACGGCTTAAGAGGTTTTCAAGCGGGTCTTTTTTCGGTACGGTGGGCGCTGCGGCAGTGCGCGGCGCATGGAAAATGCCGATCCGATATTTTTTCCCCGTCACATCATATACGGCGCGCATAATGCAGTTCGCGTGCGAGCCGGTCTGCAAAAACTGCTCGAGCAGCGGGTTGTCGCTTTGGATGAGCAGCAGATCGCCGCGCTCAACCGCCGACGAACCGCGCATATGCGGTACGAGCGGACGGTCAATGGCGGCAAGGCGTTCGAGCGCCTCGCTCCACTTTTGGAATGGCGCATCCGCCGATGCAGACGCCTTTGCGGGCGCGCTTTCCGGGAAAGACGCGGGCGGTACCGCTTGCGTTTCCGTATGATTTGTTTGTTGCGCTTTTGGCACCTGTGCGGTGGGGGCTTCCGTTTTTTCAGGGGCAGAGTTTTGCGCGCGCGGCGGTTCGGGATCTGCCGGCTGCGGAGCAGCGGATGCAGCCGCAGCTTTTGCCGGACTTTTGAAAGCGCCCGTATCCAATCGGCGCTCAAGCTCCGCAATACGGGCGGTAAGGGCGTGAACGTCGATATCCAAGCTCGGGTCTGCAAGGCGCAGCAGGGTCATTTCTGCCGCTGTACGGGCATTCGCACCGCCTTTGAGCCTGCCGGCCGCCTCCTGCAAGATGTCCATGGCGTTTAAAATACGCGCAAGCGTAAAACGCTCCGCCTGTGTGCGGATGGCCGCAAGCTCACTTTTCTGACAGACGATCAGATCGCCGTAGTTCGGGACGCTGCGCGCGAGCATGAGATTGCGAAAATGCGCAAGCAGATCCAAAAGCAGACGATCCATGCTGCATGCATTGTTGTACAGTTCATCCAAGAGCTCGATCACCCGTGCGCTGTCACGGTCTGCAATAGCCTCTGTCAAACGAAACAGATGCTCGCGCCCGGCAAGCCCTGCCGCGTCGCTGACAACGGCTTCGGTGATCTCGCCCTCATACGCAGCACAGCGGTCTAAAAGCGAAAGCGCGTCACGCATGGCGCCGTCTGCCACACGGGCGATGAGCATCGCGCCCTCTTCTGTAAGCGGGATATTCTCCTGCCCTGCGACATACAGAAGTCTGCTTGCTATGTCGCGCGGCTCAATGCGTTTGAAATCAAACCGCTGGCAACGCGAAAGGATGGTTGCAGGCAGCTTATGGACTTCGGTCGTCGCCAAAATGAATTTAACGTGCTCGGGCGGCTCTTCAAGCGTTTTCAAAAGCGCATTGAACGCGCCGACGGAGAGCATGTGCACTTCGTCAATGATATACACGCGGTATTTTGCGTTGGCGGGCGTATAATTCGCCTCTTCGCGCAAATCACGAATATTGTCTACACCGTTGTTGGAGGCGGCGTCGATCTCAATGACATCCAAAATCGTGCCCGCGTCGATACCGCGGCAGGTCGCACATTCGTTGCAAGGGTTGCCGTCCACAGGGTGCTCGCAGTTGACCGCTTTGGCGAGGATCTTCGCACAGGAGGTCTTGCCCGTTCCGCGAGAGCCTGTGAACAAATAGGCGTGCGACAGCCTTCCGCTTTTGACCGCGCCCATAAGCGACGCGGTAACAGCCGGCTGTCCGACCACGTCGGCAAAGGTTTTCGGCCGCCACTTGCGGTAAAGCACCTGATACACAGCGTACCTCCTTAAAGAAAGAAAAACATAAAAATACCTTAACTCGGTCATGCACCGTGCAGGCGATCTGCGGCGCACAGGCTGACCGCTTAATGCTGCTCGGTTCCCCGCCTGACATGGTTCACGGAGCGCTGTCGCACAGGACCCACACGGCACACGACCCAATTAAGGTAGATTTATTATACTATGAAACCCTTCGAAAAGCAAGAGGTATTGCAAAGGTTTTTCCTTTGTGAATTTATACAGGGATTGTGTTTTTTCTGTTGTTATTTTATGCAGGGTTTGCTATAATAAAAGAAATTCTTATAGACTGTTGAAAATTTCCGCTTTTGGGGGGATGTTATGTTCAATATTGTTCCGCAGCCGAACGAGATGATCATCACCGGCGGCAAGACGCGCTTTACGCTGGATGAGGACACCACCATTACCAAAGCGGCGTTTATCGATGAATTTCGCAATTTTGTGAAAAAGCAATTTGACATCCGCATCCACCGCGATTCCGAAGCCACCGAAAACACCATCCGTTTGGAACTGACAGACGAGCCCGACAATGATGAGGGGTATCGGCTCGTCTCGCGCGACGGGTGCATTTATATTTACGCGCGTGCCGAAAACGGGTTGTTTTACGGGCTTCAGACCTTAAAGCAGCTGCTATTGCAGGGAAACGGCGTCGTACCCGACCTCTATATCGACGATAAACCCCGCTTTTCATATCGCGGGTTCATGCTCGATTCCGGCAGATATTTCCAGAGCGTCAAAGAGATCAAGCGCATCATCGATCTGATGGCACTGCACAAGCTCAACCGCTTCCACTGGCATTTGACGGAGGATCAGGGCTGGCGTGTGCAGATCGACAAATATCCATTGCTTACGGAGATCGGCTCGCGCCGCAGTCATACGAATTTCGGTCTAAAGCCTGAAAGCGGCTTTTACACGAAAGAGGACGTGCACGAGATCGTGGACTACTGCCACCGCCGCTTTATAAAGGTCATCCCCGAATTCGACATCCCCGGGCACTGCGTCGCCGCCATCGCCTGCTACCCCGAGCTTTCGTGCTTTTCGCGCAAGCTCAAGGTCGCCACGCATTGGGGCGTAAAACACGATATTCTTTGTGCAGGGAAAGAGTCTACGTACCGCTTTGTATTTGATGTGTTAAATGAGCTTTTTGAGCTGTTCCCCGACAAATACATCCACCTTGGCGGTGACGAGGCGGTCAAGATGCGCTGGAAGCGCTGTCCGCATTGCCAAGACGTGATCCGCACGAAAGGGCTTCAAAACGAAGAACAGTTACAGCAGTATTTCATGAGCCGCGTAGCGCGCTATGTGAAGGAGCACGGTTTTACGCCGATCATGTGGAATTATGACGGTGTGGAAAGCACCGAGCGTCTGGATCGCGATATCATTTGGCAGATGTGCGGCGCAAATGAGGAAAACGGGATCGTTCGCCGCGAGCTTGAAGCCGGGCGGAAAATGATCAATTCCTCCGCCTTCCCCTATTATTTGGATTTTCCCTATGGTTGGGTCGATTTAAAGCGTGCATACGAATATGAACCGGGCATTTCGGAAAACATTCTTGGGGTAGAAGCGCCGCTTTGGACAGAGTATGTCCCCGATCAAAAAACAGCGGATCACCGCACCTTCCCGCGGCTCGGCGCGATCGCGGAAGCCGCCTGGTCCGCGCCGGAGGATCGAAGCTACGAACGGTTTGAAGCGGGCTTGCCGGAATACTTTGATTTGCTCAATGTCTACCATGTGCATTACGCAACGCTTAAACAAGCGCTGCCGGGCAAGCTGCGCGGTGCGGCGCAGTCTCTGTGGTTCAATCGCCGTGTGCTGCACTGGCAGGGTCTGCACAACCTCATAGATGACGCGCGTGTGGAACGCGCGCACAAAAACGACGGCAAATAAGCTACTGCATTTTCAACGGGAAAACGAGGTGTTTGTTTTGTCCAAGGCAAAATATGTGCTCGCGCTCGATCAGGGTACGACCAGCTCCCGCGCGATCCTTTTCGATCATCGCGGCAACATCGTAGCGAAAGCGCAGCACGAGTTCAACCAGATCTATCCGCAGCCCGGCTGGGTGGAACACAACGCGATGGAGATCCTTTATTCGCAGTTTCAGGCAGTCACCGAGGTCATCACCGCAAACCGCATCTTCACCTCGGATATTGCCTCCATCGGCATCACCAACCAGCGGGAAACTACGATTTTGTGGGACAAAGGCACGGGCAAGCCTGTTTACAATGCCATCGTCTGGCAGTGCCGCCGTACTGCCGATATGTGCGAGGAGATCAAAAAGGATAAGGAACTGACCGCTTACATCAAGGCACACACGGGGCTTGTGGTGGACGCGTACTTTTCCGCGACCAAGATCAAATGGATTCTCGACAATGTGCCCGGCGCGCGCATCCTTGCCGATGCGGGGCAGCTTTTGTTCGGCACGGTGGAAACGTGGCTCATTTGGAACCTGACGGGCGGCAAGGTACATATTACGGACTATTCCAATGCCTCGCGCACGATGCTGTTCGACGTGGATAAGCTTTGCTGGGACGAACACCTGTGTGAAGCGCTGGACATCCCGATGAGCATCCTGCCCACCCCCGTCCCCTCCAGCGCCGTTTACGGCGAGGTCGCGCCCGGACTTTTAGGCTTTGAGGACATTGTCGGCGTACCCATCGCCGGGGCGATCGGCGACCAGCCCGCCGCACTGTTCGGGCAGGGCTGCTTTGAAGCGGGTCAGGCGAAGAACACGTACGGTACGGGCTGCTTCTTACTGATGAACACAGGGAAAGAACGCGTGGACTCCAAAAACAACCTTGTTACAGGCGTAGCATGGGGCATCGGCGATGCGGTAGAATATGCGATCGAGGGTTCGGCATTCAACGCGGGCTCGGTCATCAAGTGGCTGCGCGACGACCTGCGCCTTATTGACACGGCACACCGCTGCGACGAGCTTGCCGAAAGCGTGGAGGACGCCAACGGCATCTACTTCGTTCCCGCCTTTACAGGGCTCGGCGCGCCGTACTGGGATATGTATGCGCGCGGGACGATCGTGGGGCTCACGCGCGGCGTCAAATGCGAGCATATCGCGCGCGCGGTGCTCGAGGCGATCGCCTACCAGATGACGGATCTGCTGGAAGCGATGAAAGCGGATTCGGGCATTGCGCTTTCGGAGCTTCGCGTAGACGGCGGCGCTTCCGTCAGCAACATCATGATGCAGATCCAAGCAAACCTCATCCGCACCAAGGTCAACCGCCCTGTCGTGGTCGAGACGACGGCGCTTGGCGCTGCATACTTGGCGGGGCTTGCGGTCGGCTTTTGGGAAAGCAAGGCGGAAATTGAAAAGATCCGTAAGGTGGACCGCATTTTTGAGCCGAAGATGATCTTGGAAGAGCGCAACCGCCTGTATAAAGGCTGGCTGCGCGCGGTGGAACGCTCGCGCGACTGGATCGAGCACTAAATTCAAGCAAAGGAAAGAAACAGCATGGACTACAAAACCGAATCATTAAAGCTGCACTACCAATGGAAGGGCAAGATCGAAGTGACTGCCCGCGCCAAGGTGGACAATAAAGATGCGCTTTCGCTCGCTTACACGCCGGGTGTTGCGCAGCCGTGTTTGGAAATTCAAAAGGACGTTTCCAAATCCTACGAGCTGACGCGCCGCTGGAACACGGTGGCGGTCGTGACGGACGGCACCGCCGTTTTGGGCCTTGGTGACATCGGTCCCGAAGCAGGCATGCCTGTGATGGAGGGCAAATGCGTATTATTCAAGGAATTCGGCGGCGTGGACGCGATCCCGCTTTGCGTGCGCTCGAAGGATGTGGACGAGATCGTCAACTGCATTGCCCTGCTCGCGGGGTCGTTCGGCGGGGTGAATCTGGAGGATATCGCCGCGCCGCGCTGCTTTGAAATTGAGCGGAAGCTCAAGGAAAAGACCGACATCCCGATCTTCCACGACGACCAGCACGGTACGGCGGTGGTCGTACTCGCGGCGGTGCTCAACGCACTGCGCGTGGTCGGCAAGAGGCTTTCGGACTGCACCGCCGTGTTCAGCGGCGCAGGGGCCGCGGGCATCGCCATTGCGAAGCTTTTGATGAAACAGGGTGTCGGCGAAGTCCTGCTTTGCAATTCCAAAGGCATCGTCTGCGAGGGCGACGAACGTTTGAATCCCGCACAGGCGGAAATGGCGCGCATAACGAACCGCCAAAAGAAAACCGGAACGCTCCAAGACGCGATGGTCGGCGCAGACATTTTTATCGGCGTTTCCGCACCGGGTATTGTGACAGAAGACATGGTACGCTCGATGAATAAGGGTGCAATTGTGCTGCCGATGGCGAACCCCGTGCCCGAGATCATGCCCGACCTTGCGAAAGCGGCGGGCGCGGCAGTGGTCGGCACGGGCAGAAGCGACTTCCCGAACCAGATCAATAATGTGTTGGCGTTCCCCGGTATTTTCCGCGGGACACTCGACTGCCGCGCGCGGGACATCAACGAGGAGATGAAGGTCGCCGCCGCGCAGGCGATCGCGTCGCTGGTTTCCGACGAGGAGCTGAGCGCCGATTATATTTTGCCGAAAGCGTTTGACGAGCGCGTCGGAAAGACCGTCGCCGAAGCCGTGGCAAAAGCCGCGCGGGAAAGCGGCGCGGCGAGGATCTAAGCGCATAAAAATGGACATAAAGAGGACTCCGTTTGCAATGCGAACGGAGTCCTCTTTCAATCATACCTTTTTCAAATTCGCCATGCGCGCCATGAGCTTTTTCGTGCCGACCTTTTGGAACGCGATCTCTAAAAGCACATCGTTGCCCATGGGGCGGCAGCTTGCGACTACGCCGGTGCCGAACACCTTGTGCTCCACCGTGTCGCCGGGTTTAAGCTCCGGCAGCGGTGCACGATTGCCGGCGGTCGCGGCAGGCTTTGAAAAGCCGCGGTTGACCGCTGTTGTGTGCTGCGTATGCGGCAAAGCCCCTTTTCCAAACGAAAAGCTGCTGCCGCCCGCAAGCCCTGCGCGCTCGCGGAAGCCGGTCCGGCGGTGGATCTCCAACAGCTTTTCGGGGATCTCGGCCACGAAGCGCGACGGGCGGTAGTAGTTTGTGGAACCATAGATCATACGGGATTTCGCACGGGTCAAATAGAGCCGCTCTTTCGCGCGCGTAATGCCGACGTAGGCAAGACGGCGTTCCTCCTCGACCTCGGAATCCACATACATGCTCTGCTGCCCGGGAAAAACACCCTCTTCAAGTCCCGGGATAAACACAACGGGGAATTCCAAGCCCTTCGCGGCGTGCAGAGTCATCAGAACGACCGTGTCGGAATCCGCATTGTAGTTGTCGATATCCGTAAGAAGTGCGACTTCCTCAAGATAGTCACCCAGCGTGCCCTCGGGGTTTTCCTCGGTAAAGCGCACAAGCGTTGCGGAAAGCTCATTTAAGTTCTGCACGCGGTCATCGAATTTTTCGGGCTCTGTGCGCAAACTTTCGACATATGCTGTCTCCTCCAGCACGCGGCTCAAGACTTCCGCAGGCTGTGCTTCCTGTGCAAGCGCAGACAGGCGTTCCATCATTGCGGCAAAATCCTTGAGCTTGCCCGCCGCGCGCTTTAGGACGTCGTATTCATCGGCAGTCTTAAAGACCTCGAACAGCGGCACGCCGAGCAGGTCGGCGATCTCGTTAGCGCGCTGCACGGTGGTGTCGCCGATGCCGCGCTTGGGGACATTGATGATGCGCTGCAAACGCACACGGTCCGACGGATTGTTGACAACGGACAGATACGCCAGCGCGTCACGGATCTCCATGCGGTCATAGAATTTATGCCCGCCGATGATGCGGTAGGGAATGGCGTTTTTGACGAGCGCGCGCTCGATGGGACCCGACATCGCGTTCATACGATAAAGCACCGCGTGGTCGGCGAAACGCCGCCCGCCCGCGACGGAATCCGTGATCTTCTCGGCGATAAACGCCGCTTCGGCCGTTTCGTCCTCCGTCGTTTCGAGCGTGATCTTTTCGCCCGCGCCGTTCGCCGTCCAGAGGTTCTTACCCTTGCGCTGGCTGTTGTTTGCGATCACGGCGTTGGCGGCGTCCAGAATATTCTGCGTAGAACGGTAATTCTGTTCCAAGCGGATGACAGCCGCGTCCGGGTAACGTGTTTCAAAGCTCAAGATATTCTCGATCGTCGCGCCGCGGAAGCGGTAAATGCTCTGGTCGTCGTCGCCGACCACGCAGATGTTGCGGTAGCCGTCCGCCAGAAGCCCCGTCAGGCGGTACTGTGCATGGTTGGTATCCTGATACTCATCCACCATCACATAGCGGAACTGTCTTCTGTAGTGCTCGGCAACATCCTCGTTTTCCTCCAAAAGGCGAACCGTTTGGAAGATCAGGTCATCAAAATCCATCGCGTCGGCGTTTTTAAGAAGCTGCTGGTATTTTGCGTAGCATTCGCCGATCTTGCGAAGCCTGACATCCTCCCCCGCCGATTTCAGAAATTCCTCGGGCGTGACGAGCGCATCTTTCGCACGGCTGATTTCGGAAAGGATCATTTTGTGCGGCAGGAACCGGTCTTCAATATCCAATAACCGCTGACATTCTTTCATCACGCGGCGGCTGTCATCGGTATCGTAGATCGTGAAGCGGTTGGTAAAGCCGAGCTTGTCCGCATTGCGGCGCAAAATGCGCACACAGGCGGAATGGAAGGTGCTCGCCCAAAGGTCCACGGAATCTTCGCCGAGCATCACTGCCAGGCGCTCTTTCAGCTCGTTTGCTGCCTTGTTGGTAAATGTGATCGCCAAAATCTGCCACGGCTTCGGCGCGTTCACGGAAAGCACGTCCGCGATTTGCGGGTAGACGGTGTGATCGCCCGCAAGGTAACGGCGCATCAGCTCCATATCGTGCTCGTCAGGGGTTCGCTGTGCAAAATCGGAATTGTAAGCATCGCCGAACCGGATCAGGTTTGCGATGCGATTGACGAGCACCGTCGTTTTGCCGCTGCCCGCGCCTGCCAGAATTAAAAGCGGCCCATTCACCTGAAAGACCGCTTTTTTCTGCATATCGTTCATGCGCCGGAATTCGTTTTCGATGATCTCGCGGCGCAGCTGTAAAAATGCGTTATAATCCATAAAATTCTCCAAAGGCGTTTAGATAAACAAGTTGCCGCCGTTCGCGTCGATCGCCACGGTCAGCGGAAAGTCGGAAAAGGTCAGTTTTTTGACGGACTCGCAGCCCAGGTCTTCAAACGCAATGACCTCGCAGCTTGTGATGCATTTGCTCGCAAGCGCCCCCGCGCCGCCTACTGCACAGAAATATACCGCGCCGTTGCGCACAATCGCATCGCAGACCGCCTTACTTCTCGGCCCTTTGCCGACCATAGCGGCAAGCCCGAGATCCAAAAGCGCAGGGGTGTAGACATCCATCCTGCCGGAGGTCGTCGGCCCGCACGAGCCAATGGCAAGACCCGGCGGCGTAGGCGTAGGCCCTGCATAGTAGATCACAGAGCCCGCGATGGGGTATGGCGTAGGTGAGCCTGTTTCGAGCAGCGCCGCGATACGTTTATGCGCCGCGTCGCGCGAGGTATAGACCGTGCCGCTTAAATACACGGTATCGCCGGCGGCAAGCTGCGGCGCGTATGCTTTAATCTCGTCGGTAGTGATATGATATTCGCGCAACGTTTATCCCTCTTTCGAAGCACCGAAGCGATAGATATTCCGTTCGCCTTTTTCTTGTTCTGTTTCGGAAAGCGCTTCACTGATTTCCGGGGAAATGTGCATGGACACGTCAGGCAGGAATTTTTCCGCATCGCGACGGACAGAAAGCGCCTGCGCCGCCTTGGAAAGCTTCGCAGACAGCGTAGAGATCTGCGCATGCAGATCCTCGACCGATTTGGAAAGCGTGGCGGAAATGGTATCCACATCCGCCGAAAGGCGCGCAATCTCGCTTGCCTGCTCGTGGATGCTTTGTGCGGCGTCCGCCTGCGTCTCATTCGCCTTTTGGTTCGCGGCATTTACGATCTCGTCGGAATATTTGCGCGCATCCAAAAACGCTGCGCCGAGCTGCGCCTGTGTTGCACGAAGCTCCTGCGCCTTTTCTTCCATTTTCCGCTTTTCGTCATCCAGCCCCGAAAGCTGCGTGCGCAAGCTTTCGTTTTCCGCTTGCAGCGCTGTGTTTTGCTGCTGCGCCGTTTCCAGCGCGCCCGTTGTCACGGCAAGCTGCTGTTTAGCCTGCTCGCCTGCTTCGCACAATGTTTCGAGCTCGCTCACTTTCGCAGAAAGCGCCGAAAGCTCGCCGGATTTTTTTTGCAGGTCCTCGGAAAGCGAGGCGATCTCCGCTTGCAATTCCCCGACATACTGCAAAACATCCTCGCGTTTAAATCCGCCGAAAATACAGGTTTTGAAGATTCTTTCGGAGTCCATATGCCTATCCCCTTATATGTATTTCATGCCATTATTTTTCAAGATATTGTACCATATTTCTTACATTCGGGCAACCGTTTTCGCACAGGTTTTTCAGGTTTTTGCGGGCGGTGTCAGCCGAATCGTTTCGGTGGCGACCGCGGAACAAAATGCCGCATCGTGCTCGACAAACAGCACGGTCGCCTCGCTTTCCCGAAACAGCGTTTCCAGCTGCATGCGTGACCAGATATC
>UQZS01000030.1 GCA_900545625.1 uncultured Oscillospiraceae bacterium | reverse complement strand
CTGGGTGGACTTCTCTTAAATATTCCCGGTGCATCCGTCCGTACTTTCCGATAGGACGGTGTTCCTCCGGCAGCTTCAAATCTGGGATATAGTAATCTCCGACAAGGATATAATCAATTCCGTTTTCTGTTATTTTTGGTTTCAATTCGCTCATATTTTTAATCTCCTCATTCTGGCTTATTTTTTGCAAGTCTGACTCTCCAGAAATATTGGTAAATCATTGGTAAAATTGAGAATGAAACATAAGAACTACTATTTATAGAAGTATTTAAGACGATTTGAGACTTTTTATTCTGAACAGTAAATCCTGCCGTGGCAGACAAATAGAATTCGATCCATTTAAATTAAAGTCCCCGATTCATAGGATGTCTATTCCATTATAAAGTACGATTGCGAAAAAAACAAGCGGTGACAGCCTGCCAAACGGTTCAGCAGGGCAGGCTTTCGTCTGCGCCGGAAAAACGTTTTTTTCGTATTGCGAAATAATATCCCACGCCCAGCGCATCTGCCAAAAACCACCCGATGGGTACCGACCACCAAATGCCTGTAACGCCCAAAACGGGAATCGCGGAAAGCGCATACGCAAGCCCCACGCGCGTGCCGAGGGAAACGACGGTGAGCACGACGGACATGCCGGGTTTCCCAAGCCCGCGGTACAGCCCGTACAGCAAAAATAATCCGCCGATCAGGCAGTAAAAAGCACCCTCGATACGCAGATAGCGTACCCCCTCGGCGATCACGGCAGTTTCTTCTGCGTCGATGAACAGCGCCATCAGCGGCGCGGCGAATACGCAGACAAGCAGCGAGAGCACAAGACTGAATCCGAGGGAGGTGAGCGTTGCCGTGCGGATCCCTTTTCGGATGCGTTCGGGCTTTTGCGCGCCGAAATTTTGCGCGATAAAAATGGAAAAGGCGTTCCCGAAATCCTGCACAGGCAGATAGGCAAACGCATCGATCTTCACGGCGGCGGCAAACGCCGCCATCACGGTTGTGCCGAAGCTGTTGACCAAGCCCTGTACGGTCAGGATCCCGAAATTCATAATGGATTGCTGCAAGCACGTCAGCGCCGAAAACCCCGTGATCTCCCGCACGCGTGAAAGCCGCAGCCGTATGCCTGCCTCTCGCCGCAGCAGGTCCGGGAATTTTATGCGCGTATAGACTGCAATGCCCACGCCGGAAACATACTGCGAAATGACTGTGGCCTCTGCCGCACCCGATACGCCGCGCCCGAGCTTTGCTACAAACCAAAGATCAAGCGCAATATTCAAGAACGCCGAAACGGCGAGAAACACAAGCGGCACTACGGAGTTGCCCAGCGCGCGCAGAACCGAGGCGAAGAAGTTGTAAAGGAAGATCCCTAAAAGCCCCGCGAAGATCACCAGCAGATATTCCCGCATCATGCCGACAAGCTCCTGCGGGGTGCGAAGAAAGCGGATGATAAGGTCAGTCCCTGCAAATACCGCTATATTGAGCACTACCGTGACCGCGCCGAGCAGGACAAAAGAAGCAAGAATGTTCTCTTTCAGCCCCACACGGTCTTTTTGCCCGAAGCGTATGGAAAACACTGTGCCGCTGCCCATGGCAAGTCCCAAAATGATCGAGGTCAAAAAGGTCATCAGTGAAAAGGCAGAACCCACGGCGGCAAGTGCGTTTGTGCCGAGGAACCTGCCTACAATGAGTGTATCGGCAATATTGTAGCATTGCTGCAGCAGATCGCCCAAAATCATCGGGATCGCAAAGCGCAGCATAGTTTGCATCACGGGGCCGCGTGTTAAATCCCAGTTCATTTGCACCACTTTCTTATCGTAATTTTTTAATTAACAATTGTAATAAATTATAAAAAATCAAAGATATAATGTCAAGATATAAATTCCGATTCGCTTGACTTTTTGGCGCAGGCAGTTTATAATGCCGACAGAATAGGGCGAAAGGGGAACGTGTATGTTTTTAGACGGACTTGACGAACTGGATCGCAAAATTGTCCGCCTGCTGATTGCAAACGCGCG
Organism: uncultured Oscillospiraceae bacterium; assembly: GCA_900545625.1. Classification (GTDB taxonomy): domain Bacteria; phylum Bacillota; class Clostridia; order Oscillospirales; family Acutalibacteraceae; genus Fimenecus. Next base: position 17,828 of record UQZS01000030.1, on the reverse strand, counting down.
GATGTCGTATTCCGAGATCGGGCAGCAGACAGGCATCTCCCGCGTTGCCGTCAAAGCGCGCGTACAGTCGCTGGAGCACCGGGGCGTTATCGAGGAATACACGACGGTTATCAATCCGCAGAAGATCAGCGGCGCAGTATCCTGCTATTTCGAGATCGAGACACACCCGGACACGCTTTCGCAGGTCATCGATATCCTTATGCGCAATGAAACGATCACACAGATCTACCGTGTGACCGGGAAGAACCGCTTGCATGTGCACGCGGTCGCCGCTTCGAACGAGGAAATGGAGGCGCTGCTCACGGGAACGATCGATCGCCTGCCGGGCGTTTTAGAATGTACGACCAATTTGATCCTGTCGCGTCTCAAGGACATCAAAGGCTTGCGTCTGTAGCCTGTGTGCGCGGGATGCTGCACGCATACAGATTCTAAGCTCTCAGATGAAAATTACGCCGCCGCAGCCGGTATGACTGCGGCGGCGTTTGTATGTAAATTAAGGGTTGACGATTAAATCTTAAGTGCGTATAATTACTTTTGATACCCGGTATCAAAAGTAATGCTTGACTTATTTTGATCGCTTGAAAGCAATCTATATTGTGGATGGCGGCAGGTATACAGCGTTCGCCCGTCTGTTTTTTCGGCGTGCGGCATCGTGTGAGACCGCCGAAGGGGGGATTGGCTTGCTTCATCCGCCGGAGCTTTTTGAAATCAGGAACCGGAATCTTGCGGAAGTGCTTGCGGCGCTTCGCCGAAGCGCGCCGTGCAGTCTTGCACAGATCGTCGAGGAAACGGAGATCGGGCTGACAACGGTCAAAAAGTGCATCGAGCAGTGCGTTGCGTCCGGCATGGTGCTGCATGGGGAGATCGCCGCTTCTACCGGCGGGAGAAAAGCGCAGCAATATCTTCTGAACCCGAAATATCAGTATTATTTGATGCTTTTGACCGACAACAATACTTTGGGCGTCGCGATCCTGGCGGCTGTCGGCGCAGGGATCTGCAAAAACGTGGAGGCGGCGTGCGACGTCATGGTGCAAAAGAATGATAATGCGCTCCAGCCCGTCCCGGAAAACACGGCGATTTACTACAAATACCACGCCTTGTATAAAAAACTGTATGCGTCTTTAAAAGACGATTTCCAAGCGCTCGCCGCCCTATAATACAGTCGGAAAATTTGCACCTGATCTGTTCCTGCCGATAAATAAATGCGGCAGTGCGAATCGTACCGCCGAAAGGCGCGGCAAACGCAGGCGCCTGTGCCGCGCTTTACAGGACTGCTAAAAATCGGAACATGGACTGCCGTTTTTCGGATTTTTAAGTTTTTTGAAAATAAGCCTTGATTTTGCGCACGAAATATATTATAATACCAAAGCACTCGAAAGAGCGCCATCGGGGTGTGGCGAAGTTTGGTATCGCGCTTGGTTCGGGACCAAGAGGCCATGGGTTCAAGTCCCGTCACTCCGACCAACGAGAAAAAGCCGCTTAAAAAGCGGCTTTTCTTTTTTGTATGTAGAAAAGCCGGGGCTGTGTCCGAAAAGACACAGCCCCGGCGCGCATATGCTCACTTCTCTGCAAACGAATCCTTCCAAATGCCATCCAGCAAATTGCACGACGCACGGAATTTTGCGAGTTCTTCGTTCTCCAGTTCCAGCGTGAGCACCTCGCGCACGCCCTCGCGTCCGAGGATGCACGGCACGCCCGCGAATACGCCTTGTACACCGTATTCCCCGTCGAGCCGCATCGAAACGGTCAAAATGCTGTTCTCCCCGCCGAAGATCGCCTTGACGATGCGCACGAGCGCAAGCCCGATGCCGTAATACGTCGCGCTTTTCGCCTGAATGATCTTATAGGCGGCTTTGGTGACGTTTTCGGCGATTTCATCGAGCGCGGCGGCGGTGTATTTTTCGGGCTGCCCCGCGAGAATCTCCCGAATCGGCTTGGTGCCGACGAGCGCCTGCGACCACGGCGTCATTTCGCTGTCGCCGTGTTCCCCGATGACATACGCGTGTACGTTCTTCGGGTCGACCGTGAAGTATTCGCCCAAAAGGTAACGAAGCCGCGCCGTATCGAGCGTCGTGCCCGATCCGATGACCTTTCGGCTCGGGAACCCCGAAAGACGGTGTACCACGCGCGTCATGATGTCCACAGGGTTTGTCGCCACAAGGAAGATCCCGTCAAAGCCCGATTCGAGCACCGGCGCGACGATGCTTTCAAATACCGCACGGTTGCGCTGCAAAAGCGAGATGCGGTCTTCGCCCGGTTTTTGCGAAACGCCTGCGCAGATCACCACGATGTCCGCGTCGGCGCAGTCGCCGTAGTCTCCGGCGGTGATTTTCATGTTTGTCTTGGCAAAGGCAAGCCCGTGGTTTAAGTCCATGGCTTCCCCCAAAGCCTTTTCGCGGTTGATGTCAATGAGCACCATCTCGTCGCACGCCCCGTCGCACAAAAGCGCATACGCAAAACTCATGCCGACAAAGCCTGTACCCACTATGGCGACCTTTTTCGTAAATCCGTTATCTTTCATGTGTTCCTCCGGCAAAACTAAACTTTTATACCGTTAGTTTTGCCGAAAACAGCGGTTAAATCCACATTTCGGGCCGGTATTTTTCCAGCCAATAGTTGACCTGCACAAAATAAGCAATGGTCTGCGGCGTGGTCATCAGCTGCCCGTACCACGGCTGCTGAACATCCTGCGTCATCAGATCTTGAAGCGCCGATTTCTTGACGATTTGGAACAACGGCGCCCGGGTATTGTCAAGCACCTTTTGCAGTTCCCGCCGCACTGCCGCGAGGTAGGCGGGATTGTGCGTTTTCGGATACGGGCTTTTCTTGCGCCACAAGATTTCCTCAGGCAAAAGACCTTTGACCGCTTCGCGTAAAAGCCCTTTTTCATAGTGCTTGTAGTCCTTGAATTCCCACGGGACGGTATACAGGTATTCCGCAATGCGGTAGTCGCAGAACGGTACGCGTACCTCCAGCGCATTATACATGCTCATGCGGTCTTTGCGGTCAAGCAGCGTCTGCATGAACCAGTCGAGGTTGAGCTTCATCATTTCTTTCATGCGCGCCTCGGTGTCGGAAAGCCCCGCACATTTGTCGGCGGCGGCGACCGTGTCGGCATATTTTTGATAGACGAATTCCTCTGCGTGCAGCTTGCGCGCCAGATCGTCCTGCAAAAAGCTCTTGCGGTAGGAGGTGGACTGTGCCCACGGGAAGCCCTCGCGCAGGCGGATGCTCTCATCGCGGTACCATGGGTACCCGCCGAAGATCTCGTCTGCACATTCGCCCGAAAGCGCCACCGTGCCGTATTTTTTGATCTCCCTGCAGAACAGCAGAAGCGAGCTGTCCACATCCGCCATGCCGGGTAGATCGCGTGCATCCACCGCCAGATACAGCGCCGAAACCAGATCCTCGGTGTCAAGCGTGATGAGGTGGTTCTGCGCGTGCAGATAGTCGTTCATCAGACCCACGAACTGCGAATCGCTGTTAGGCTGGAATTTGCTTTTTTTGAAATAGAGATCGTTATCCTTGTAGGTGACGGTGAACGTGTTCAGCTGCTCGCCGCGCGCGGTAAATTCGTGATCGGCGATGGAAGAAATGATGCTCGAATCAAGCCCGCCCGAAAGGAAGGTGCACACGGGTACGTCGGAGACAAGCTGGCGCTGCACCGCGTCTGTGACAAGGTAGCGCACCTTTTCCACGGTTTGCTCGAAGGTGTCGGTAAACGGGCGGTCACAAAGTGCCCAATAGCGGGAAACGTGCAGACCGTCTCTGTCCAAATAGGCACAGTGCGCGGGCGGCAGCTCGCAGACATCCTGAAACACACCGCAGCCGGGCGTGCGCCCGGGCCCTAATAGCATGACTTCCGCCACAGAATTCAGGTCGAGCCGCGCAGACAGCTTTCCGCTTGCAAACAGCGCTTTGATCTCGGAGGCAAACAGGAAATGCGTGGCGGTACGCGCATAAAACAGAGGTTTTACCCCTATGCGGTCACGCGCCAAAAACAGCCGCCGGGTTTGTTTGTCCCAAACAGCAAAGGCGAAAATGCCGTTGAAACGTTCCACACAATGTTCTTTCCACTCCAAGTATGCTTTAAGCACAACTTCCGTATCGCCGTGTGAGCGAAAGGTATGCCCGGCGCTTTGCAGTTCGGCGCGGATCTCCGCCGTGTTGTAAAGCTCGCCGTTGTAAACGAGCGTAAAGGAGTTTCCTTCGTAAACCTGCGTCATCGGCTGCCTGCCGTTTTCGCGGTCGAGCACCACAAGGCGCGTGTGCAAAAGCGCACAGCTGTCGTCAAAATAGGTCCCGTCCTGATCGGGCCCGCGCGGCGTTAATACCTTCTGCATACGCAAAAAAGCGTTCTTTTCGTCTTGTATGTTGCAAATATAGGACACCGCACCCGCAATGCCGCACATAGAACCACCCCTGTTGCTTTTTATTCCATTCTATGACGCGGCAGAGGGGCGTTGTGCATTTTTTCATGTTCATGCGGATGAAAACCCGCCTCTATTGACAAAATAGTAAAAAAAGCGTAAAATAATCTCAAATTTTCCACAATCTTACCGCACTGCGGATCTGCGGGCAGCGTTTTGTGCCGCTCGAAATACAAAAAAAATGGGCGATTGTTCTGTGCCGATACGCACAGAAACACGCCATCCAAGTAGCAGGGGGATCGTCTGCAACGATATGAAGGTATTTAAAAAATTTCAGAAAACCATCGTACTGCTTTTAAAGCTGCTGTTGTTTTTCTGCCTGTTTTGCATCTTTTTCCTGATCTTCGGCAATCAAAACGCGTGGCTGCTGCGTCCGTCGCGGACGGCGGCGATCACGATGCTGACCTTTGCCGTTTTGGGCATCGCGCTTATGTCTGTTTACGGCGGCTATAAGATCGGTATTCTAAAAAGCAAACCGATCATCCACTCCATGACGCTTGCCACCTTTTTTACAGATATTATTACCCATTTGCAGCTTTGCATCATGAACACAAATGCCGCGAACAATCAGACTTTCCGGTATGAGGATGTGCATCTTCTGTTACTGGTCATGCTGTTGCAGTTCGTGGTGATTGTGTTTTTTGCATATTTTGGCAACTATGTGTACTTTGCGATCAATTCGCCCGAAAAGTGCTGCGTGGTGACCTCGTCGAAATACGCGCTCAATAACATCGTGCCCAAGATCCGCAAATATAAAAAGCAGTATCGCATTACGGATATGGTGCTGTATACGGATGAGCATCTGTTTGACATCATCAACCGCAGTGACACGGTGTTCCTTTACGATGTGCCCATGCCGACGCGCACGATGCTGATCGAATACTGCTACGCCAACAACAAGAATATCTATTATAATTTCGAGATGTGTGATGTTGTTTCCTTGCGCGGGCGCACTTCCATTCTTGATGACAAGCCCTTGGTTGCCGCACAGGTCGGTGGATTGACCGCTGAGCAGACGATCATCAAGCGCGCGATGGATCTGATCATTTCCGCTGTTGCGCTGGTGGTAACGAGTCCCATTATGCTCGTTTGCGCCATCGCCATTAAGGCGGAAGACGGCGGTAAGGTCTTTTTCAGGCAGAAGCGCGCCACGCTCGGCGGCAAAATCTTTGAAGTATACAAATTCCGCACCATGCGCGAGGCGGGCTCGGTCAACCGTTCCGTTACCGAAGATGACGACCGCATTACCCACGTCGGCAGGATCTTGCGCAAATTCCGTATTGATGAACTGCCGCAGATCATCAATATATTCAAAGGCGAAATGAGCGTTGTCGGTCCGCGCCCCGAAATGATTGAAAACGTGGATGAATATACAAAGGAACTGCCTGAATTCAGTTACCGCCTGCGTGTCAAAGCGGGGCTTACGGGCTACGCACAGATCATGGGCAAATACAACACCTCCCCCAAGGATAAGCTTGTAATGGATCTCATGTATATTGAACATTACAGCATTTGGGGCGACATCAAGCTGATTTTGCAGACGTTCACCGTATTCCTCAAGGCGTCTGATAGCACCGAAGCATTCAAGCACGGTGAGGATTTTGACTTCTTTACCTCGTGTGAAACGCAGGCAGACGAGCAGGAGCCGGAGAAGAGTATAGAAGATACGGCTTCGTCCGAGCAAACGGAACTGTCCGAAGCGCAGCCGGCGAAAGAAAAAGCCGAAGAGGAAGCGAATATCCCCGAAGCGTAATTATTCGCTTAAATGCAGATCACAAGCAAAAAAGGCCTGCCGCCATGCAATTGTGCATGGCGGCAGGCCTTTTTTTGGATTGTATATCAGCCGACCGTAAAGGTGACAATATCACGCATCGCGGTTTCCAGCGAAACCTCATTTCCGTCCACGGACAGGTCATTTGTCAGCGTGTAAGGCATAGCGAACACGGCGGAGATGAGCATATCGGTTTCGGCATCCACCACACACGTCAGCGTGCAATCCGCATAGTTGCAGTTGACGGCGGTGATGTAGTCCACATATTGCGCATATTCCGAGGACAGCAGCATGGAACGGTACTGCGATTCGGTCGTAAGCATCGGGAACACCTTGCCGAGCGGTGTGAGCGCTGCGCTTTTCGGCAATGCGAACGACGCGCCCGGACAGGTCAGCGTGAGCGTATACGTGCCGTCGCCCAGCTGCATGGAAGCTGCAGAAACATCGCTTGCGGTAATATCCCCGCGAAGCTCCCCGTAGCTCGGATATACATCCGTCAAATCCGTCCCGGCAGCATATACCACATCGGCTTGCGTGTCAGCGTATTCGGTGGTATCATTTTTCAATGTATTAAGTGCAGCATTGTCATCGAATTGCGCATAATCGGATCCCGGCAACAGGCTCCAGGTAAACGGATTTTCTACCCCACCCGAAAACCGTGTGAAATACGTGCGGCGCATCGTAAGCCCCGGTTCGGAAACCTTCAGATTGGCACAGACGAAGTTATAGTATTGCAGGATCTTCGCTGTGTCGGTGGGCACAGCGGAATCGGTGATCCCAAAAGCCGCCTCTTTGATGCTGCTGATCTGCGCAGCCCCGCGCAGGATCATGCGCACTTCGCGCAGTGAGACCGCGTTGTCGCAGTCAAAGTCTACAGCGGCAAGCTGCCGTTCGGAAAAGCCGCGCAGCCCTGCGACGCCCTGCAGGGCGATACGCGCATCTTGCGCATCCATTTGACCGTCCTCGTTCACATCGCCGAGCACAAGCCCGCCGGAGGTTTGCGTATAGGTCTGCACGGCGGTGGACAGTTTTTCCTCAATATAGGCGTTTGCGCTGCGGGACAACAGGTGCTCTGACACAGCGTTTGTGCCAAGCGGTACCGCGAGCAAAACCGCGCACGCTGCGCAGGCAGCTCCCAACAGCCGTTTGGTATGCTTTTTCAAGGCGACCGCCTCCATGTTAAAAATATGTAATTATAATAACATACCCGAATCAAAAACACAAGCGTTCCCGTAAAAACTTCCTTGTTCGCGTTGCAATGCATGGAATAATATGCTATGATGAATACATCTTTTTCTATGGGGGACTACAATGCTGAAAAATGAGATCATCTCTTACCGCAAAAACATAAACCGCGCCACGGCGATCCTGTTTATCGTGCAGCTCTTCGGGGCGCTCGGCGCAGGGTTTTTCTTTGTGGTGCAGAATATCTTAGGGGTGGAGCATATCTTAGGCGCGACCGAACCGCAGAATGAGAACATTCTGTGGTTCATTCTGTTTTGGGGAACGGATTTCTTCTTCGTCGCGCTGGCGGTCGTGCTCTCCTACCTGATCGCGGGTCTGCCCGCCGTCGCGCCCTCTCTGGCACTTGGCATCTATTTTGCGCACTTTGCAGGCACGCCCGTCGCGGCGGTGGATATGTATACTTCATATTTTGCGACGCCCCTCAACCACGGCGGCGGCGTCAACATCGGCTACATGGGGTATCTGATTTTAGCCGTGTTCCTGTCGTATTGCATCAAATATCTGTTCATCGCGTGGAACAACTGCAAGGAGTCGCTTGGCGCAAAAATGGATCGCTCCTTTGCGAAACGCCGCGAAGCAGGCAAGAAAATGCCTGACGGTATAACCGGCGTCGGCATTTTGGAACAGGTGGATCTGATCGTTTTAGTGCTGATCATGCCCGTGGTCGCCGCGGCGCTGACCTTTTTGCTGGTACATTACGGCATTGAAGTTCCCTTTAATGCGCTCGGAGAAGCGCTGCAGGCGCCGCTCACGGAACTTTCCGGCGTTTCCGTCGTGCTGTGCGCGGCTTGCATGGGGCTGATGGTCGGCTTTGATCTGATCGGGCCGATTTCCATGTCCGCGTTCGCTGTCGCCGTAGCGGCGTTTTTCGACGGAAACGCACAGCTGATGACCATTTACGGCGCATGTTTTATCACCATCGGCTGGATTCCGCTGATGACTGTTTTGCTGCAAAAAATCACGAAAAAAGGCGGCAAGGCGGATACGGACGATTTCAACCTCGCGGCAAGCGGCCCGATCAACGCATTCTTTGAGAATGTCAAGCTCACTGTGGCGTTTTCCATGCCGTATGCATACAGAAGCCCTCTGACCGTCATTCCCGGCTATATGCTCGGTGCGGCGGCAACGGGGATTTTGACTGCCGCGTTCGGTATCGTCAACACCGCGTATCTTACGGAGCTGCCGAAATACGGAAACGGCGAGACCTTTGCCGAGATGTTTTCGCGCGAAGAGATCTACATATCCTTCACCTTACCGCTGCGTTCCGGCGATTGGCTGACCTGCCGCATCCCGCTGTTTTTCATCATCCTGTTCGGCGCGCTGGTCGGCGGCGCGTGCATGCTGCTGTTTAAGGAGCTTGCGTACCGCTCGCAGAAAAAGCGCGGGACATACGTGGAAACCGACGGCGACATGGTTCTCGAGTTCCGCCGCTATGCGCAAAAGCTTTGGGTGCCGTTTAAGCAAAGCCGCGGTAAGCTGCCCGAAACCTATGCGGGGAAAGAGAGCCGGGAGGACGAGATGGAGCCGGAATCGGAACCGGCGAACCGCGCCTGATGCCAAGCAACGCTTGAATCGCACGAAAGAATCGTGTATAATAGCTCCGAAATTTCAGACGGCGAAATGCCGCCGCAAACCGAATCGAGGATACTGTACTTATGAAACTTGGAATCGTCGGACTGCCGAATGTCGGCAAAAGCACGCTGTTCAATGCCATCACCAACGCGGGCGCGCAGGCGGCGAACTATGCGTTCTGCACCATCGAGCCAAATGTCGGCGTAGTCGCCGTCCCGGACGCGCGTCTGGATCGCTTAGCCGAGATGTATCATCCGCAAAAGGTCACGCCTGCCACGGTGGAGTTTGTGGACATTGCGGGGCTCGTGCGCGGGGCGTCGAAAGGCGAGGGTTTGGGCAATAAATTCCTGTCGCACATCCGTGAGGTAGACGCCATCATTCATGTGGTGCGCTGCTTTGATGATGACGACATCGTACATGTCGAGGGCAGCATCGATCCGCGCCGCGACATTGAGACGATCAATTTGGAATTGATCCTTTCCGACCTGGAACTGCTTGACCGCCGCATCGACCGCGACAAAAAGGCGATGAAAGGCGATAAGAGCCTGCAAGGGGAGCTGGTATTTTTCGAGCGGCTGCGCGGGGAACTTAGCAATGGCGTCAGCGCCCGCGCGGTCGAGATGAACGACGATGAAAAAGAATGGCTTTCCACGGTGGCGCTGCTTTCCTCCAAGCCTGTAATTTATGCATGCAATATGAGCGAAGGGGATTTCGCAGGCACTTTGGACGATAATGCGTATTATCATGCCGTTTGTGAGATCGCCGAAACGGAAGGCGCGGAGGTTCTGCCCATCTGCGCGCGGCTGGAAGAGGAGATCGCTTCGCTTGACCGGGAAGAAAAGCTGCTGTTCCTTTCCGACCTCGGTATGGACGAGGGCGGGCTTGACCGCCTGATCCGCCATTCGTATCATCTGTTGGGCTTGATCTCTTATCTTACGGCAGGCGAGCCGGAGGTGCGCGCATGGACGATCAAGCGCGGAACAAAAGCGCCGCAGGCGGCGGGAAAGATCCATTCCGACTTTGAGCGCGGCTTTATCCGCGCCGAGGTCATTTCGTTCGACGAGCTGATGGCGTGCGGCAGCATGCAGTCGGCAAAGGAGAAGGGGAAGGTGCGCTCCGAGGGCAAGGAATATGTTATGCAGGATGGTGACATCGTGCTGTTCCGCTTCAATGTCTGAAGAGCAAAACGGATTTTGCGGAAATACAGGAAATTTTCCTTGACCTTTTCCCCGGAAAGATATACAATATCGGTGCGCGTTCTGCGCGCCGAAATATGCGCTTGTAGCTCAGCTGGATAGAGCGTCAGACTCCGACTCTGAAGGCCGCTGGTTCGAATCCAGTCAAGCGCGCCACCAGGCTGAGCCCGGACGCAATTCGCGTTCCGGGCTCAGCCTTTATTTTGCCTTTTCACTCGCGTTTTCAGTGGGTATCTATTTTGTCCACGCTTCCCAGCCGAGAGCCCCGACGCGCAGGTCGCGTTCGGTGCTTTTTCTTTTGCTGATATGGAGATGCCGCACTCGGAGCAGGCATCTTTTTTTATCTTACTTTACACGATAATTATATAAACTTGTGTTGATATTTTGCTTTGGTATGTTTTATATTCTTGAAAATCCGTATGGTCATGTTTATAATATTAATATGAATTTTCATTTATTATATTTAGAAATGTGGCTCAAAAATGCGCTCGAAAGAAATGAAAAGTATAAATTTGATTTCCATATTTTCCGGCATGATTTTTGCATTGTTGACTTGCGGGATTGTTAAATGTTTTGGCATTGACGAGACCTTAAAACTTTCAGTTTTTGCTGGCGCTTAGTTTACTGTAATTTTATATCTTGCGTTACTGCTATATAAGCGTACTATAAATCGAAAGTATCTTAATTTGGAAAAGATGATTACCTCGCCTGTTTTTTACAAAACAAACGGAAATTTCAGTCTTGGAACAAAAGTCAGAAATGGAAATATTTATTTTTGTGATGATGAAATTGTATGTGTTTCTTTGGACCAAAAGCCGTATACAGTGGAAAGCATAATTCGAAATGATATATTATATTTTCATTATGACGATATTCACGTGCATATTACGACAAAGGAAGATCGTCTTTATTGCATCACCTTGCCTGATGTAGCACAGGTTTTGGAAATATTAAAAGAACACGACTGGATAGGTGACGGGTAGCCTTAACTGTAGGGAATATCGGTAGTTCACTTTTGGAAGATCCGTGAAAAAGGATTGACAATTTGGTTTCCCCATGCTACTATCTCTCCACAACCCAATACGAACGAAACTGTCACCGGACAGCAAAGCGTTAAAATCATGCCGTAGGTCTTAGTGGTATGATTTTGGCGCTTATTTTTGTGTGGGAGCTTTGTAAGGAGGTCATTTTATGTTGGTGCTTTTAGGCACGACGCTTTCCACAAGCTTTATCGATTGTTTGAACCCGACCGCGATTGCACAGCAGATGCTTTTGCAGGCAATGGTAAAGCGCAAACGGCATGCGCTGTTTTTCATTTTCGGCATCGGGCTTGCCAATTATCTTTTGGGGCTTGCCGTTTATTACGGCGTGTTGTCCTGGGTCACACAGCTCGTCCGAGACGCGGCGGCGCGCTTCCCGGCTTACACCTACGGTGCGGAAGCCGCGGTGGGGCTTGTGTGTGCCGCGATCGGTATTTTTATGATCCGCAGAACTCGCCGCAGCAGCGCAGAGAGCGCAGACGAGACGAAAACGCCCACGTCGCTCACGCCGCTGTCCTTATTCCTCATGGGTGCCGTATTCTGCGGCTTGGAACTGACCAGCGCTTTGCCGTATTTCGGTTTTTTAGCCGTACTCGCGGGGTATGGCCTCGGGTTTCCGTATGTCGCCGCGTTCCTGCTTTTGTATGATTTTGTATATATCCTGCCGCTGCTTCTGGTATATTGGGGATATAATCGGCTGCGGGGCACTGCGTTTATCACGCGGCTTGAACGCGTGCTCGGACGCGTCGCCGCCTATGTCGTCCCGGTCGTCCTGGCGGCAGCCGGCGTCTTTCTGCTCGTCCATGGGGTTTGGTCTTTGCTGTAAGCACGCAGAGAAGCCGGATTGCTTTCGATATTGAAATATGATAGAATCCGGGCATGAAAGATTTTGCCGGAAGGGAGCAACAGACAGCATGAAAACGGAATTGATACAAGCGGTAAGGCTGAATACGGAAAACCTTTTCCAAAATGCGAGCATTTGCCTGCAAACCTGCGATATGGATTTCATTCTTTGCGGAATGCCGATCTGGAAGCATGCCTACCATATGTTGCATTCCTGTGACCAATGGTTTATCAATCCGAATGAATATGAGGAGCCGCCCTTCCATGCGCAAAACCTTAATTCTTTGGATGTCCCCAGCGAAAAGAACCTGTCGCGCGAGGAATTGCTGCAATATCTTGACGCCATTCAGTGCAAGATATTCGCGTATCTGGACAGCCTTATAGACGACATGCTGTATGAGATCCCGAAGGGCTGCACGCATAACCGTCTGGCAATGATCTTGTCGCAGTTTCGCCATTTTTACGCGCATCTGGGCAATATCAACGCTACGACGATTCTCGCGACAAACCAATGGCCGCGCGTGGTGAACCTCAGCGGCAAAAGCGGGAAATCGGCAGAGGGTTTGTTCGAATAGCGATCCTGTTGCCACGAATGCTTATATAAAAATCCGAAGAAGGTTTTCCTTCTTCGGATTTCTGTGAAGCTTACCGCCTGCCGTCTATACGGACGGCGGCGTACTTGATGTGTGCTCTCGGACGGCGGGCTGTATTTTGGCTGCCTGCTTATGTACCTCGTCTAAGATCCGTTGTTTGTCCGCTTCGGAACAAAGACGGAACTGAGCAAGCATGACCCGTTCCTCCTCAGACAGATTCTGAAGCGTCATAAATCCTCCTTGTCTTACCTGAAGCTGCAATGCGTTGTATATATTTCCTGTAGTGATAGTATAACACAAAGTGTCAAATAATCACGACATATGGCGAAATAAACACAAAAAAAGAACAAAATAACAAAAAGCCGAAGCTCTCACGCGAGAGCTTCGGCTTTTTAACGGCTTATGGCCTACCCAAGCAGGATAGTATTGTTATAAAAATTGCTGCGCTGTCCGAGGACCTCATTAACTTCAGATATGCCGTCTTCTTCAAAACGCGTAGGGGTGCCTGAAAACAGGTCGGTGCCAAGTCCCAGCCGATCTCCTTCGATCTCCACACCGATCGAAGAAAGCAGCGTCGGGAACATATCGAAATTTGCCCATTGGCGGTTATAGAGCCGTTCTTCCGGAATGTCGCGTACATTCGGCGCGGGATTTAGGATCAAATTAAAGGTCGTTCGCCGATAATTCGAATCTAAATCTTTGAAAAAGTTTTGATCCATACTTAAATGGTCGCCGATAAGAACGATCGTCGTATTTTCATAAAACGGCTGCTGCTGGATCCAGCGGACAAATTGTTCGGTCTGATAGGAGCTGTAAGCGATCACGTTTGCGTATTGGCTTTCATACGGCGTGGGCGCATCGGGTTCTAAATAGCCGTCCGGGAAATGCGTGTTTGCGGTCTCCATCACAAAATGGAACGGCTTGCCCGTCTCGGAAAGCGCGGTCAGCTCCTCCTTTGCAAATTCAAACAGCTTGGAGTCCTCATACCCCCACCAGACATAATAGTCCTCGGGGATCTTGCCGAGTTCTTTCATTTTGTTATAATCCAAAATTTCAAAGTTGCCGTGCGAAGTAAAATAAAAATTCAGACCGCCGAAGGTTGCATCTGCGCCGAACATGACTGCTTGCTCATAGCCCTGTTCCTGTAAAATATCTCCGATGGCGACCGCGCCCGGCAGGAAGTTGTCCGGCGAGCCGTAGGAGTTGCCGTCTACAGGGACTTTCATCGGCAGCCCCGTGCCCATATTGACCATAGAAGCGACCGACCAGTGCCCGCCCGTTGTCCACGGCGGGCCTCCGAAGCCTTCGGAACGGTTGGAAAAGCTATACCCTTCTTTCGCCAACTCCGCAAGCTCCGGCATCAGGTTTTCTTCCATCTGGCCGCCGAGCTCTTTGGAAAAATATGTATTTTCCATGGATTCGAGATAGATATGGATCAGATTGCGCTTTTGCTCCGGGAAGGTAAGCTTTACTTCACGCGGATCGGCAAAATGCTCTTCGATGTAAGGAGAGTCATCCATGTAGGCCGTGTATAGATCTCCTAAATGCAATTTCTGAACGCCAAATGCAATACCGCCGCAGAGGACAGACAGCGCGAGCACAAGGCTTACGATTTTGCGTGCAAGCGCGGGGAACAGCACCGTGGTTTTGCTTTCCGTTCTGTGGTAGAGCAAAACGCGGTCGGAAAAGGCAAATAAACAGAACACCGTCGTTAAGAAGACCGTCTGGAAAACCGGCCCAAAGAATAGGGTGTTCATCACGTCCGAAGCGGTTCCCTCTACGGGGGAAATCAAGTTGATAAGCATTTGGTCCGGGGTCAATTCACCGAATGTGTTTTGGCTCCAGATCGTCCCTGTGAACGCTGCCGTGCCGAGGGCAAACAGCAGTACGCATACGATGCGCAGCACCCAAGTGCGCGCACGGCGTTTTGGCACGGTTCTTTCATAGCTGAGCACATTATCTGCAACGCCCTTGCAAAACAGCAAGGCGACGCCCGTGCCGAGCGCGAGCGCAAAGTATTTCAGCGGATACCACGGGCCGTGCAGATCCGGTACAAAGACGTTTTCAATACGCAAAACGAATTGTGCCAGAAACAGCGCGGCGAGATTGGAAACGATCACGTCGCGAAACAGCGCGTGTATTACGGTGCCGGCTGTTCTTCTTTTCAGCAGAAGCCCTGTGTCGGCGGCAAAGACCAGCAGTCCGGCGGCGGCGGCTGCAAGCAGCATCCACATATAAAACCCTCATTTCTCCTAAAGTGTCCGATAACCGTTGGCAAACAGGGCAGCATATCTCCAAAGACCTGCTTTCCGATGATAGGCGGTATACCTCCCGGTTGTGCAGCGGTTATACACATCTAATGTATCACATTTTTCCGGATTTGACAATATCTGCCTGCAAGGATTGCCACCTGCAAATTCAAAACTTAGAACCCATAGATTTTCCGGAATTTAATTCTAAAAAAGCCGCCAAAACCCTTGCGACGCTGTTAAAAAAATGGTAAACTAAAACATACGGTTTTAATGGTTTCATACATATAGACAGGAGGGATCTCGTATGTTCAAAAGAATCCTCGCACTGCTGCTTTGCGTGTTGCTTTTGGGGCTCCCCGCGGCGGTGACGGCATCTGCAGAGGGTGCGCCGTTTACGGTGGAGATCTCTGCGGATGATCTGTCGCACGAAATCAGCGACACAATGTACGGTATTTTTATCGAGGATATCAACAACGGCGTTGAGGGCGGCCTGAACGCCAATTTGGTGCGCAACAATTCTTTCGAGTATCTGCATAACGGCGAAACGCTTTCCGGCTGGGAATTCGACGGTGAATATACGCGCGCGACTGAGGGCGGCATCCATGAGAACAATCCGTCTTACATTGTCCTGCCCGCCAACGGCGCGCGTACGATCAAGAATGACGGCTTCTGCGAATACTACGATTATAAAACTTATGACGTAAATGACGAAAGTATTGCGTCCGGCGATATGGGCATTAAGGCGGGGGAGAAGTATGTTTTCTCCGCGTGGTTCAAAAATACGCAGACCACGATGTCTGTATATCTTGAAAACAAGCACGGTGAAAAGCTGACTGATACACTGAAGATCACGTTGGATGCAGGCGACGCTTGGCAGAAGTTTTCTGTGGATCTTTCTGCGGCAAAGACCGATGACGGTATTCTCGTCATGGAGTTTGAAGAGGGCAGCGCCGTCACGCTGGATTTTGTGTGCCTGTATCCGGAAAGCAGCCATGGTTACGGCGCCGATACCTGGAAATACACCTCCCTGCGGCAGGATCTGTACGACGCGCTTGCAAATCTCCATCCGTCGTTTATCCGATTCCCCGGCGGCTGCGTGGCAGAAGGGGACAGTCTCGAAAATCTCTTCAATTGGAAAGACACCATCGGCGCACCCGAAACGCGCAAACAGAATTACAACATTTGGCAAAACGATGTGATTGATTATAACAACAGCTATATGGTCGGGTACCATGAATATTTCCAGCTTTGCAGTGACCTCGGTGCGGAACCTGTACCGATCCTCAACGTAGGGTTGATCTGCCAGGCCCGCTGCGGCTACGACGATCATGTGCTGGCTCTTGAGAAAAACGAAATGACTGACGAAGAATGGGAAGCGTATCTGACCGAGACGCGTGGGCTTGACCCTGAAGATACCGAAGCACGCGAGGGATTCACCGCCTATATCGAGGGCTTGGGTATGGACGCCCGCGAGGATTTTGAAGCTTACCTCGATACCATTGCGCTTCGTCCCGGCACAGCGGAATGGGATGCATATGTACAGGATATCCTTGACTTGATCGAATACGCCAACGGCGACACAACCACCGAATGGGGCGCGCTGCGCGCGGCAAACGGGCATCCCGCTTCGTTTGGCCTTGAATACATCGGACTCGGAAACGAAAATTGGGGCGAAGTGTATTTCCGCAATTTGGAGGCGCTCAAGGCCGAGATCAATGCAGTCTACCCGGAAATCACGATCATTTCCTCTTCGGGGCCTGTCAGTTCCGGAGAACAATTTGACGAATCCTGGGCACAGCTGGAGACTTCATACAGCGATACGATCGTGGATGAACACTATTATCAGGAAGATAACTGGTATCTCGCCAACACCGAACGCTATGACAGCTATGACCGCGACGGTGCTAAGGTGTTCCTTGGGGAATATGCGGCGACCTCCAAGGGCGTGGGAACCATTCAAACGAAGTCCAACCTGAAAGCCGCCATGTCTGAGGCCGCCTATATGACGGGGCTTGAGCGCAACGGCGACGTAGTGGTCATGGCGTCCTATGCACCGATCTTCGCAAAGATCAACGCGCAGGAATGGACGATCAATATGATTTGGTTCGATTCGCATGATACGGTGCTCACGCCGAGCTATTACACCCAGATGCTGTTTATGAACAATACGGGCAGCCGCTATGTGGATACTGAGCTTCCAGAGGGGACGGACGGCATGTATCAATCGGTCACCGTGGATGAGGAGAACGAGATCCTCTATATCAAGCTGGTCAACACAACCGGCGAATCGCGCGAGGTCACCTATAATCCAAAGGGCTTCGGCGTGGTGCGGTATTCCGATATGCTGTCGCTTTCCGACCGCTCGTCTGCGGCGTGCAATGAGGTCGGCAAGACCTGTATTGTTCCCAGGACGGTGAAAACGACCGGGGACGAAGGTGTTACGGTTAGGGTGGACGGGTATTCGGTCAATGTTATCCGCATCACCTACGGCGAAAACCGTACACAGAAAGGACTGTACGATCTGCCGCGTATGCCGGAGACGCGCCGCTTCTATACGGGACTTGAGACCGCTCTGATCTGGGGCGTGCCGACCGTTGCCGTGGTGATTACCCTCGGTACGATCGCCGTTGTGCACTTTGTGCGTAAAAAACGAAACAAATAAACGGCAGCGCCAAACCGAACGGTAAGCTGCCGAGAATCGAACACAATATGGTTTTCAGCGGATGTTTCCCGCGCGGAAAGCGTTAAAAAGCTTGAAATACGTCAAGATCCTTACGCTTTTGTGCCTTGCCCGCGCAAAAATCCTCACGCTGAAAACTGCTGCGCACCGAAAAACGATGGCGGCAGGGATGGGATTTTCGTTTTGAGCACGCAGGCAGGCTGCCG
>UQZS01000029.1 GCA_900545625.1 uncultured Oscillospiraceae bacterium | reverse complement strand
ATTTTGAAGCGCCGCAAAAACTTGCGCGCGCGGGCTTTTGGCAAAAGCAGCTCGCGCTCCTGCTCTGGACGCTGGCGGTGTTCGGCTTAATCGGCTCGTTCTCCCCGCTTTGGGGCGCAGCGGCAGCGGCATTTTTGCTGCTGTGGGGCACGCTTTCGCATAAGCTCGCTTCCGCCGCGACATCGCTCGCCTTTGCAGAGCGCGGGTTTCAATACACCTGCGGTATTTTCAAAAAAGCTACGCGCTTCGTGCGCTACGGCGACGTGCAGCAGACGGAATTTCGCGCGAACCGCGTACAGCAGCGGCTCGGCAATGCGAAGCTCTCCTTCGTCATCCTTTCTGCTGCCGCCGAGCGGCGCACCGCAACGGGCTATTTCCCCGAAAGCACGTCAGAAACGCTTGCCGCGCGCGCCGTGGATGCGCGCGACACCTCGACCAGGCTGTGGGAATAGCACCGGGGATTTTTTACGCCAGCCCTTGCGCAAAACGGATTCCTGTGCTACACTATTGTGCGTAATTTCTGAAGAAGGTGAAACAGTTATGTCCGGACACTCCAAATGGAGCACCATCAAGCGCAAAAAGGAAAAGACCGATAACGCGCGCGCCAAGGTGTTCACCAAAATCGGGCGGGAGATCGCCGTTGCCGTAAAATCGGGCGGTCCCGACCCTGCGGCAAATTCCAAGCTCAAAGACGTCATTGCCAAGGCAAAGGCTAATAATGTGCCGAATGATAATATCGAGCGCATCATCAAAAAGGCGGCAGGCGAAGGCAACGCCGACAACTATGAGGATGTTGTCTACGAGGGCTACGGGCCTTCGGGGATCGCCGTCATCATTGAGGCGCTGACCGACAACCGCAACCGCACCGCCGCGGACGTGCGCCATGCTTTCGACAAGTTCGGCGGCAACATGGGTACGACGGGCTGTGTTTCGTTTATGTTCACGCGCCAGGGCGTGCTCATCCTTGAAAAAGAGGACATTGACGAGGACAAGCTCATGGAGGATGCGCTGGAAGCAGGCGCCGCCGACTTCCTTTCGGACGGCGACGTCTATGAGATCCGCACCGAACCAAACGACATGGGCGCCGTGCGCGACGATCTGACCGACAAGGGCTACAAATTCCTGTCCGCCGAGGTGGAATATATCCCCTCGACCTACACGAAGCTCGAAAAGCCCGAGGACATCCAGAACATGGGCAGGATGCTTGAAATGTTTGAGGAAAGCGACGACATCCAGTCCGTGTACCACAACTGGGAAAACGAGGACGACTACGAATAAGCGGCACTTTTTAGCGGCGCGCTCCGTTTGGAGTGCGCCGCTTTTTACATGGACTTTTTGCGTGTCGTGTGTTACAATGCAGATAATATAGAAAGGGAAAGAGGTGCATTTGGCGTGAAGCTCTGGAAACGCATCGTGCTTGGCATTACAGGTATAATTCTCGCATCGCTTTTGGCGTTCGGCGCGTCGTTTGTCTGGTATTACCCGCATTACAGGGCAAGCAAAGCGCCTGTGGACATCGCGGTGCAGACCGCGCCCAGCGAAATACAGGTGATGAGCTGCAACCTGCGGTGCATCAATCCGCTCGATTTCGGCAAAAAAAGCTGGTTCTACCGCGCCGATCTGCTTGTAGACGGCGTTGCCGAAGCCGCGCCCGGTATCGTCGGCTTTCAGGAAGCAACCAAGTGGCAGTACAACTACCTTTGCGACGTACTGACCGGGTACGGCTCGGTGATCGAATACCGTGACAACGCCGTAAATTCCGAGGGTTGCCCCATATTTTACCGCACCGATCTGTATGACCGGATCGACTCCGGCTCGTTTTGGCTTTCCGAAACGCCCGAGCAGATGAGCAAAAGCTGGGACGCGGCGTTTTGCCGCATTTGCAGTTATGTGATCTTAGAGGAGCGTGCGACAGGCGCGCAGTTCGCCGTTTTCAACACGCACCTTGACCATGAAAGCGAAGAAGCACGCATCAACGGTATCGGCGTGGTGCTGGACAAAATAGAGGAATTCGGCGGCATCCCCTCTGTGCTAATGGGAGATTTGAACGCCGAGGAAGACTCCGAGACGTATCAAAGCGCGACGGAGAGCTTTTTTGACGTGAAATACCAAACCGAGGACACCATGCAAGGCGCGACCTATCAAAACTGGGGCACGGAATTGGATCGGGACTGCATTGATTATATTCTTATTTCCAAGACCGGTTTTGCAGTAGAGTCCTGCCGTGTGCTGAACGAAACACGCGACGGCGTGTATACCAGTGACCATTTCCCCATCTGCGCGCTTTTGCGACTTACAGAAACGGAGACAGAAGTTTATGCCTAACATCATGGAAGCCAAGGCGGATCTGCTCGCCGTCGTTCGTGCGGCGCTGCACGGTACCGCCGCGCCCGACGCGCATGCGTTCGCGGATTTTCCTGCCGTTTGCAGGCTTGCGCGGCGAAACTGTGTGCAAAGCATGGTGTATCTGACACTGAAAAGCCAAAAAGATGCGCTGCCCGCCGAGGATTTCACAAGGCTTGAAAAATCTTTTCAGGCGGCGGTTCTGCGCGAGACGGCGCAGCAGTCTTTCCTATGCGCCCTGCGCGAAAAGTTTGATGCGGCGGGCATAGATTTTATGCTGCTCAAGGGTACACATGTAAAAGCGCTGTATCCGGCGGCGGAAATGCGCTTTATGGTGGACATGGATGTGCTCGTGCGTGAAGCGGACGTCGAGCGCGCACAGGAGATCCTGCTTGGGTGCGGTCTTTCCCTGCATCTGGACAACGGCAAGGACATCATCTATATGCGCCCGCCCTTTTTGACGGTGGAACTGCACCGTGCGCTGTTTCAAAAGGAGGACGATTTGTACCCGCATTTCCTCGACGCGTGGGCGCGCGCCGAGCCTTTAGGTAGGCACGAATACAAAATGTCCGACGAGGAACTGTATATCTACACGCTCGCGCATTTGGCGGAACACTACACCACGGCGGGTTCGTGCTTCCGACCGGTGATGGACCTGTATTTGCTCGAGCAAAAAACAACGCTCAATTTTTCCGCGCTGGGCGCGCGGTTTCGGGAAAT
This sequence comes from uncultured Oscillospiraceae bacterium, assembly GCA_900545625.1. Taxonomy (GTDB): domain Bacteria; phylum Bacillota; class Clostridia; order Oscillospirales; family Acutalibacteraceae; genus Fimenecus. The sequence continues at coordinate 16,851 of UQZS01000029.1, read as the reverse complement.
GGGGCTTGACGCCTTTGCCGGAAAGGTGCGCGCGCTGTACCGCGCGATGTTCGACGGCGCACCGAAGGACGAAACGCTTTTGCTTATGGAAAATTATATCCTGTTAGGCCCGCCCGTGCAGCACGCGGACGCAGCCGCCGCTGCCGCGCGCACGCATAAATCCAAACCGCGCCGGCTGCTTGCCGCTGCTTTCCCACGGCTTTCACATATGCGCCTAAAGTATCCGGTCCTTAAAAAAGCGCCGTTTCTGCTGCCCGTGTTCTGGGTCGTGCGGCTTTTGCAGTACGCTTTTACCAAAGATAAGAGCATTGCCCGTAAGCGCGAAGCGCTTATGAACGCGGACGAAAAAAGCGCCGCAGTGATGGAAAAGATTTTTAAATCGTCGGGGCTGTGATATGCACAAACGGCCCTGTTTAAAAAGGAGATGCCCCAAAGGCATCTCCTTTTTAAACAGGTTTGCTGAAAAATTCGGATAAAATATCTTTTACATAATTGTACCGTCTTGCATATGAATTCGGCACGCGTATCAGCTGAAACTGATGCGCTTGGCAGATTTGTTGCTTTTTGCGATCCCGAAGCATGACCCGTTCGTCTGTATCATGCTCGTTCCCATCCAGCTCGATGGCAAAAACGGGATAGCTCGCCTTCCCCATTCTCTCATACACGACATAATCGAACCTGCCTGTATAGAACAAGTCGTTGATCTCTTGCGTGGTATTGGTAAACACATGCGAGATCGCAACTTCCTTTTTCACCGTGTATTTTGCCCGGGTGATCATCATAGCGCTGATGGCGTGGTTGAGGTTTTGTAAAAACGCTTCTTCCGTTTCGGTGCTGTACGGTTTGATGCCCAGCGCACGGGATGCCGCCGTCTTTGCCGTGACGGTGGTTTTTCCGTTGGAGCGTACATAATTGTATAGCTCGAAAATATCATCATCGTCGTTTGGACGATGCAATCGTTTGATTTGTGCGGAATTTGCGGCAATAATGAGTTTTTCCTGCGCCCTCGAAGTCGCCACATTAATGAGTTCCCGATTGTTTTTAAGCCAATCGTACGTTTTTTGTCCAGTTCGTTCCGTCAAAGCAAGTGAAAAGATAACTTCCTGCTTTTCATCGCCTTGAAACGCATGCACCGTACCGCACTCCACGTTGCTTATGTTGTTTTCGCGTAAAATGGATTGTATCTTTTCTTTTTGATTGACAAACGGCGTGATGACCGCAATGGATTTGTCGGGATGCCGCCGCACGTATTGTAAAATCGCCTGCGCTTCGCTTTCATTTGTGTTTTTCTCCCCAAAATTTCTGCCGTCGCATTCTATAAATTCCAACGGGGTGGGGTTTTCCGCAGAGGATTTTATATGCAGCTTTTTATTGTAATATTTCTGATTGTTAAACCGAATGATCTTCGGATGACATCTGTAATGATAGCTCAAAAGGATCTCGTCACTCACGGCATCCGCCGCCAAAAAGGTTTGATACACAGATTTTTCCCTGTAGTCATACGCGTCTGAAACGTGGAATCGTTTTTTGAGCGCCGTGTTGCTTTTGTCATCCAGCAAAATCACAGGGCGAAGCTGCTGCGGATCGCCCACAAGCATAAGCTGATTGCCGCGTAGAATCGGCACCAAAGCCACGGCTGTGTTACATTGGCTTGCCTCATCCATAATTACCATATCAAAATACGGTTTCGGTTCGCCCAGCCTGTGTGCACTGATATTTGTTGTTACAACAACCGGAAACACCTTTAGAAACTTTTGCATATTTGCATCTTTGGAAAGATATTTTGTAAACGCCGTATATTGCTCGTCCGCATCCTCCATGTATACAATATCCAACAGCTCTTTGTATTTTGGTTCGGAAAGGTGCTTGATATATTTTGCGGAGGTGTAATTCAGATACATCTTAAATTCTCGCAGATCCGTTTGAATCAGCGGATAAACGTCTTCGTCACGCACATTTCCGATTGCAGCAAGCTGCTGTTTCACCTCTTGCAGCTGCCTGGTTTGCAAATTATACATCATGGGCATATTCGTAGAAGAGGAAAGGAGCGCCTCAATCATAGCCTTGCGTTCTTCTAAATCCAGTTTTTGCTCGTAGCGGTGTAAAAGGTCGTTCAAGTCTTTATTGCGCTGTTCTTCAAAGCTGTGCTTCTTGCTTAAAGCGGCATCATATACCGTTATCGATTTTGTCTGTTCGTACAGAATGCGGATATGTTGAATCGCCTTTCGGACATAGTCTTTATTTCCGAGCCGAACAACCGGAAACGGTATTACAAAATTTCTGTATTCCAGTTTGGAAAGTTTTTCAAAGATTTCGTCAACCGGATGGTTATTGTAGGAGGAGATCAACACAGTTTTGTTGTTAAAAAAGGCGGTTATGACAGTATTCAGGATCGTATTGGTTTTTCCGCTCCCCGGCGGGCCCTGTACATACAGTACCGGGTATTTCATGCCGTTGTGGATCGCCAACAGCTGATCCAAATTGACACGATTGTTATAAAGCGCCAGCGGAAAATTCTTTCTTCGAACAGGTTTGGAGGTCAGATCCCCAAAAAACGCTTTGATGGGATAGGATACCTGATCCCTGTCATACATCTCTAAAATTGCCGCATATTCCGTCTCTAAATCCAGATTAGCATCATATCGGATCGACATGACATACGGCATATCATCTACGCCGCCGCACTCCGGATGGTTCTGTGTAATGGCATCTTTGATTGCTTCTGCATTTTGCTCAAAATCATCCAACAGGGCAAGTTCGTCATTCTCCAGAAAATACTGGATACTGAATTTACAGCCGTCTACCGTAAACTCCGTACAAACCGTAATATCTTCGTCCTGTTTGAGCGTCTTATTTTTGACGTCCAGCAGAAGCTTTTTATATGCCAAAACATACAGTCCCTTTTTCGTATGAATGCTGCAAACATTCATGCACAGGGCAAAGCTGCTCTTTTGGCTGTTTGCATTGTTATATTTCGCCGTTTTGTGAAAATCCTGCACAATTTTTCCATACTGCAGATCATTCAAATGATATGTGTCCTGCCCGATCAAATCCAAATCCAGCGCATCCACCAGCGCATAATCTTTGCGATACGGCGTTGCGTCCAGTCGGTTGCACTCGGCATAGTAATTGAGAAGTTTTAGATTTGCAACATTTTGAAAAATAAACGTATACCGCGACGGGTGTTTTTCAATATCCGCGATCAAATTCGAGTTGATCGGACAATAGGAACCTTGAATCACCTCCGTACTGCGTATGGAAGCATAAAACAACGTTAGTTCGGTAAGCTGTGCAGAAGCTACATTCAGCCCGTCAACGATCAACATTTGCTTGGATGTATGGATCCCTTTTATACCGATCCAATAGTTGGTCGTATTGCCTGTTTTGTTCTGATATTCAATGGCAAGCCATTTTCCCTCATGAATGGCCCTGAAAATATCCTTGGCAATCTTTTTCATTTGCAATTCCCTATTTCAAAAATCTTCCTTTCATGAAACCATTATATAGGATTCGTGCCGAATTGGCAACATCCGATTGTTGCGAAACGCCTCTTTCGTATACTTGCGTATCTTGGTATGCATATCTTCCGCCGCGGCGGGCATACTGCTTGTGAGGTGAGAACAATGGCAAAGAACAAATCTCAAAAAAAGAAATCCGACAACAAGAGCGCAACGAACAACCAGTGGACCTCCACAGGGATGGAAAACCCGCCCGCCGGCAGCGACCGGCGTGACGGCCCCGGCGGCGAAAACAAGAAATAAACAACCAACAGCAAAGCAAGTCCCCGTGCGAAACTGCACGGGGATGTTTTTGTGTATACCGTTTCCTGTGTTTCAGCGGCAGGCGCGCTCGCCATTGCCGTGATGATCGCGATAAGCTGCCGGTAATCGAACACAATATGGTTTACAGCGGATGCTTCCCGCGCGGGCTGCGTTAAAAAGCTTGAAATACGTCAAGTATTCCGGCGCTTTTGTGCCTTGCCCGCACAAAAATCCTCTCGCTGAAAACTCCTGTGCGCGAAAACGATGGCGGCAGGGATGGGATTTTCGTTTTGAGCACGCAGGCAGGCTGCCGCCTTCCAAGGGTAAAAAAGGGAAAGACCGCCGTGTCAGCGCGTTTTCGGCATATCGGGTTCGATCCCCGGCAGCTTAACCAACTTTTCCTGAACGCAAAGCGCCCCGCCGACACTCGGCGGGGCGTTGTATGCTTTTGGGGTCTTTATTCGGATGCGGGGATTTCCTCGTAATACAGGACTTCGTCGGCGAGGGTTTCAGGAGGCACGGCGCTTTGGTTATAGGCGATTTTTAAGCGCGCGAGCGCAGACGGCGCGGTGAGCGCGTACATTGGGCGCACGCCGCAGGCGAGCAGCGCGTTCGTACTGGCATACTGCTCTGCCGCACGCTTGACCGGCGCTAAATACACCGCGCGGTTTTGCGCACGCATTTGTGCGGCAAAATCGGCGAGCGCCTTTTGCGGCGCAGTGCCCGAATGGTAGCCCCAAAGAAGCGCCGCCGCAAAGTCTGAGGAAAGCGCGTCTGCCTTCGGCGCCATGCCGGGAAAGCAGGAGATCAGCGCAATTTTCTTTTGCAGACACAGAGGGGCTTCTGAACATGCACGCAAAGGGATTCGGAGTTCCTCCTGCGTCGGGAGCTGGGATGACGCGGAAAAGCGGATCTCGTCGCCGCAAAGCACGGCGAGCGGTGCATCCGCCGCAGAAGAAAAGCGGTCGGTGAAGGGGTCGGCTTCGAGCAGCCGGGTGGCGAGGTGGATCTCGGTCGTGTCGCCTGTGTTGTGAAACGGGACGACAAAGCCCGCGCCGCCCGCTTCGATATACCGCACCGCCGCGCGCAGATTCAGAAGTCCGTTTTGGCGGGGGTCTGTGAGCACATACGCCGAGGACACAAAGCAGACGGGGACGCGAAGCTGCCGGCACGCCATCGCGCACAGCGCGGCGGTGTAGGGCAGCGTATCCGTACCGTGCAGCACGATAACGCCGTCGAACCGCGCCGTTTCGGGCGCGCACAGCGCAGCACAGAGGGTCTCATAAAAGCTGTCCTCTATGTTTTCCGAAAGCACGGTGCAAAGCTGCCGCACGGTAAAACACGCGTGTTCCCCGTATTGCCTTCGGTACATCTGCAAAAGCTGCGGAGTCTGCGCCGCATCCGTGTCAAGCCCCTTGGCTTTCGGGGCACTGCCGATGGTGCCGCCTGTTGCGAGTACCAGCAGGTTCATGTCTCTTTCTCCTCAGGGATGGCGCGCACCGCCGCCTTATATTCCGCATAGGTCATGCAGGTGTTGATGAGCTTTAGCATCGCATTGGCGCTCATGCGCTCGGGAAAATCCAGCGCCCGCAACAGGCGGCGGCGTTTCTGCGCACTGCCCTGCCCGCCCGAAAGCCCGTCTTCAAACAAGTCGGTTTTCGTCACTTCGCGGCGCTCGTTCTGAGGCGGCGCTTCATCCGCGGTAACGCCCGCCTTGCGAAACGCTTCCAAAAGCTGCTCGGTGCGCATCCCCTCCACGCCGAGCTTGCCCTCCTTGGAGGGCGCGGCTTTGCGCTTTTCCTTGCCGAGCACGTCGGGGATATACACGTTCGTAATATACTGCGGCTCGACGATCCCGTTTAGAAAAGAACGAATGACAAAACCCGCCGAATCGCTGTCGGTCAAGACGACGAGCCCGCGCTCATACGCGAGGCGGCGCAGCAGCTTCTGTTTTTCTTTATCTTTGAACACGCCGAAGCCGTCGGTCGTGAGGATCACGGTATCTAAAAGCGAGGACAGCCGAATTTGATCGTATTTCCCCTCTACGATCACCGCTTGACGGATGCGGATCATTGCAGCGTCCCCGCACGGATAGCGGCGAGCTGCACGAGCAGCCGTTCGAGCACGAGCGGCGCGGGCGTGCTGCCCGATTTCAGCGCGCGGTCCGCCGATGTGCACAGATCCAGCGCCTGCCGCAGGTCGCGCTTGTCATAGCGCGAGGCGTCGCGTGCAGCGTTGCGCAGGCGGAACTCCTTGCCTTTGTAGTTGAAGAATTTGGCGGGCGCTTCGGCGCGCTCACCCGCCTCAAGTGCGAGCTTGACGCGGTACATGTCCACATACACGCCGCAAAGCGTGCCGAGGATGAGTTCCGGCTTTTCCTTTTCCTGCAAAAGCTGTGAGAGGATTTCCAGTGCGCGCGCGCAGTTGCCCGATGACAGCGCCCGCGACAGATCGAATACGTTGGCTTCGAGCGACCGTGTGGCGACTGCGTCGATGTCCGCTTTGGTGATCGTGCCGCTTTGCTTGTAGCTGCACAGCTTTTCGAGCTCGCCGAGCAGACGGTTCAGATCGTTGCCGACCGTCTCCGCAAGATAGCGTGCCTCCGTTTTCTCAAGCTGACAGCCGCGCTTGGCCGCGCCCGCCGACAGTGTTTTGCAAAGCGTTTGCATATCCATGCGGTCAAACGCAACTGTTGCACCGCATTGGGAAATTTCAGAAAGCACCGCACGCCATTTGGCGCTTTTTTTCGCGTTGACCTCCACGGTATCCTGCCAAAAAAGGAGCACCGTGCTTTCGGGCGGGTCTGCCAAGAAATCTTCCAGCCGCGCCTTGTCCGCCGTGTTGAGCGCATCGAGCGCATAGTCGCGCGCGAGAACGCACATATACCCGCCGAACGCGGGAAGCGTTTCGGCAGCTTCGAGCACCTCAGAAAGCGGCACGCCGTCGGACGCTTCGTATTTCTTGAAATTGAAGCCCTCCATGCCGGGCGTAACACACGCTTTCGCAAGGCACTCGGCATAATGCTGCTTCAAGTAGCCTTCCGCCCCGTAGAACAGATATACGCGGGAAAAATCGCCGCTTTTGAGCTGTTGCTTGAGCTGCACTTCGTTGAGCTGGGGCATAAAAGTCACATCCTTCTGTATTGAAACGCGCCGTCTTGGAACACGAGCAGGGAAATGCTGCCGTTTTCGGCAGTGGTACAGACGGTTTGGCTGCGCAGCGCGGGCACGTCCGCCGCACCCGGATTGGCTGCGGAAAACACGGTCAACTCGAAATCCGCAGCATCCGTGTTCCTCGGCAGCTCCCCTGCGGCACAGAGCACCGAGGCGCTGTCGCCGCGAAAATCATTTTCTTCCGTAAAAGAAACCAGCGCGCGGAAGCTGCCGTATAAGATCTCAGCGTAACGGTAAGCCCCGCTGCTTTGCACCGCAACGGTCAATGCGCCGTCCGCAAAGGTGAGTACGGTTTTGTCGATCGGCGTTTTCGTCTCGCCTACGGGCAGGGTCTCCGGCTTGATGGTCTGTGCGTAATACACGGTTTTCACGGGAAGCTGCCCGCCGACGGAAAGCGCTGCGGAAAACAGCTCATCCGTCTCGTCCGGCAGGATGAGCGCGTCGATATATGTTGCGCCGTATGCCGAAAGTATAGCACAAATTTCGGAATCCGCAAAGTAGTCGCCGCCGCAGCCGAGCACGACCGTTTCGCCGCGGCAGGAAAGAACCACGGACATCCCGTTGCCGACATCCGCCACCGCCATTTGCAGCGCGCTGCGGCTGCGCAAATATACCGCCGTGTTGCACACGAGAAATGCGCAGCAAAGGACGGCTGCCGTCAGGCGCATCATGCGCTTGTTCGGCTTCTTCAGGAATACGAACACGGCGCACGCAAAAAACGCAAGCGCCAAAAGGAGCTTGGCAAAGTTCGAATTGATGGGCAGCAGCACACCCGGCAGCTGCGCGAGCCTTTCCGTGACCGTGATAAGATACTGCGCCACCCAGCCCGCCAACAGCAGCACAGGCTGCCCAAAGACGCCTGCAAGTGTAAGCAGCGCGCCGAAGGAACCGAGCACCATGGCGGCGTTGCCCGCCGTAAGCAGCAGGAGGTTCGCCAGAAGCGTCACGGTGGACATATTCCCGATCGCCCAAAGCTGCACGGGCAGGGTGAATACGGTTGCAGCCGCCGTGACCGCAACGGCGGAAACGACCGCGCTGCACAGGCGAAAAAGCAGTCCCTGCCGTGCTTTCGCAAACGGCCGCATCAACACGCGCTCGATCGGCTTTTCCAAAAGCAGGATGCCGAGTGTCGCGAACACGGACAGAAGAAGTGACAGCGAACGCGCGGCGTAAGGATTCAGAAGCAGCATCCCCGTCAGGGCAAGACCGATGGAATTTAAGGAATCCGATTCACGGCGGAAGAATTCGGCGGCATAAACCGTACAGAGCATGACCGCCGAACGCAAAATAGAGGGCTCGGCGCCCGTTAAAACCGTAAAGAAGCAGACAAAGGCAATGCCGACCGCCGCAGAAAACCGCCTGCGGCATCCGAGCTTTCGGAGGACTGCGAACAAAAGCATCGTCCAAACGGTCAGATGCAGCCCCGAGACCACCAAGATATGGGAAATGCCCACGGCGCGGAAGGCGTTGTTGACACGATCCGGGAGCGTATCCTCCGCGCCGAAGGCGATGGCGGCGAGAAGCGCGCCGTTATCATTCGGCAGTGCGGTCAACAGCGCGTCGGAAAGGGCAAGCCGGAACTGCAAGATATAACCGGACAGATCGGTGCGCACGCCCTTTTCCACCTGTAAGTCGTCCACGGGGTAGCCGCCCATCGTGATGTCTATGGAACGGTAATATTCCGATACGCCGTCTTCGCCGGAAGCGCCGAGCACAAAGGTTTTCACCGTACCGGTGACACGGTCGGCGGGTGTGATGTCCAGCGGCGCGCGGGAAACGAGCCGCAGCTTCTCGTCACAGGGCTCGCCGTCCGCCGTATCGAGCTGCAAAACGTAATAATTCCTGCCATCCTGCTGCCACGGAAGCTGTGCCAATACGCCTCGGATCTCTACCTCGCGGTCGGCGTACCGTTCGGCAAATGTTGTCTGCTGTTGTCCGGCAGCAATCAGCAGCCCCGTGGAAAGCACGACAGCCAAGAAAGCTGTCGGCAGCGTCCGGTCGCGGCGGGAGGCGCGAAAGACGAGAGAAAGCACAAAGGCGATGAGCGCGGCGCAAAGCACCGCACGCACCGCCTTTGCCGACGCGTTCGTACCAAGCACGAACAGCGTAAACAGCATGGTAAAGCCCGTGACGCAAAACGGCCTGGTCATATCAAACGAGCCGTTCGCCGAGATTGGGACCCGAAAGCACGTGGAAATGCAGATGCATGACCGTCTGCCCCGCGCTTGCGCCGCAATTGTTGATGATGCGGTAGCCCGAAAGCCTAAGCTCTTTGCAAAGCTGCGGGATCACCTCGAAAATATGTGCCACAACAGGCGCGGTCTCGGCGGTGATGTCCTGCGCCGAGGCGATATGGGTTTTGGGGACAACGAGGAAATGCGTTTCCGCCTGTGGGTTCAGGTCGTAGAAGGCGCAGCAAAGCGCATCCTCATAGAGTTTTTTCGAGGGGATCTCCCCCGCGACGATCTTACAAAATACGCAATCCATAAGCCTTCCTCCTTATTTAAGCTGTGCGCGGACGATCTCATCCGCACGCATGAGCGCATCATCCACCTTGGAAACGTCCTTGCCGCCTGCCATCGCCATATCGGGCTTGCCGCCGCCGGAACCACCCGCGATCTTTGCAACTTCGCGCACAATGTTGCCCGCATGTGCGCCGAGCTTCACGGCGTCTGCGGCACAGGCACACGCAAACGTGACCGTACCTTTTTCGGAATTCGTACCCGCGACGACCGCTACGGCGTTGTCGGCAAGGCCGCGTGCCGTTTCGGCGATGGAGCGCAGGTTTTCGGGCGTTTCATCGCCCGCATAATAGACGATCAGCTTAACGCCGCCAACGTCCACCGCACCTGCAAGCAGCCCGGCAGTCTTATAGGTGTTGATCTCCCCATGGAGCTTTTCAACTTCCTTTTCCGCAGCCTTCTGCTCTGTAATGAGCGCTTCGGCGCGCGCGGGGATCTCCTGCGGGGAGGTCGCCTTGAGCGCCGCAGCCGTTTTCGCAAGCAGGGCGTCCGTTTCACGCAGGTGCGCAAGAAGTCCCGTGCCTGTTACAGCGGTGATGCGCCGCACACCCGCGGCGACGGATGATTCGGACGTAATCTTGAAAAGCCCGAGCATCGCCGTATTTTCCACATGCGTGCCGCCGCAAAGCTCGGTCGAGAAATCGCCGACTTTGACAACGCGCACAACGTCGCCGTATTTTTCGCTGAACAGCGCCATAGCGCCCATTTTCTTGGCTTCCTCGATCGGCATTTCCGCCGTGGAGACGGGCAGTGCTTCAAAGATAACGCGGTTGACCGTTTCCTCCACGCGCGAAAGTTCTTCGCTTGTAAGCGCAGAAAAGTGTGTAAAGTCAAAACGCATTTCGCGCGCGTTGACCAACTGGCCAGCCTGTTCGACATGCGTGCCGAGCACCTGCCGCAGCGCCGCCTGCAAAAGGTGTGCCGCCGTGTGGTTGCGCATGGTTGCGCGCCGCGTTTCTTTATCGATCTTCGCGGTCACCGCCGCGCCGACGGCAATCTCTTCACCGGCCGTCAGCTTGCCGTGGTGCAGGTAAACGCCCTGTGCGGTCTTGGTGGTATTGGTGACGGTAAAGGTGAAGCCGTCGCCGACGATCTCGCCGATGTCGCCGACCTGCCCGCCGCCCTCGCCGTAAAACACGGTCTTGTCGAGCACAAGCACAGCTTCTTTGCCTGCGGCCACGGATTCGGCGCGTTCGCCGTCGGTCAAAACGGCAAGCACCTTGGCATCGCAGTCGAACGCCGTATAGCCCGCAAATTCCGTCGCGGTAAGATCCTTTACCGCGTCATCCGAGCCGAGCCACGCCTCCTTGCCCGCATCCTTGTGGGCGTTTCTTGCGCGCTCACGCTGCTCGGCGACAAGCTTGTAAAAGGCTTCCTCGTCCACGGTCATGCCGCGTTCCTCGAGCAGATCTTTTGTGAGATCCAGCGGGAAGCCGAACGTGTCGGACAGCAGGAAAGCATCCTTGCCGGAGAGCTCCTTTCCATTCGCGGCGTCCGCCATTTTTTCAAAACGCTGCACACCCGCATCAAGCGTGCGCGCGAAGTTTTCCTCCTCGGCCCGGATGACATTGACGATATAGTCATGCTTTTCGACAAGCTCGGGATAGGCGTTTTTATTTTCCTGAATGACCGTTTCAGCGACCTCGTACAGGAACGGACGGTCGATGCCCAGCAGCCTGCCGTGCCGCACCGCGCGGCGCAGAAGCCGGCGAAGCACATAGCCGCGCCCTTCGTTCGAGGGCATCACGCCGTCGCCGAGCATCATCGTGGTGCTGCGCACATGGTCGGTGATAACGCGCAGCGACACGTCGGTGTGCTCGTTTTCGTGGTACTGCACGCCCGCAATCCGCATAATGTGTTTCATGATGTTCTGGACGGTATCGACCTCAAACAGGTTGTCCACATCCTGCGCGATGCACGCCAGACGCTCAAGCCCCATGCCCGTGTCGATGTTCGGGTGGGCAAGGCGGGTATAATTGTCATTGCCGTCGTTTTCAAACTGCGTGAACACAAGGTTCCAAAATTCGATATAGCGGTCGCACTCGCAGCCGACCTTGCAGTCGGGCTTGCCGCAGCCGTATTTTTCGCCGCGGTCATAGTAGATCTCCGAGCACGGTCCGCACGGGCCTGCGCCGTGCTCCCAGAAGTTATCTTCTTTGCCGAAGCGCACCATGTGGGATTCCTTGACGCCGACGTCCTTCGTCCAGATGTCATACGCCTCGTCATCGTCGAGATACACACTGATATACAGCTTTTCGGGGTCCATTTCCATGACCTTGGTGCAGAATTCCCACGCCCACGGGATGACCTCTTTTTTGAAATAGTCGCCGAATGAAAAGTTGCCGAGCATCTCAAAATACGTGCCGTGGCGTGCGGTCTTGCCGACGTTTTCGATGTCGGGCGTGCGGATGCACTTCTGGCAGGTGGTCACGCGCTTGCGCGGCGGCGTCACCTCGCCCGTGAAGTATTTTTTCATCGGCGCCATACCTGAGTTGATCAGCAGCAGGCTTTTGTCGTCGCGCGGGACAAGCGAAAAGCTCGGCAGCCGCAGATGCCCCTTGCTTTCAAAAAAGGAAAGATATTTTTCCCGCAGTTCGTTAAGCCCTGTCCATTCCATATGCCGTATGCTCCTTAAGCCGCAGCGCTGCGCGCCGCGTTTCTAATAGATTGTCCAAAAAAAGTATTGAAACGATTATACATTTCTGCCTTTCGCTTGTCAACTTTATTTCCCTGAAAATGCTTGTTTTACGGCAGCAAATTCAGTATAATAAAACATGTATAAAGGATGTGCCCCCAAAGTGCGGGGAAATCGAAAATATCGGGAGGAAGAGTTCATGCGTTCAGACATTGAAATCGCACAAGCGGCAGAGATGCTGCCCATTTCGGAAATCGCCGCGCGCCTCGGCGTAAATGCGGACGATCTCGAGCTTTACGGCAAATATAAGGCGAAGCTGCCCCTTTCTTTGCGCGAGAAGCTGCGCGATAAACCGGACGGAAAATTGATCCTCGTCACCGCCATCAACCCCACCCCCGCCGGCGAGGGCAAAACGACCGTGACAGTGGGACTGGGCGAAGCAATGCAGAAGATCGGCAAAAACGCGATCATCGCGCTGCGCGAACCCTCTATGGGGCCCGTGTTCGGTGTGAAGGGCGGCGCTGCGGGCGGCGGCTATGCGCAGGTCGTGCCGATGGAGGACATCAACCTGCATTTTACGGGTGACATGCACGCGCTCACCGCTGCGAACAACCTGCTGTGCGCGATGCTTGACAACCACCTGCAGCAGGGCAACGCACTGCGTGTAGATCCGCGCCGCGTGCTTTTGAAGCGGTGTCTCGATATGAACGACCGCGCACTGCGTAACGTTGTGGTGGGCTTGGGCGGCAAGGTCAACGGTGTGCCGCGTGAGGACGGGTTCATGATCACCGTCGCAAGCGAGGTCATGGCGATTTTGTGCCTTGCGGCGGATATGGAAGACTTAAAAGAACGCTTGGGCCGAATGCTTGTTGCCTACACCTATGACGGCAAGCCGGTTTACGCGCGCGACCTTAACGCGGTAGGCGCGATGGCGGCGCTGCTGCGCGACGCGATCAAGCCGAACCTCGTGCAGACGCTCGAAAACACGCCCGCGCTCATGCACGGCGGGCCGTTTGCGAACATCGCCCACGGGTGCAACTCCGTCACGGCGACCAAAATGGCGCTCAAGCTCGCCGACTACTGCATCACGGAAGCGGGCTTCGGCGCGGATCTCGGTGCGGAAAAATTCCTCGATATCAAATGCCGTGTCGCGGGGCTTAAGCCCGCCTGCGTGGTGCTGGTCGCGACCATTCGCGCACTCAAATACAACGGCGGCGTGGCGAAAACGGATTTGGGCGAAGAGAACGTTGAAGCGCTTGAAAAAGGCATTGTCAATTTGAAAACGCATCTGGAGAACATGCGCAAATACGGCGTGCCCGTGGTGGTGGCGATCAACCGCTTCCATACCGATACCGACGCGGAGATCGCCGTAGTAGAGCGGGTCTGCAAGGAGATGGGCGCGCCCGTTTCGCTTACCGAAGTGTTCGCAAAGGGCGGCGAAGGCGGCGCAGATCTCGCGCAAAAGGTCTGCCGCACCATCGATGAACAGCCGTCCGCATACCATCCGCTCTATGACACAGCGCTTACCATCCCCGAAAAGATCGAAACCATCGCCAAAGAAATCTACCGTGCAGACGGCGTGACGTTTACGGCGGCGGTGAAAAAATCCATCGCCGAGATAGAGGCGCTCGGAGAAGATAAGCTGCCCGTGTGCATTGCCAAAACACAGTATTCGCTTTCGGACAATCCCGCCCTGCTCGGCAAGCCCGAGGGCTTTACGCTGACCGTGCGCGAGGTACGCCTGTCCGCAGGCGCCGGCTTCGTTGTAGCGCTGACGGGGGACATCATGACCATGCCGGGGCTGCCGAAAGTCCCCGCTGCGGAAAACATCGATGTGGACGAAAACGGCGTGATCTCGGGGTTGTTCTGATTTCCTTAGTGTGATCAACACAGGCACGGGGAACCCCCGGCGAGGGTTCCCCGGATGGAACAGTCCACCGGACTGTTCCATCTCCCCTCCTGCGCGTCTTGAAGAAAAAGAATTTCGCGTCCTGCGGGACGCGACGGGGGGCGCTGCCCCTCGACCCCGCCACCTTTTATAAAAGGTGGACGAAAATTTTTGTATTTGTTTTTCGAAGAAATTTCGCTACAAACTAAACACGGGCAAGCCGCAGCGGCTTGCCCGTGTTGTTTTGTTGATATAAACGTTTTCTTACAGCAGCCGTGCCGCTTCCTTGTCCATATACACGACGACGTCGTGGTGGAACTGGAGGATCGACGCAGGGCAGACCGGCGTGACCTCACCCTTGATCATCGCCGCCATGGCGTCCGCCTTGGCAGCACCCGTGGCGATCATCACGATCTTTTTCGCCTTCATAATGGAACCGACGCCCATGGTCAACGCATAGTGCGGCATGGGGTTTTCGTCGAAATACTGCGAATTTGCCTCGATCGTGCTCTCTGTCAGCTTGACCTTGAACGCGCCGCGCGTGAAGCAAATGGACGGCTCGTTAAAACCAATATGCCCGTTTCTGCCCACGCCTAAAAGCTGGATGTCCACGCCCGCGCGGTCAAGCTCCGCATCATAGCGCGCGCACTCCGCCTCGGCATCCTCGGCGTTGCCGTCAAGAAAATGCACGTTTTCCTCGCGGATGTCCGTGTGATCGAACAGCTCACGGTGCATGAAGGTGTAGTAGCTGTTTTTATCGGACTTCGGCAGCCCGACATATTCGTCAAGATTATAGGTCGTCACATCGCGCAGGCTCACTTCGCCGCGTTCATACGCTTTGTATATGTACTGATACGTCGGCACGGGCGACGCCCCCGTCGCAAGCCCAAGTACGATATTCGGCTTTTTATTGATGGCATCCACAAACAATTTTCCCGCCGCTTCGCCGATCTGGGCGGCATTTTCCATAATGATCAGTTGCATTTTTTCACCCTGCTCCTTAACTTTCCTATCTGTGCGAGAACATTGTACCATATTTTGCCCGGATTTCAACAAATATTTTCTTTCCGGCAAAAATGTGGTACAATGCACATAAAGCGCTTGAAAGGAGACGGACATATGCTGCGAAACGGCATAGACCTTGTGGAGATCGAGCGCATCCGCCGCTCGGCACAGTCCCCTGTATTCTTGGAACGTGTATTCGGTGCACGCGAGCGTGCAGAATGGATACAGCGCGGCGAAAAGGCAGAGCATCTGGCCGGTGCGTTCGCGGCAAAAGAGGCGTTTGCGAAGGCACTGGGCACCGGGATCCGCGGCTTCGCGCTTTGCGAGGTCGAGGTGCTGCACGATCCGCTCGGCGCGCCGTATTTTGCACTTTCGGGAAAGGCCGCGGCGCTCGCCGAAGCGCGCGCGCTCGAATTCACATTGAGCATCACGCACACAGGCACACTCGCGGCGGCGATGGTCACAGCGATTGAGAAAGGAGACGCAAACCCATGATGCGTATTTTAACTTCCGAACAGATCAAAGCCGTAGAGGCGGCCGCAGACGAAAGCGGCATTTCCTATCTGCGGCTGATGGAAAACGCGGGCGCCGCCTGCGCCAAGGTCATCCGGACGCGCTTTGATGCGACGGACAAGCGGCATGTCGTCGTGCTGTGCGGCAAAGGGAAAAACGGCGGCGACGGCTTTGTCGCGGCGCGCAAGCTGTTTGAAAACGGCTATGACGTGCATGTGCTGCTTGTTGCGGGCGAGCCGAAGGCCGATAATGCACAGGAAATGTTTATTCGTCTTCAGGAACTGGACATCCCTGTTGAAAACTACATGCCGCAAAGCGAGCGCCAGCGCGCGCTGCTGCAAAAGGCGGACATTCTCATTGACGCGGTATTCGGCACGGGCTTTGCGGGTTCACTGCCCGAAAATCTGCAAGCGTTATTTGCGTTTGCGGAAACCTGCGGCGGGTTTGTGGTCTCCATCGACCTGCCCAGCGGCGTGTGCGCCGACACCCCGCAGCTGCAAAGCCGTCCGCTCAAGGCCGACCTGACTGTTTCGGTCATGGCGCTTAAGCCTGCGCTGGTTTCCTTCCCTGCGCGGGAATTTGCAGGAGAGATCCAAGTGGTGTCTATCGGCATACCGGACGAGCTTTATAAAGCCTATAACAAAACGTTCGCTTTTTCGGACAAAGATATTGCCGCGCTGTTCCCGAAGCGCGCCGCCGATGCGAACAAGGGCGATTTCGGCAAGGCGCTGGTGATCGCGGGCAGCTATGAGATGCCCGGCGCCGCGCTGCTCGCCTGCGGCGCCTGTGTGGAATGCGGCGCGGGGCTGGTGCGGCTGGCCTTTCCGGAGCAAGCATACGCGGCGGTCACGGCGGCCGTGCCCGAAAAGGTGCTTCTGCCGCTTGCTTCCAACCGCTTCGGTCGGATCTCGGCGCAGGAGGAAAAACGGCTTCTGGATGCGCTGTCCAACGCAACGGCTTGCCTCGTCGGCTGCGGGTTGGGGCTCGATTATGATACGAAGGCCATCGTGCGCGCCGTGCTGCAAAATGCAGGCGTTCCCGTGGTTTTGGATGCGGACGGCATAAACGCCGTATGCGATGACATAGATATGATACGGGAAGCGAAAGCCCCGGTCATCCTGACCCCGCACCCGGGTGAAGCCGCGCGCCTGCTTGGCTGTACAGCGCGGGAGATCCAGGCAGACCGCATGGGCGCATGCGCCACGCTTTGCGAAAAGACGGGCGCGACGGTGGTGCTGAAAGGTGCCGGCACGGTGATCTCGGCGGACGGCAAACGGTTTTCGGTCAATATGACCGGCAATGCAGGCATGGCGACCGCCGGCAGCGGCGATGTGCTTGCGGGGATGCTGCTCGG
>UQZS01000028.1 GCA_900545625.1 uncultured Oscillospiraceae bacterium | reverse complement strand
CGCCCCCACCCGCTTTTTTCGGGCCTCATCGGCGCGGCAGTGGCGCACCGCGAACAGAAAAAATAACACACGGCACAAGAAACGAAGCAGGGAGGATCCGTTGGGATCCCCCCTGCTCTTCTTTTTTGGTCTTTAGGATTCCGAATCCTGAATTTCAAAATCCTTGATCGAAAATTCCGGCAGCTTTTGACGCAGCGGCGGCTGGCGCTTTAAAATATCATATTTGTATTTGCGGCAATAGCCGTCGGGCGAAGTCACCCCGCGCTTTTTGCACAACACGCTCTTTTGATCCGCCGAAATCGTGCCGTGCTTGCAATAGGCGCACTTCGGCGGAACTTCATATTCTTCCGGCTTTCGTTTCATAGGCGCGCCTCCCCTGTTGTCTTTTTGATTTTACCACACTTTACGGTTGGGTTCAATCTCCAAAATCAACAAAACGGTCATCAAAAGAAGGGCGACAAACGATGGGACGGAAACGGAGTACGCCGCAGGGACAAGCTCTCCCGGCACGGCGGCTACGCTGACCTCACACGGGAATACACGCAGAAGCGCAGCGCAGAACAGCGCGCTGAGCGCCGCCCCTGCGCTGCGCGCGGCAAAAAAGGCGCGCAGCCGCACGCCGCAGGCTTGCAGGTACGGCAGGATCTGGCAGTGCACGGCAAGTCCGCCAAAAGCGATCAGCGCGGCGACCGCAGGCATGGGCAGCGCGCCTGCCGCAGCGCGCACTCCACTTGTGATTTCCAAAAAGCAGCCGAGAAACACCTGCACCTGTGCCGGCATCGGCAGCGTTAAAATACAGGCGTGCACGGTACTGAACAAAATGACCCATGCGCAGATTTGCAGCATGGACTCCGCGCTCGAACGCACAGCGTCCGCAAGCGCAGCCATGGGCGAGGTAAGCCGCACGACCGCATGCGTTTCGCGGGCGGGCGGGGCTTCCCCGGAGAAACATGCGAGCACCGCGCCCATGCAAAGAGAGGAAAGGCAGGCGGAAGCATATAGAATTGCCCCGGCACGCATACTGTGATAAATACCCGCCCCCACGGTAGACAGAACGAACGCGGGCCCCGGGTTCATACAGAAAAGGCACATCCGCCGCGCCTGCGGCTGTGTCAAACGGGCATCCTTATAGAGCTGTGCAGTCATACTCGCTCCGACGGGGAAGCCCCCGACAAGCGCCATCAAAATTACGCCCGCGCTCTCTCCGGGAAGCCGAAACACGCGGCGCGGCACGGTAGATACCAACTGCCCAAACAGCTGTAAAAGTCCCGAACGCAGCAAAAACACCGAGACCGCTAAAAAAGGAAAGAGCGCCGGCAGCACGAGCGTGCCGCAGAGCGTCAACCCGTTTTGCACGCCTTCGGCGCAAACACCGGGATACCGGAACAAAAACCAGCAGCACACCGCGAACAGCGCCGCGGACGGCAGCCACCGAAGCCGCGGTAATGCCAAGTGTTTGTGCATACGCCGCCCCCCTTTCTCTGTAATCAATCTATATGCGCGCGCATACATTTCTATGTAGCCGAACACCTCGGCGGCTGGGAGGAAAGACGATGGCAAGAAAAAGCAGAGCGCAGCCCAAACGCGCGCACCCAAGCGTGGAACAGGCGCTTGACCTGCCCGAGATCCTGCACAAGGATGTGCCGCATATTGAATTGCAGGGCGACGCCGAACTCGCACTCGACGGCTGCAAAGGGATTTTGGAATACACCGAAGAAAACATCCGCCTGCATGCAGGCGCACTGCTGTTGTCTGTGGCGGGCAGCAACCTTTGTATCCGTATGTATTCGGAAGCACAGACCGTCATTACGGGGGACATCCGCCAAGTCACGCTCGAGCGTGTAACGGCATAGGAGGGATCATTTGTTTATTGTTGTGCTGGTTCGCTGGCTGCTCGGCTATGTTTCTTTTGCGGGCGAAGGCGGGTTTCCCGAACGCTTCATCAATCTTTGCGTCAAAGCGCACATCCCGCTGTGGGATCTGTCCCGCGCGGACGAACAGCTTACGGGCAAAACGACCATCCGGGGTTATAAGCACATCCGCCCGATCGTGCGCCGTTGCGGCGTGCGTGTACATATCACGGGGAAACGCGGGCTTCCGTTTTGGAGCGCGCGCCACCGCCGCCGTGCGGGTCTTATCGCAGGGCTTTTGGCTGCAGCCGTGGTCATTGCCTGTCTGTCGGTGCGCATTTGGACGGTCAGTGTTACAGGCAATGCGGAAATCCCTGCGGAAAAGATCCTTGCCGCCGCTGAAGAGCTCGGCGTGCGCGTGGGCGCAAAGCGCAGCAATCTGGACACGGCGGCGCTTGCCGAATCGCTTTTGGACAATGTGGACGGTCTTTCCTGGGCAGCGGTCAACATAGACAACTGCCGCGCGGTGATCGAGGTGCGCGAAAGCACGCCTGCGCCCGAGATCTTAGACACGCAGACCCCCTCCAACATCATAGCCGACGCGGACGGCGTGCTTACAAAAATCGAAGTCTACTCCGGCACAGCGGCGGCGGAACCGGGGTCGGGCGTGGTGCGGGGCGATCTGCTGATTTCCGGCGTGGTCGAAAATGCCGACGGCTCGCAGACGCTGCACGGTGCGCAGGGTAACGTTTATGCCGAAGTTACGGAAAACATGTCCTTTTCCTGCCCCGACGCGCCGTTTCTGCGCCTTTCTGCGAGCGCCACGCGCTACAGCCTGTTTTTTTTCGGATTGCGCATCCCGCTGGGCTTTTCCCCGGGCGAGCAGGCCTACACAGTGGAACGCTACCTTTCAAACGACGAACTGGCGCTGCCCGTAGGCATCCTGCGGGAGCGTGCAGAGGTATACAATACAGAATATACGCTTGAAAACAAGACGGATCGCGCCCGCTTTGCCGCCGCCCGCTTTGCCGCCCGTTTTGCCGAGCTTTGGACGGACAGCGTCATTTTGCACACCGCTTTGACGTTCGATTTTGAAGCCGAAGACCCGTATATTTCGGGGACTGTGCTGTGTGAAAAAGAAATCGGGATAAATCAGCAGATTTTTGTTGAAAAAATTAGTGACTAATCACAAAATCTATGTTATAATATATTCAATATTACTATAATTTCCGTTTGGGAGGGATTCTTTGTTCGAGCAGGTTATCAACGTGGACCGCATGGAGCACGCCGTCAGTCTGTTCGGCAGCTTTGACGAGAACATCCGTCAGGTCGAAGAGGCGTTTTCCGTGCGTGTCATCAGCCGCGGATCGGATATCAAGATCAGCGGTGAAGCGGAAAACGTCGCCAAGGCGACGCGCGCCGTGGAAGGGCTTTTGACACTGATCAACAAAGGCGAATCGCTTTCCGAGCAAAATGTGCGTTATGTGCTCTCGCTTGTCAACGAAGGCGCGGAGGACAAGCTCTCCGACATGGTCGGCGACTGCATCTGCATCACCGCCAAGGGAAAACCCGTCAAGCCGAAAACGCTCGGCCAGAAGCGCTATGTGGAGGCGATCCGTCAAAACACCATCACGCTCGGCGCGGGACCTGCGGGCACAGGTAAAACGTATCTGGCGGTCGCCATGGCGGTCACGGCATTTCGCGCGAAAGAGGTTAACCGCATCATTTTGACGCGCCCCGCAGTGGAGGCGGGCGAAAAGCTTGGCTTCCTGCCCGGCGATTTGCAGCAAAAGGTAGATCCATATTTGCGGCCGCTTTACGACGCACTGTTCGATATGCTCGGTGCGGAGACGTTCCAGCGCTATCAGGAGCGCGGCAGCATTGAGGTCGCACCGCTTGCATATATGCGCGGGCGCACGCTCGACGACAGCTTCATCATTCTGGACGAAGCACAGAATACCACGCGCGAGCAGATGAAGATGTTTTTAACGCGCTTAGGGTTCAATTCCAAAATGGTCGTCACGGGCGATGTGACGCAGATCGACCTGCCGGACGGCAAAAAGTCCGGGCTTTTGCAGGCGATGCGCATCTTAAAAAACATCCCGGATATTTCCGTCTGCCGCTTCACGGAAAAGGACGTGGTGCGGCACAGACTTGTGCAGGACATCATCAAAGCCTATGAAAAAAGCGAGGAGGCTCGAAAAAAATGACCGACAAAATCAAAGTAATCATTTCCAACAACCAAAAAGCCGTTAAGATCCCGACCGGCGTGCGCATGCTTGTACGCCGCTGCTGCCACGCCGTGCTCGTGCAGGAGAATTTTGAGGGCTCGGCGGAGATCAGCGTAACGTTTGTAGATGACGAGCAGATCCGGGAACTCAACAAAAAGCACCGTGATATTGACAAGTCTACCGACGTGCTGTCGTTCCCGCTGGGCGAAGACGGCAAGTACGACGTCAATCCCGAAACGGGGGCAAAAATCCTCGGCGATATTGTGATCTCCATGGAGACCGCCGTCCGTCAAGCGGAGGAATACGGGCATCCCTTACAGCGCGAGGTCGCGTTTTTGACCGTGCACTCCATGCTGCACCTGCTCGGCTACGACCATGTGAACGGCGGACTGGAAGCCGTACATATGCGGGAAAAAGAGGAAGCCGTGCTCACGCAGCTGGGGCTTAAGCGCAACGGCAGCTACTACTTTGACGGCGAGTAAGCATGAAAAGTCTTATGAAGAGCTTTGGCTATGCGTTTCGCGGTATCGGCTTTGCGCTCGTGCACGAACGCAATATGCGCATCCATTTCGTATGCATGGTCTATATGTATACGTTCCTTGCGGTATACGATTTTTTCCAAGTGTCGCGCGCACAGCTTGCACTTTTGTTTTTGGCAAACGCGCTGGTCGTCGCGGCGGAGCTTGTCAACACCGCTGTGGAACGCGCGGTCGATCTTGCGACGGACACCTACCGTGAAAACGCGAAGATCGCCAAGGACACCGCCGCAGGCGCGGTGCTTTGCTGCGCGATTTTCGCTGTAGCGGTCGGCATTGCGGTGCTCGGGCAGAGGGCGGCTTTCGAGGCGCTGTTCCACTACTACCTTGAAAAGCCGTCGATGCTTTTGATTCTGATCCTTTCCATTGCCGCCGCGACCGTCTTTATTTTCAAGGGCTTCGGCAAACGCAGCAGAACCGGTAAGGAGGAAAACCGCTTATGAGCCAACCGCCGAAAACCGCCTTTATCGCCATTGTCGGCAGGGCAAATGTCGGGAAATCCTCGATCCTAAACCGTCTGCTCGGCACAAAGATCGCCATCGTATCGGACAAGCCCCAGACCACGCGCACGCGCATTATGGGGGTCTTAACGACCGAGGACAACGTGCAGCTTGTGTTCACCGACACGCCCGGCTTTCACCGGCCGCGTACCAAGCTCGGCGAAAAAATGGTGCAGGCGGTCTCGGACAGCATTTCCGGCGTAGACGCATGCCTATTTGTCTGTGAAGCCGAGGACAGGGAGCTTAACGAGGCGGAAACACAGCTTTTAGGAAAGATCCGCGCGGCAAAGGTGCCCGCGCTGCTTGCCATCAATAAGATCGACCTGCTTCCCGACAAATCCGTGCTCGCCGCGCGTATTGCATATCTCGCAGGGCTTGCCGATTTCAAAAGCGTCATCCCCATCTCGGCAAGGGACGGCAACGGCATGGACGCGCTGCTTGACGAACTCAAAGCCTGCGCGTATGAGAGCGCACACTTTTTCCCCGATGACACGCTCACCGACCAGCCCGAACGCGTGCTGGCCGCCGAGATGGTGCGCGAAAAAATGCTGCGGCTTTTAAAGCGGGAGATCCCGCACGGCACCGCTGTCTCGATCGAGCGCATGCGCGAGCGCGAAGATATGCCGATCCTCGACATAGACGCGGTCATTTATTGCGAAAAAGAATCACACAAGGGCATCATCATCGGCAAGGGCGGCGGGATGCTCAAAAAAATCGCCACCTTTGCGCGGCAGGATATGGAGCGCTTTTTTGACTGCAAGGTCAACTTGCAATGCCGTGTCAAGGTGAAGCCCGACTGGCGCAACCGAGAGGGACTGATCCACAATTTTGGATTAGATTAACAGGTATTTTGCCCGCCGCTGCGGGGGAAGGTAAAAGTACAAACCTTCCGAAAGCGGTGTGCGGCATGGGACAAACGTATTGGGATATTTTTATGAAGAGCGGCAGCATTCAGGACTATTTGGCGTATTGCAGGAATCGTCCCGAATTTCAAAACCGCCGCGGCGAGGACGAATTGGATGAACCTGACGACCAAGGGACTGATCCTCAAAGAACAGAATATCGGTGAGCGCGACAAGCTGGTGACGGTGCTCACCGAAGAGCGCGGCGTGCTGCGCGCATTCGTGCGCGGTGCGAAATCTGTCAAAAGCAAAAAGCAGGCGGCGACCACCAAATTCTGCTATGCACGGCTGTCGATCTATTCGGGTAAAGACAGCTACATAATCGACGAAGCCGAGGCTTTGGAGATGTTTTTCGGGCTGCGCGACGATCTGGAAAAGCTCGCACTCGGGGAATATTTCCTCGAACTCGGGCTTATTTTTTCGCCTGAAGAAGAAAATGCACGCGATAATCTGCGGCTGCTTTTGAATTCGCTTTATATGCTTGCAAACGGCAAACGGCCGCCTGA
Source organism: uncultured Oscillospiraceae bacterium (assembly GCA_900545625.1). Lineage (GTDB taxonomy): Bacteria > Bacillota > Clostridia > Oscillospirales > Acutalibacteraceae > Fimenecus. Next base: position 14,333 of record UQZS01000028.1, on the reverse strand, counting down.
AATGCTCAAGGCCCTTACGGAACTGCGGCTGCTTTCTCTCGCCGGTTATGCGCCGAATCTTGTCGCCTGCGAAAAATGCGGTTGTTTTGAATCCGATCCTATGTATTTTGACATTTCGGAAGGGCTTTTATACTGTGACAACTGCGCGCCCGCCACAGCGCCGTTTGCGCTCTCTTTAGGCGTTGTCAATGCGATGCGGCATATTGTGTTTTCGGATTTTCAAAAGCTCTATGCCTTCCGGACGAGCGGTAACGTTACCGAAGAGCTTGCCTATGTTACGGAAGCCTACTTGCGAAGCCGGGTGGAACGCCGCTTAAAAACCTTGGAGTTTTACAATTCCGTGCGTAAGCTGTAAATATGCGCGGAAACCAAAAAGGCGCCCTACGGCGTCTTTTTTTGTCATTTTTTGCAATTTTTGCGACTACCGAATGAAAGGGGGCGGACTTTCGGTTTGAACAGCGCTGCAAAACGACGGGCGGACAAAAGGTTTACCGAAGCCTATGAAGCCTGCTATCTTTCTTTGATCAAATACTGTGCGGCACGTATGGGCGACGCGCGCATCCAGGCAGATGACTGTGTACAGGAGGCTTTTCTGGTCTTCTACAACAAACTGCTCAGCGGCGAAGAGATCCAAAATCCGCGCGCCTTTCTGTACCGCACGACCGACAATTTCCTGAAACAGGCGGTCGCACGCTACGCGCGTGAACAAAAGCGGCATGCCCCGCTTGAGATCGCGGAAACCCTTGCCGCCGCGCAGCCGATCCCCTTTTCGGAACAGGAGCCGGACTACGAGGCGTGCGCCCGGGCGCTTTTAGAGACACTTTCCGAAGCCGAGCAGACGCTTTACCGCCTCAAATACATGGAAAAGCGAAGTCTGCGTGAGATCGCAGAGCTTTTGGACATCACGCCGGCTGCCGCCGCCAAGCGCACCTCGCGTCTGCGCGCCGCCGTTCGGGAAAGGTTGTCGCAAACTTTACAAGACCAAACGTAAGGAGGGACTTGATTTGCAATCTCTCATTGTGACCGATGAAATTTTACGCGAACTGTGGGATGAGCACGGGTTTCTTGCGGAATGCCGCTGTCTTTTGAACGAGACCATAGACGCCGAGCTCGAACGCGGCGACGAGATGGACGTCACGCTGATCGACGCCTGTGCCGACGCGCTGCTGTTTTTGCAGGCGGAAGACACGGCGCCCGTGATCCTGCAAACGCTCGAAAGCTGCGAAAAACTGCGCCGAAAAATCTGCGCACGTTCCGCCTACGGCATCCGTCGGCACCGCGCACTGTATGTCGCATGTGCCTGCGCCGTTCTGCTTGTCGCCGCGGGTACGGCCGCTTCGCAAACGGCGACCGGGGAACGTATCACCCGCAGTGTTTCCGAAAAGATCGCGGCACTGTTCGGCATGGAGGAAACCACGCTGCCCGCGCCGGAGCACGAAGAACCGGCGGAAACACAGCCTGCTGTAACCGAACCCGTTACACAAACGCCGAGCGAACCCGCCGAGTCTGCGACCTGCGCGGTACAAAAAGCAGCGACAAAAGAAGTGGAAATCGGGCCCGCGCGCATGTACGGCGTTTTCCCCGACACGCTTAAAACCGAATACTTGGTCGGCGAGAAGCTCGATATGGCAGGCGTTCGCGTCATGGTCGTCTACTCGGACGGCAGCGAGCGGGAGGTACCGCTGGCGGACTGCACGGTGCAAACGGGAAGCGGTTTTTCACAGGATCCGGGCAAATACACCGTCACCGTTTTTTACGAAGGGCTTTCTTTCAGTTACGGCGTTACGGTGAACGCCGTGCCCGAGAGTGTGATCCTGAACTCCATCTACGGCGTATTTCCGCCGGATTACACCTTTACCGTGTCCTCTTTCGATGACATCGATCTGTCCGGCATGACGGTCAAGGCGGTATATTCCGACGGCAGCGAGCGCACGCTCACACCTGAGGAATATGAGATCACGATCGAGCGCAATTTCATGGACTTGGAAAATAAAGCACTTGTGACTGTCAGCTATAGTGAACGTGCATTTTCCTTTATCCTGACTAAGGAGGTACAATAATATGAAACGCAAAACCCATGTATGGCAAAAAGCCGCTGTGCTCCTGCTTGCCGTGATCCTGTGCATCACAGCATTCCCCGTGGCGTCCTTCGCCTTAGAAACCGCCGACGGGCTTGTATATACCGCGCAGAACGATACCGTTACGATCACGCAATACACGGGGGACGAGACACACATCACCGTACCTGCTTCCATCGACGGCTATCCCGTCACCGAGATCGCACCCGGCGCGTTTTCCTATAAGTCGAAGCTGCAATCGGTGACGCTGCCCGAAACGGTCGAAACCATCGGTATGATGGCGTTTTTCGCCTGCGAAGCGCTTTCGGAGATCAACATAGCCGACCTGCAAAATTTGACCTATATCGGCGCGTACGCCTTTGCAGGCGCGCCCATTTCGGGCGATCTTGTATTGCCCGAAAGCGTGACGGAGATCGGCGCCGCCGCCTTTGGCATGACGAACCTTTCCTCTCTGCACTTAGGGAAAAACGTCGGCCCCGTGCGCACGCAGAGCGCTGAGCCTTGGATCACGGCGTTCAAAAACGTAGGATTTGACCTTTCTGAAAATTTTGGCTTTGACGTAAGCTTTCTGATCGATCCTTATGAGACCACCGCGCAGCAGAAAAACATCGCGCCCAACTGCAACAATATGAAGCGCATCACCGTAGACAGCGCGAACCCGTATTACCGCGCCTGGGGCGGGGTGCTGTTCAGCCGCGATATGACGGAGCTTTACTGCTACCCGGCGGGCAAGGCGGCAAGCATTTACATCATGCCCTCGACGGTCAAACATTTTTACGACGCCTTCGGCGGGCTGCATCTGGCAAACGCCTCCATCCGCTATGTCGGCGAGCTGGATCTGATGGATAACGACCTGCTGCCCGATGGCTGGATCGATTTCGGCGCCGCTTTGCAGTTGGAGAACGTCGTGCTTTCCGCAAACGTCGAGGAAATCAGCAAAGCTGCATTTTACAACACCGGCATCACAAGCATTTTCATCCCGAAAAGCGTGACTTCCATCGGAGAAAAGGCGTTCTGGCACTGCCGAAACCTCACCACCGTGGGCTTTGACCGCGGCTCGGTCTACACCGAACTGCCAAAAGCGTGCTTCCAGGACTGCGACAAGCTGCAAAATGTGACGTTCGGCAAGATCGAATACCTTTCCGCGCTTGTTTTCGCGGGCTGCACGTCGCTCACGTCCATCGATCTGACGAATGTTGCGGCAATAGACAGCAGCGCGTTTGATGACTGTACGAATCTCGAAGAAGTCGTTTACCGTGACGATGACAGCGCTGCGGCGACCGTTTCGGCACAGGCGTTTCAAAACACCGACTCCCTTTCCACCGCTTTGCTCGGCAGCGCTGTAGAAAGCGTGGAGGCCTATGCCTTTGCGGACTGCGATGCTCTGGAAACGGTTTATATTTCCGACGCGGTGGAGGAAATCGACGACACGGCGTTCGACGGGAGCGACAACTTGACGATCGTCTGCCCGAGCGAAACGTGCTACGCATACACCTACGCTAAAGCGAACAGCATCCCCGTCACGACCCTCGTGCTCTCACCCATCGAGAATCAGACCTTTACAGGTGCGTCGATCGAGCCGGAACTGACCGTAACGGCAAGCGGTAAGACCCTGACCAAAGACACGGATTTTGAAGTCTTTTATAAGGACAACGTCCATGCGGGCACCGCAAGCGTGACGGTGCTTGGTAAGGGCGCTTACAGCATGTTCGCGAGCATCGGCAAATTCGCCATTATGCAGCGCGACCTTTCCGACGGCGTACAGTGCGGCGGGATCACGGCGCAGACTGCCACCGACGAACCGTGTGAGCCTGCCGTTGCGCTGACTTTCAACGACTACATTTTGGAACTCGGCACGGATTACCTGCTGGCGTATTCCGACAATACCGCGCCCGGTACTGCACACGTGACCGTTACGGGCATCGGCAATTTCACGGGGGAGCTTGCCCTGACGTTTGAAATTACAGAGGCGCCTCCCCTGCCCGATGAGGTTTTACCCGGGGACGTCAGCGGCGACGGCATTTTGGCGCTTGCCGACTATGCGCTGCTCGCAAGCGCCTGCGTAGGCTCTTTACAGCTCACCGAAGCCCAGTTTGCCGCGGCAGACTTAAACGGTGACGGCGCGGTAGACGGCTTTGACCTCGCGCTGATGGATATAAAGTTAAACACATCGACCGCCTTCTGACATATTTCATCTTTTCCTTTCAGGAAACCGCCTCGGCAGTATCTGCCGGGGCGGTTTTTGATTTAATCTGCCGGGAGTTGAGCCCGATATGCCGAAAACCATATTGTGTTCGATTCCCGACAGCTTAGGCAAAATATATAGATTTTCTTGTGCTTTATGAAGATTTCTTGTGTGGATGATTGCTTTTTTTGTGAAAATACGGTATGATACTGGGGAGGTGTGCGCCATGGAACAACCATTGGTTTTGTCCGCGCTTGCGGACGACCTTTCTCTGTCCCAAATCAATCTTGCCGGCACGCATGACAGCGCAACAGCGTTTTGCGCGCTTCGTAAAATTGCGCGCTGTCAAAACATAACGATCGAAGAACAGCTGCGGCTCGGCGTGCGGCTTTTGGACATTCGCCTGTACCTTGCGCGCGGGCGGTTTTTCCTTGTGCACAGCCATGCGGACTGCTTTACGGACGATACACGCAGGACGCGCCTGTGCTTTGATGACGTTTTTGCCACATGTGTTTCTTTTTTGGAGCTGCACCCGCGTGAAACACTTGTAGTAAGCATAAAATCTGACCGCGGGCGTGAAAGCACGGCCTTTTTCCGTGCGTTTTACGAAACTTACATCCGCCCGAATATGTCGCGTTGGTATTTGGGAAACCGTGTGCCGACGCTGGGTGCGTGCCGCGGGAAGCTCGTGCTGCTGCGCCGCTGCCCGCGGCCGTCGGACTTTGAAAGCAAGGAAGTCTGCGGTCTGGATTTTTCCGATTGGGAGGACCAGGGCTCCCGCAAACACACCGAACCCGTACATATGCGCATGAGCGAAAAGCTGTGCGCCGAGGTGCAGGACCGCTATCACCTGCCGCCCGATATCAAATGGGCGCGGTGCGCCAAGCCCTTTCTCGATATCTGTGCGCCGACCGCGAGCCGCATTTGCCTGCATTTTTTGAGCACCTGCGGCGGCCACGGGATTCCTGCGCAAAACGCAGGCGCGGTCAATGCCGAATTTGCGGCGTATGCGCTGCGCGGTAGCCGCGCGCAGGGCTGGTTTTTTTTGGATTTCATTGACCGTTCGCTGTGTGATAAGATCATGCGGTCGAATTTACAAATCTACGCCGTAACCGCGTCAAAACGGGAGGAATAGCCATGGAAGCCTTTTGGGTCGGATTGGGCATCACAGCCGCTGTGATCGTTATACTTCTCCTATTGCTGTGCGGTTTCATTTTCAACCAGCTCGTGTGGCGCCGGACGATCCCTTTGCCGCGGTTTCTCGGCAAGATCATTGCGGGCGGCGGTGTACGGAACGATACATACGAAAACGCCGCAGCGGCGGCGCTTGCACATTTGAAAAGCCTGCCGCTTCAGGAGATCACCCTGACCGCCCCCGACGGCGCGCGGCTGGTCGCGCGGCTGCTCGTGCCCGAAAAGCCCAACGGCAAGGCGGTGCTCGCCTGTCACGGATCAAGAAGCACGGGACTGCGGGAATTCCGCTTTACCGCGCCAGCTCTGTATGAAAAGGGCTATGTCGTGCTGATGCCCGATCACCGCGGCTGCGGCGACAGCGACGGAAAATACATGGGCTACGGCACGCACGAATCGAAGGATTCGTTTTTATGGGTACGGTATCTCGAAGAACATTTCCCAAAAATGCCGATCTTCCTTTTGGGCGTGTCTTTGGGCGGTGCGACGGTGCTGATGATGAGTGATCGCACAGAAGGCACGGCGGTGCGCGGTGTGATCGCGGACTGCGCGTACACCTCGGCATGGGCGGAATTTTCTTACCAGCTGCATACATCTTTCCATCTGCCTGACTTTCCGCTGCTGCATCTTTGCGACCTGTACTGCCGCATTTTCTGCGGGTACTCGTTCCGCGACGCCTCGCCCATTGACGCGGTGCGGCGCGCTAAAGTGCCGATCTTATTCGTCCACGGCGGTGACGACCTGTATGTGCCGTACTATATGCAGGGCGAGTTGTACGACGCATGTGTGACCGCAAAAGAAAAGCTGACCGTGCCCGGTGCCGTGCATGCGCGGAGTTTCTATACCGCGCCTGAAGCTTATATGGCGGCAATGGAGCAGTTTATGGAGCAATGCCTCGGAGCGAAAGCATGAACATACTGTTGGAGACCGACGCGCATCTTTTGCGCGCGTGTGAAAAAACAAACGTGACGCTGCCTTTCACCGTTCCAAAAAATACAACGCTTTTGCGCATTTCCTATTCGTATGCGCCGAAAACGCTGGACGGTGAGGCGGCGCGCCCCATTATTGAAGCCTGCCTGCGGCGTGACGCAGGGGAATTTTATAACGAGTATCCTGATTGGACACAGTATCTGCCGCTGAAAAACCTCGTCACCCTTTCGCTGGATTCGCCTGAGGGCTTTCGCGGCTGTGCGCACCGGCAGGCGGACGTGCAAACGCATATTCTAAGCTCGAACGAGGCTTCGCCGGGATTTTTACCCGGTGCACTCCCCGCAGGGGAGTGGCGGCTGGTACTCAATGTACACGCGCTTGTCACAAAAATTTGCGACTGCCGTATTAAAATCGAAGCGGAGGTGGACTTTTGTGGCGAATGAACGCTGGTTTGCCTGCGAGCTGCACTGCCACACCGTCCACAGCGACGGGGATTTCACCGTCCCCGCGCTTTTGGAAGCCGCGCGCGCGCGGCATTTGGACGGTATTGCGCTGACCGATCACAACACGTTCTCGGGGTATATGGAAGCCAAGACGAGCGTTTCGCCCGTGGTGCTCGGCGGGATCGAATGGACGACCTATTTCGGGCACATGCTTGTGCTGGACTGCGCACGATACATAGATTGGCGCGACGCAAAGCCCGACACCATTGACGAAAAAATGCGGCTGGTGCACGAAAACGGCGGGCTGTGCGGCATTGCGCATCCCTTTCAGCTCGGCACCCCGATTTGCACAGGCGGGCATTGGGACTACCATGTGCGCGATTGGTCGTTGGTGAATCATCTTGAAATCTGGTCGGAGGGCGCGCCGTATCTCAACACACCGAACCGCCGCGCCATTCGGCTTTGGGCATCGCTTTTGGATCAGGGATACCACATCGCGCCCACGTTCGGGCGGGATTGGCACCGCACGAAAAACAACCCCCTGCCGAGCGCGTGCACCTTTCTTCGCTGCCCCGCACCCCTGACGCCTGCGGGGATGAAGCACGCGATCGCTTCGGGGCGGACGGTCGTTTCTGCAGGGCCGTTATTCACCGTTGAAACCGCAGACGGGAAGACCTCTGGAGACTGCATCCCGGCGGGGGACGTGCAGCTCCTATTTCGGACGGATACCACGCGGCTTTGCGCCATGCGGGCGGAAAACACCTTTGTCCCGCGCGAGATCCGGCTTTACACGAACGGGCTTCGCGAAGTCCTGCGGCTGCCCGTTTCCGGAGAAACACAGACGGTACAAATCACGTTGGAAGCGGCCCGGTGGTACAGCGCCTGTCTTTGGGGCGACACGGACGGCAGACAGGATACCCTGCTCGCCGTTTGCGCACCCCTATATATAAACGCATAATCACGGCAAAGGAGAGAATTGCTTATGCAGGATTTGGCAGTTCCAAAGGAACGCCGCTACGTCGGTGTAAAGGAAACGGTGCTGTACGGCGTCGCCAACGGCGGGCAGGTCATCGGGTATAACCTGGTTCGCGGGCAGCTGACGTTTTACCTCGTCACCGTATTCGGCATACCGAGTGCGGCGGTTACGCTGATGGTGTTCGTTTTAGGGCTTTGGGACGCATTCAACGACCCGCTCATGGGCAGCATCGTGGACCGCACACGCACCCGCTACGGCAAGCTGCGCCCGTATCTGCTGTTCGTCCCCATTCCCTTAGGGATCGCCACCGTCGTCTTTTTCGGCGGGGCGGAGTTTTTGTCCGGCGTAGAAAGCGATGCAGCCAAGATCGTGTATATGTGGATCACCTATTTTATATGGGAGTTCTTCTATACCATCGGCGACATCCCGTTCTGGGGGCTTTCCGCCGCGATCTCGCCGAGCCCCGGCGACCGCTCGCGCTGCATCACCTCGGCGCGCTTCCTTTCGAGCATCATCGGCGGCGTGGTCGGCATTGCGATCCCGATCTTTATCGACCTGAGCACGGCGGGCACGATCCCCTGGGACTTAAAGCAGGTGTTCCTGTTTATGGGCGCCCTCGCCGCGACGGTCGGCATGCTGCTGTTCTTCCTCGGCGGCGTATCCACGCGTGAGCGCGTTGTGCAAAGCGCCGACGAACCGCGGCTTTTAGACTGCTTCCGCTTTTTATTTAAAAACAAGCCGCTGCTGCTTATCGTGCTTTCCAATATTCTCGGTACGGTCGGCGGCATTGCGGACGTCTTTACGCAGTATTACTATAAGCTCTCCTTAGGGATCGCAAGCCTTTCGATTTTAGCGGGCATACCCGGCACGATCATGGGCTTTTTCGCCTATCTTTTGATCCCGTGGTTTGAAAAGCGGTGGACGTCGAAACAGATCGTCATCCGCATTTCGATTATTAAGGCGGTCGTGACCACCTGCATCTTCTTCCTGGGCTTTAGAAACTACACCGACGCACGCGTCATCGTGCCGCTTTTGAGCTTGCAGGGCTTTTTTACGAGCGCTGTTGCAAGCATTTCGATGGTCGTACCCACCAAAATGGTCGGCGACACGGTGGACTATATGGAGTGGAAGACCGGTGAGCGCAACGAGGGCATGACGTTCAGCCTGCTGACCTTCATCAGCAAGCTGACCGGCTCTTTGAGCACGGGTATCGCGACACTCATCTTCCCGCTTATCGGTCTGCAGGAAGTCGGCGCGGACATGGTGCTCGTCGAAGGCAGCGGTGTCAATACACGGCTGTGGCTGTGGGGTCTTGTGACAATGATCCCGCAGGTCTTGAGCCTGATCTCCCTCATTCCCTATGCGTTCTATGATCTCGACGGCGATAAGCTCAAAAAGATCCAGTCGGAGATTCGTGCTCACCGCGAAAAGCTCTCGCAGGAGATCACCGAGCAGCACACGCAGGAGGAAGCCAATGGATAACAAATGCCCGAAATGCGGCGCAAAGCTGCGCCTGTTTGACTTGAAACCCGAATGTCCGAAATGCGGCTGCAACATCATGTATTACAACATGGAGCAGCGTCTCGACGCCGATGCCGAAAAGGCGGAAGCTGAGTGGGCAAAGGTGGACGCCCTGCTTTATAAGCTGACGCCGAAACGCTTTCGCAAGAGGAAGGAAATACAAAACGAAGAGGGAGAGACAAGCCATGAAAAAAATGCATAAAATCTTTGCGCTTGTACTGAGCTTCGCACTGCTTTGCAGCCTGCCGCTTGCCGCACATGCACAGAACACGGAGGGAAACATTTTGCAATTCCATAACGGCAGCTTTAAAATCTTGATTTTGGCGGATCTGCAGGACACCGATACCCCGCAGAAGGAAACGATCACCCTGATGACTGCGGCGCTCGACCAAACGCAGCCTGACCTTGTGGTGCTGCTGGGCGACAACATCGCGGGCTATTGGAACGGCGTGGACAAGGAAGCGACCGAGCGCGCCGTAGACGCGATCTCTGCCCCCATTGACGAGCGGGGCATCCCGTTCGCGCTCGTGTTCGGCAACCATGACCACGAGGGGCTTTGCAGCGACGAGGTCGGCATGACGGAGGAAGAGGCAAAGGAATTCCTGCTTGCGTGCTTCCAAAAATATCCCACCTGCCTTGCGATCGAGGGCGAAGAGCTGACGGGCGTTGGCAACTACAATCTACCGATCCTCGACAGCGCCGGTGAAAAAACGGCCTTTAACCTGTGGTTCATGGATTCCAACCCCTATACGCCCGACGAAGAGGGCGGCGGCTACGGGTATGTACACGCGGATCAAACTGCCTGGTACCAGCGCACCTCCGACGTACTTAAAGCCGAAAACGGCGGCGAGGCTGTGCCGTCCCTTTTGTTCCAGCACATCATCGTGCCCGAGGTTTATGACATGCTCACCGAGACTGACAAGGGCACCGAGGGCGCAAAACGCGGACACAGCAGCTTCTCTGACAAGTACTATGTCGCAGACAATGTATATCAGGGCGCTATGCGCGAAGCACCCTGCCCGCCCGATGTAAACGGCGGACAGTTCCAAAGCTGGGTACAGCAGGGCGACATCATCGGCGCATTCTTCGGGCATGACCACGTCAACGACTTTGCTGGCGTATATGAGGGTATCCATTTAGTCGCAACGCCCGCCTGCACGTTTTACAGCTACGGCAACCATCGCGGCGTACGTACCGTGACGCTCAGCGAATCGGATCTGACCACCTTCCAAAGCGACCTGCTGTTGTATGACGAGCTGGTCGGCGAGCGCGTATGGAATCTTTACAAAGCCCAGCACGGCTACTATGAATACCGCTACCGCTTTTTGCCGATCTTCGGTGGCGTTGTGGGTGGTCTTATCGTGGCGGCGGGCGCCGCTGCCGCGATCGTACACGGCGTGAAAAAACGCAAAGGCAAAGCAAAATAAAAACATTTGAATTTTCAGAAAGGAAAACGCCGTGCCAGGCTTCTCCCTTTCGCACGGCAGCTTGACTTATGAAAGAGAACAAAAAGCCCACAATTTACACCGTAGCGACCGCGCACCTCGACACCGTTTGGAACTGGGATTTTGAAACGACGGTGCGCAAATACATCCCCGCCACACTGCAGGAGAATTTCCGTCTTTTTGAAAAATACCCCGACTATGTGTTCAGCTTTGAGGGCAGCCGCCGCTATGAGCTCATGGAGGAGTATTACCCCGAGGACTTCGAAAAACTGCGCCGCTATATTGCAGCCAACCGCTGGTTCGTCGCGGGCAGCGCCTATGAAAACGGCGACGTCAACGTTCCCTCGCCCGAAGCGCTGTTTCGCAACATTTTATACGGCAACCATTACTTCCTTGAAAAATTCGGCAAGACGAGCATGGATATTTACCTGCCCGACTGCTTCGGTTTCGGTTACGCGCTGCCGAGCATCATCAAACATGCGGGGCTTTTGGGATTTACGACACAAAAGCTGACGTGGAGCTCGGCGTACGGTATCCCGTTCGATTTAGGCCTTTGGCAGGGCGTGGACGGCAGCCGTGTGTATGCTTCGCTTGATGCGCAGGAATACAGTGCCTCTTTAAGCGAAGTCCGCAAGCACAAAAACGCGCCGAACAAGCTCGAAAAAAATATTCGCGAATACGACCTGCCCATGACCTACCTGCTGCACGGCGTGGGTGACCGCGGCGGCGCGCCGAAGGAAAAATCGGTCAAGACCGTGGTTGCCGAAAAGCAGAAGAATGGGCAAGAGACCGTGCAGGTGGAACTGACAAGCACGGACGGCGTATTCCGCATTATGGAAGATGAACTTTCCGCACAGGATAAGAAAAAGCTGCCCGTTTGGAACAATGAGCTGGTTTCCACCGACCACGGCGTAGGCGGTTATACTTCGCGCGCTTTGGGCAAGCGCCTCAACAAGCAAAACGAGCAGCTCGCCGACGCCGCCGAACGGTTTTCCGCTGCCGCCGCCTGGCTCGGCGCCGCCGATTACCCGCAAAATGTGCTCGACACAGCGTGGAAGCGCGTGATCGCGCACCAATTCCACGACGACCTGCCCGGCACCTCTCTTGCCCGCGTATATCGCCGCAGCTGGAACGATTACACGCTTTCGCTCAACCAATTTGCAGGCGTGTATGAAAGTGCCGTCAAAAGCCTTGCGCGGCAGATGCAAATTCCCTTTAAACGCGGCATCACCGTTGCCGTCGCCAATCCGACCGGCTTTGCACGAAAAGGCGCTGTCGCCTATCGCGTATCGCTGCCCACAGGGACAGACTCTGTTCATGTAAAAAATGCGGCGGGCAAAGCCGTGCCAAGCCAGCTTAATGCGGACGGTACGGTCGTCTTTACGGCAAGCGTTCCCGCAAACGGCATTGCCGTATACTGCATCACCCCCGCGAACAAGCCCTATGCGGCGGATACAGGCCTGTGCGTAACGGAATGGACACTGGAGAACCGCAAATACAAGGTCACGCTCGACGACAACGGCGATATTGTATCCGTTCTGGATAAAGCGCTTCAAAAAGAGCTGCTGAAAGCGCCCGTTTGTATGGCGCTGCACAAATACAACGGTTCAAAGCCGTGGCCCGCGTGGGAGCTGGACTACAAGGAGGTCATGGCGCCGCCTGTGGACTTTGCCCGCGCGCCGCAATTTACGATCGCAGAGGACGGCAGCGCGCGTGTTTCGATCGTGACGCGCCGTACCGCCGGAAAATCGGTGTTTTTCCAGCGCATCAGCCTTGGCGAACAGGATGAGACTTTGCGCGTGGACAATGAAATTTTCTGGAACAGCCGGCGCACACTTTTGAAAACGCCGTTTACGCTGACTGTCGAAAACGAACAAGCGTCCTATGATTTGGGGCTCGGCTTCATCCGCCGCGGCACGAATACGCCGAAGCTGTATGAAGTCCCCGCACAGAATTGGGCGGATATCAGCGGTAAAGACTTCGGCGTTTCGATCTTGAGCGACTGCAAATACGGCTGGGATCACCCCACTGCCGACACACTGCGCCTGACGGGGCTGCACACGCCGCGCTTCGGCTTTTTGCCGGACAGCCATCAGGATCAGCTTGACCTTGGGCGCAACCGCTACGCATTCGGTATTTTCAGCCACGAAGGCGATAACCTTGCCGCTACACAAGCGGCGGGCATGGAATTCTGCCAGCCGCTGCGGGCGTTTACCGTGCGTGCCGACCACGACGGGATCCTGCCGCCGGAATATGCCTTTGCTGAAGTAACCAATACCGCGGTGCTGCTGCGCGCCATTAAAAAAGCACAGGACAGCGAACAGCTGGTGGTGCGCGTCAACGAGGGCACGGGTACAAGGCAGAGCGACGTGCATCTGCGCATCGGCAGCGGTATTCGAAAGGCTTGGCTTTGCAACGCGCAGGAACAGCCGCTCAAAGCCTTGCGCGTGCAAAAGGGTGAGCTGGTATTTGACATCGAGCCTTTCGCGCCGATGACGTTTTTGATTGAACTTAAACCCTTCGGCAAAGCGGCGGATGTGGCGCAGCAGATCCCGGTTCGGCTGCCGTACAATTTGTCTGCCACCTCCCCCAATTCAAACCGCAAAGACGGTGCTTTGGGCGGGTATTCGATCCCCGAAGAGCTGTTCCCTCGCAAGATCAACTGTAAAGGAATTAACTTTACACTTTCTGATTCTACGCCGAATGCATTGCGTTGCTGCGGACAGACGCTGCTGCTGCCCGAGGGTGCAAAGGCTGTTGCGCTGGTGCTGACCTCCACGCAGGAGGACCGGCCGATCACCTTCCCAAACGGCATACAGGTACAAATCCCCGACTGTCTGGAAGCGCTCGGCGCAGGCGATCTGTACGATGGCAAGCACAAGTATACAGCCTACCGCAAGCTGAACACGCTCGCCTATGAGTTCACGCACATGCACAAGGACGGTGCGGACGAGATCGCCAAGCAGGCGTATCTTTTCTTTGAGAGGATCCCTGTAAAGGAGAATCGCTTGACGCTTCCTGTTGCGGAAAATATTCTGGTCTTTGCCGCAACGGCGATCGTGGAATGAACACAAAGTATAAAACAACAGCGGAGGAACCGTTTGGTTCCTCCGCTGTTTTGTAATTTGTGCAACTGTTATCCCTTTAAGGCGACGGCCTGTTTTGCCTTTTCGGCAATATGGGCGGCGTCCAGTCCGTAGATGTGCAACAGCTCCACGGCGGGGCCGGATTTGCCGAACACATCCTCTACGCCGACACGCAGCACCGGAACGGGAACGGTTTCACAGATCACTTCGGTGACAGCGCCGCCGAGCCCGCCGAGAACGCTGTGTTCCTCCGCCGTGACCAGAGCGCCGGTCTTTTTCGCGGAATCGATCAGGATGTCCCGGTCGATGGGCTTGATGGTCGCCATATTGACGACGCGCGCCGAAATGCCTTCCCCTTTCAAGGCTTCCGCCGCCATAAGCGCCTCGTTGACCATAAGGCCCGTGGCGACGATGGTGACGTCCGTACCTACAGAAGCAACGGAAATGTTCCATATCCTGAAAAACGCTGAAAATCCGC
>UQZS01000027.1 GCA_900545625.1 uncultured Oscillospiraceae bacterium | reverse complement strand
ACCGAGATCTACACCTCTCTATTCGTCGGCAGCGTCAGATGTGTATAGAGACAGGCCTTTTGCTTTTTTTGCAGGAACAGGCTGCCCGCAAGCATCAGCACATACCAGATCGCCAGATAAAACGGGAACAGTACTGCCGTGATGTTTTGGGCGAGCAGGCCGAACAACGCAGGTGCCAGCAGGATGCCGACATAGGAAGCCGACATCTGCACGCCCATGACCGACTGCGAGAGTTCTTTTCCGAAAATGCGCGGCGTCAAGTGCAGCATATTCGGGAACACGGGGCCGTTGCCAAGCCCGATCATAAACAGCCCCACGCCGGACACCGCCGCGGGCAGCGGCAGGAGCACCAAAAGGATGGCAAAAAAGGTGATGCCCTGTCCGATGCGTACAAGCTGCGACGCCGTCAATTTGGTCGCAAGCACTCCGGAAAGGAACCGCCCGACCGCCATACCGACATAGTAAAACGTAATGGTCAACGCGGCGGCGTCCGCTTCTAAGCCCTTCGCGCGCACCAGGAAGGTGCTCCCCCACGCGCCGCAGGTACATTCCAGCGCGCACGAGCCGACAAACACCAAACACGCCATGCGCACTTTGGCATCTTTCAACAAGGTCTTAAAGGGCACGGGACGGCTTTCTTCGGCTTCGCTTTCCTGCGTCACGTGCCCGACCCTTTTCCAAAGCGGCAGCGAGACGAGCATCAACACGGCAACGCCGAGCTGTATCCAGAACACCGTGCGGTAGCCGCTGCGCCACGAGCCGTTTGAGAGCGCAAGGGACATCAAAAACGGGCTCACCGAAACGCCGATGCCGTAAAAGCAATGCAGAAAGTTCATGTGCGTCGCCTTGTAGTGCAGGGCGACGTAATTATTAAGTCCCGTGTCTATAGCCCCCGCGCCGAGCCCCAGCGGCACGGCGAACAGACAGAGCCACACCATACTGCCCGACACGGAAAACCCGAACAGTGCCGCCGCGGTCATCGCGGTGCTGACCGCCGTAACGGCAGGCGTGCCGAAACGGTGGATGAGCCTTGCGGAGAGAAGGCTTGACACGATCGTCCCGCCGGAGACGAGCATCGTTACAAAATTCGCCCAAGACACGGGCAGCGCCATTTCCGTATATATGGCGGGCCACGCCGCCCCGAAAAGAGAATCGGGAAGCCCTAAGCCTATGAAAGCAATGAAGATGACGATCAATAGCAGTGTTGCCAACAGTCTTTCCCCTTTTTGCGAGAATCGCTCTGAATTGTAGCACACCGGCGCCGGAAAATATATCAAAAATTCGATGGTTTTGTCAAGTATCTGATGTGATTTGACGAAAAAGCGGCTCTGTGTCCGCAGCGGAACACAAAGCCGCCTGTATCCGGCTTTATTCTTTTACCGCACCGCCTTAGCGATATCCAACAGAGCTTCGTATTGATACTGCGGCGCTTTCGAATTTACAAACGCACACAGCTCCGGGCAGAGCTGCCGATCCAGGACATATTTATGGATCGCGAAGCTTTGGCGCACGGATTTTGTAAAATAATGCGAAGAAACCAGCGCGAAATGGTTCAACAGCAAAAAAACGCCCTGCTGATATTTCATCAAGTCATTGGTCGGGATGTCAATGAGCTTGGCTTCCGGGGACATGCTCCTGATGAGTTCCCCGAACATATCCAGCGAAAACTCCCGTTCCTGCATGCTTTTCAACAGCGCCGTCTTCTTTGCGTGTGCGTCCGCTGAAAAATCGGGCTTCAAAACCGCACCGGGGTCTATGTCCACCACAGCGACACGGTACGCGTCGATCCACGCGTTGACCTCCTCCAAATCGTCCGAGGTATCATCATCGCCGATGTCAAACGCCGTGTACAGCACCACATCGTCTTTAAATTTCTGCCTGCCCTTGAGCGCGAAGGAAAGGGCGACAAAAAGGCTTTTGGAAAAATCGATCAAAGGGCTCAGCTTCAAATAATGCTGCGCAAAGGCGAGCATTTCATAAAGCCCCGTACGGTCCGGGTTAATCACCTTGTACACGCGCATGAAATTGTGCTTCGCGGCATAAAATTCCAGCAGCTTTTCGCGATCGATGTAGGTGATCTCTTCGTTGGGCTTCGTTTGCAGCAGTGCACCGTTTCGCAGCAGCGACGGCACCAGAAGCCGTTTTTTGCTGTTTAAGCGTTCGCCGCGGTAATAGATCTTTTCCCCGTTTAAGAACGGGGTATAAAGCTCCCGCCGGAATTCGTCAAACGAGTCGATCCGGCGGATGGAAACGGAATAGCTGTAATCAAATGTGTCATAGAATTTTTCTTTCAGCTCTTTTCCCTTTTCGGTCAGCATAGGTTTTCTGTCATCCTTATTTTTTGCACGGCAAAATCGCGCCGCTTCGGCGCGAACCGCTTTTGTATGCCGTTGTATCATATTTTACGGGATTTGTCAATTTGAGATAAATTCCAAAGTGTTCCAAAGTGGAAGGATAAAACAAAGGGACGGTCCTGCGCCTTTTCGGGCACAGAACCGTCCCCCTTTTATTTTTCGTTTTAATTCTTCAAACTCTGGATCGGTGCAGGGATGCGGCCGCCGCGGTGGATGAAATCCGCAGGAGAAGCGGTATTCAAGCGCATGACGGGGCCGTAACCGAGAAGCCCGCCGAAGTTAAGCGTATCGCCGATCTCCTTGCCGATAGCCGGAATGACGCGCACCGCCGTGGTCTTGGAATTGACCATGCCGATGGCGGCTTCGTCCGCGATTAGCCCTGAAATGACCTCCGCAGTCGTGTCGCCGGGAATGATGATCATATCAAGCCCCACGGAGCACACGGCGGTCATGGCTTCGAGCTTTTCGATGGTGAGCGTACCGCTTTCGGCGGCGGCGATCATGCCCGCGTCCTCCGAAACGGGGATGAATGCGCCCGAAAGCCCGCCGACATGCGACGACGCCATGACGCCGCCTTTTTTGACCGCGTCGTTCAAGAGGGCAAGACACGCGGTCGTGCCGTGCGCGCCGCACTGCTCGAGCCCCATTTCTTCCAAAATATGCGCTACCGAGTCGCCGACTGCGGGTGTGGGCGCCAACGAAAGATCCACGATGCCGAACGGCACGCCCAGCCGCTTGGCGGCTTCCTTTGCCACAAGCTGGCCGACGCGCGTGATCTTGAACGCGGTCTTCTTGACGGTATCCGCCACGTCCGTGATGTTGCCGTGCGGGATCTTTTGCAGCGCCGCACGCACCACGCCGGGGCCGGAGACGCCGACGTTAATGACGCAGTCCGGCTCGCCCGCGCCGTGGAACGCCCCCGCCATAAAGGGATTGTCCTCCGGCGCGTTGCAGAACACGACGAGCTTTGCGGGGCCGATGCAGCCCTTATCGGCGGTCGCCTCCGCTGCGCGGCGGACGATCTGCCCCATGGTCGCCACGGCGTCCATGTTGATGCCCGCCTTTGTCGAGCCGACGTTGACGCTTGAACAGATATGCTCCGTTTCGGCAAGCGCTTCGGGGATGCTGTCTATGAGCGCGCGGTCCCCCGCTGAAAAGCCCTTTTGCACAAGCGCCGAATACCCGCCGATGAAATTCACGCCCACCGCTCTTGCGGCGCGCTCCAGCGTTTTGGCATAGAGCACGGGATCGCCGCCGCTTGCGGCGACAAGCATGGAAACGGGCGTAACGGCAATGCGCTTGTGGATGATCGGGATGCCGTATTCCTTTTCGATCTGCTCGCCCGTCTCCACAAGGCGGCTCGCGCGCCGGCAGATCTTTTCATAGACCTTCTCGCAGGAATTATGAATATCGGAATCCGCACAGCTCAACAGGGAAATACCCATGGTGATGGTACGGATGTCCAGATTCTCCTGCCGGATCATATTGATCGTCTCTAATATGTCATGCGTATTGATCATAGCAAAATTCCTTTGGTTTCAGATTCTGTGCATGGAGTTGAAAATATCCTCATGCATGGCGTTGACGGAAAGGTTCATTTCTTCGCCGAGCGCCTTGGCTTCATCCGCAAGCGTTGTGAACGCCACATTGCACGCGGAGACGTCCGCAAGCATGATCATGCAGAACATATCCTGCAAAATGCTTTGCGTCACCTCAATGATGTTGACGTTGTGCTGGGCGCACAGCGCCGAGATCTTCGCAAGGATGCCGACTGTATCATGCCCTACGACCGTAATGATTGCACGCATAAGCTGCCCTCCGAAAAGTTTTTTACCATATTACCATACTTTTGGCGGTTTGGACAGGGCGTTTTTGATTTTTTCCAAAAAAAGATAGGCGAAACCATGAAAATATGCTATGATAGAGTTGTGAATTTTCGATTGGAAGAACGTGAAACCATGTATCAGAGAAAGCTTGATCTGCATGTGCATACCGACAACTCCCCGGACGGCAACCACTCCGCCATGTTTTTGTGCGAGCAGGCGGAATTCAATGGCATGCGCGCTATCGCGCTGACCGACCACTGTGAAACGGACGTGTACCGCGCCGAGCATTTTGACAAGCGCGTACAGGCGGCGTTTATGGAGGCGACCATGGCGCAGTCCGCCTTTCGCGGCAAGGTACTGGTGCTGCGCGGCATCGAGCTTGGGCAGCCGCATTATGATGTAAAAACTGCGGAAGAGATTTTGAGCGCCCGTCCGTATGACGTGGTCATCGGTTCGGTGCACAACCTGCGCGGCAGACAGGATTTTTATTTTATGGAAAGCTTTGATCCCGACGAAGTACACAGCATTTTGACCGAGTATTTTGACGAGATCTTGCAGATGCTCGAATGGGGCAATTTTGACGTTCTGGCGCATTTGACCTATCCGCTTCGCTATTTTTACGCGAAGTCCGGCATCACGGTAGACCTGGCGGATTACAAACAGCAGGTCGATGAAATTTTGCTGCGCACCGCCCAGCTGCAAAAGGCGCTGGAGATCAACACGGCGGGGCTTCGACAGCCCATTGGGAAGCTCTCCCCCGAATTTGAAACGGTCAAGCGTTTTCGGGAATTGGGCGGCAAATACGTCACCTACGGCTCAGATGCACATTATGCCGAGCACATCGGCGCGGGGCTTACAGAAGCCTACGACGTGATGCGCGCAGCGGGCTTTTCCGAGTTAACTTTTTTCCAGCAGAGAACGCCCCTGCAAATGCCGATCGAATAAGAAAGCAGGAAAGGTACTTCCATGAAAGTTAAAGCTGCCGCAAAGATCAATTTAATGCTCGACGTGCTCGGCACGCTGCCTGACGGCTACCACAGCCTGTTTATGGTGATGCAGTCCGTGAGCTGTTTCGACACGGTCTGCGTGGAAAAAACGGACAGGGGCGGCATTGAAGTCGAAGCCGGAGACAGCCGCGTGCCCGCCGGGGAAAGCAACATCGTATATAAGGCGGCAAAGCTGTTTTTTGAGAAAACCGGCGTTGAAAATCCAGGCGTGCGCATCGGCATCGAAAAACGCATCCCCATGGCGGCGGGGCTTGCCGGCGGCAGTGCCGACGCGGCGGGTACACTTTACTGCCTGCGGGAAATGTTTGCGCCCGAGCTTGACCGGTGTACGCTTTTGACGCTTGGCGAGCGCATTGGGGCGGACGTGCCCTTCGCACTGACCGGCGGCACGGCGCTTTGCATGGATAAGGGTGGTGTGATCGCACCGCTGCGCCCGCTTTCGGATTGCTTTGTTGTGCTTTGCAAGCCCGATATGGACGTGTCTACCAAAAATGCCTATCAAAAAATCGATGAAGCGCCGCATCTTCGGCATTTGGATAAAAACGCGATGCTGTACGCCGTGCACAACGGGGATTTTCCGCTATTATGCGAAAAGGCGGGCAATGTGTTCGAACAGGTCATCGAAGTCCCGCAGCGCCCATATATCAAGGGTATCATGCGCGAATGCGGGGCGTCCCTTGCGCTTATGAGCGGCAGCGGCCCAACCGTGTTCGGGCTGTTTGCAAAGGAAACGGATGCAAAGCGCTGCGCTTTACGGCTGCAAAATCGGTTTTCTGATGTGTACCTTTGCAAGCCCGTTTCGTGCGGGGTCGAGGTATTGGAAAAATGAAAAATCGGTTCGCGGCGGCGCTCATTGCAGCGGCACTTTTAATTCTGGCCGTGCTGCTGCTCGTTTGGATATTTTCCGACAGCCGCGTGCAAATGCACACACTGCCGCCCGAGTTCACACAGCCCGCGCCCTTACATATGTATTTAGAGAGGTGACTGCTATGAAATCGTACGGCCTTGTTTTGGCAGGCGGCGGCGCAAAAGGCGCCTATCAGATCGGCGCATGGAAAGCCATGCGCGAGCTCGGCGTAACGTTTGACGCCATCACGGGCGTTTCCATCGGGGCGATCAACGGCGCGCTCATCGCTCAGGGCGATTTCGACCGCGCGGTAGAGCTTTGGAACCGCGCGGAAGTCAAAGACGGCATCCATATTGAGACGGAACTCAAGGAGCCCGACAACCTGTTCAGCTTTTCCAACCTCCCGCAGATCTTTCGCGAGATGGTCAAAAACGGCGGCGTGGACGTAACGCCTGCGCGCAATCTGATCGCGGAATACATCGATGAGAAAAAGGTGCGCGATTCCGGCATCCCGCTGGGACTTGTGACCTTTCAGTTGTCCTCGTGGAAACCCGTGGAAATTTTTCTCGACGAGATCGACGAAGGACTTTTGATCGACTACCTGATGCTGTCGGCACGCTTTCCGGGACTGCACACACAAAGCCCCGACGGCGCGCGGTATCTTGACGGCGGCGTTTACGACAATGCGCCCATCGGGCTTTTGCGCGAACGCGGCTACAACCGCTTCGTCGTGGTGGATATTTCCAGCATGAAAGGCATGGGACACAAGACCGACTTATCCTGCGCGGAGGTCGTTTATATCCGCCCGAACGATCCGAAAGAGCTCGGCGAATCCTTTGAATTCGACACGAGCATGAATGAAATGCGTATGAAAATGGGCTATCTCGACACGCGCAAGGCATTTGGGAAGCTGTGCGGACAGGCGTATTATTTCCGCCCGCGGGAATATGCAAAAATGCAGGATGCATACGGCTGCAAAGCGTGCGTAGAGCTTGAAAAACTCGCAGCGCAGTGCGGTGTGGAACGGCTGGAGGTGTATTCGCACCGCAAATTCATGACGTCCCTGCTTGCCGCCGCGAACGCGCCGGAGCCGCCCGAGGAACCGCACGAAGGGCTGACCTCTTCGATCTTAAAGGTCGCACAGCCGATTTTGGACCACGCGCCTGAAGAGCTTGTCCGCAAGATCCGCCGCCCCGCGAAAAAGGAGCCGTTCCCCTTGGCGCGCGCGGCGCTCGAGCAGTTCGCCGAAAGGTGCAAACGGCGTTTACCGCGTGCGGCTGCAGAATAAGGAAAGGTATTGCGTGCCCGAAAACAGCGCGTATGTAAAACCGTCGGTCTCGCCCGTGTAGCCGCTGTCTGCAAAGGCAAGGCGGTCTTCGGCGATACCTGCCGTGTGCACAAGATCCAGCGCGTCGTTTTCCGTGTCGCAAACGGCAAGAACGCACACAAGGCGCACAAAACAGGTATACAGTGCCGAAAACGTCTCTGCGGTATACGCCGCCTCTCCCTGCGGGATGCAGGTCAGCTGCAAAGCCGTGATCGTACCGTCCTCACGGGCAGTAAGCGTTAAAAGCGCCGTATGCCCCTCGGCAAAGGTGAAGTTGCAATCGTATGTGCCCGAAGCCTCCGCCGTCTCTTTGAAAAACATGTCCGATGTGAGCGTTTCTGCGTTCTGCAGTACATTGAAGCGGCGACAGAATTCCGCCGCATCCATATTGCGCTGTCGTGTGCATGAGGCGAGCAGCACAACGAGCACCGCCAGCAACACGGCAAGTTCTTTGCGTTTTTGCAAATTTTTATCCTCCTGTTCAAGTTTTATTCACATTTTCTTTACAAAAATATATGGCAAACCCGGACGGAATATTATAGAATGTTGTTAATTATCTTTTGTAGATCCTGCTTTGAACTGAGTTTTGCAAAAAATCTCCTCTGTTGGATCCCCAACTTTTTGAAAGCGGTGATGTTTGTTGAAACGAACAAGGAATTGGTCTAAAAAGCGGAAAGCCTTTACGGCGGTCAGCGTTATTGTGCTGGCGGCGCTTCTGGGGACTGTACTGTATTCGATGTTCCGTCCCGAGGAACTGCCCGCCTATCAGGTCGCGACGGTCGAAATGGGCGATATTCAATCGACCTTTCAAACACAGGGTACGGTGGAATCCGGCAACACGGAGACCTTTACTGCCGCTGCCGGCGTACAGGTTCTGACCGTTTCGGTGGAGGTAGGCGACCGCGTTTCCGCCGGGCAGCAGCTTGCGACCTTTGACGTTTCGACGCTGCAGGATGAACTGGCTGCTTACAAATCCGCTTACGACAAGGCAAAAGCCACTTATGATGAAGCGGCTGCTTCCGTAGCCGCCGCCGAAAATAATTTGAGCACGGTCTCGGCGCAGATCCCGGTGCTGGAATCGGAGATCGCACAGCTCGAATCGGAGATCGAATCCGCAGAACGCACAGGCAGCACGCTTCCCGATTCCGGCAGCATCGATACGGCAGCACTCGAGCAGCTGCTCGCCGCGCTTCGCGAACAGGGCGGCTTTACCGAGGAACAGCTGAAAAGCCTTTCCGAACTGCTCTCTTCCGGCAACAATGCATCTGCAATCAAGGATGCGATTGAAAATTCTGTTGCTGCCAAACGGGTAGAGCTTGCGCAAAAGCAGGCGCAGCTGACCTCTTTGGAAACACAGCAGACGGTTTACAAGGCGCAGACGGACGACACCCTTGCGACGCTTTACAAATCCGTTATGGATGCAAAAAAAGCGGATTATGATTCTTTTAACAGCCTGGTGGAATCCTTGCGTACCGGCTGGGTCGCTGCGGCGGACGGCATTGTTACCGAAGTCAACCTGACGGCCGGCGAAGTCTTTACGCCCGCCGAGAGCAAAAGCGATGCGACAGATCTTTCCGCCCTGCTTTCCATGGCGTCGGGCGACACGGACGTGATGAGCGCGCTGTCCGATCTTCTTTCCGCAACCGACGGCGCGGACACCTCGGTCGGGACGGGAATCGTGGTAGAGGAATACGGCGCGCTGTACGTGAGCTTTACCGTCGGGAAATACGACCTGCCGAAGCTCGATGTCGGACAGGCGGCAACGGTGACGTCGCTCGACAAGGAATATGCGGCGACAGTCAGCTATGTCAGCGCAACGGCGACCGCCTCTTCCGGGCTGGATATCAGCTCGATCACCTCGTCGCTGACAGGCGGCGGCGCCGCCTCCACAACCAACAGCGCGCCCGTGCAGGTGCGCATCACAGACCCGGACGAGAGCATCGTCATCGGCTTTGACGTGGATGTAAGCGTCGATACGGAACGGCTCGAAAACGTACTGGTTCTGCCTGTGGCGGCGGTCACAACCGAGGACGGCGAGAATTATGTGTTCGTTTATGACCCTGAAGAACGCACCGTATCCAAGCGCTCGGTGACACTGGGGCTTGCCTCCGACGACGCCTATCAGGTGCTTGACGGCCTGAGCGACGGCGAACAGGTCGTTCTCAACCCCAAAGCGGCATTGTTGGACGGCGACAAGATCAGCGTAGAGTCTTGAGGCGGTGATGCTTTGAATATTCGGGAAAACATACGCATCGCCATTTTCAGTATCCGCACAAACCTCATGCGCTCGCTTTTGACGATGCTGGGCATCATCATCGGCGTGGCATCGGTCATCGCGGTCATCACAGTCGGCAACGGCGGGCGCGATTACATTATCGGCATGATCCGTGAAATGGGCAGCAGCGCCATTTCAATTATGGTCAACGCTACGGAAGCACAGTCCTCGGACTATATCACCACAGAGGATATCGCAGCAATCAAAGAGCTCGATACGGTCGAGTATATTTCGCCGTATGTGATGACCATGGGCTCTATGTCTACGGAGAATACGGACGCAATCGGTATCCTGCTTGGCGGCAACACCGATCTGCGTTACCTTACAAGCGGCGACTGCGTATACGGGCGTTATTTCACGCAGGCGGAGTTTGACGCAGGCCGGGCGGTCGGCGTGATCGACGCCACCTCCGCGCGGCAGCTGTTCGGGCGCGCCGACGTGGTCGGAGAATATGTAAACTTTACTTATAATAACATTGTCACGCGGATCCGGATCATCGGCGTGACCGATATGGCAAGCTCGTTCGGGCTCGATTCCGAAGAGCTGATGAGCACGATGGAATCCTTCGGCGGCGGGCAGATGAGCAGCGGTATGCTGATGGTGCCCTCTACGCTTTCCACCCAGATCACAGGGTCGGCGGATCGATTCGACACCGTCTACATCATGGCGGCGGACGAAAACGACTTGGAGGGCGCAGGCAACGCAGCGCTCAACTGTCTGCGCGCGCGGCACAACAACTACGATCGCGACTGCTACACGCTCACGAACATGGCGACCTACATCGACCTTTTAGACACGGTCATCAACGTCTTTACGATCTTCATTGCAGCGGTCAGCGCCATTTCGCTGCTCGTCGGCGGTATCGGCGTGATGAATATCATGCTCGTATCCATCACCGAACGCACGCGTGAGATCGGCATTCGAAAGGCTTTAGGCGCAAAGACCTCGACGATCCTGTTCCAATTCCTGACGGAATCGATCATCCTGTGCCTGATCGGCGGTCTTATAGGGCTGCTGCTCGGCGTATTCGGCGCGGCGCTCGTTTCGTACCTGATGAATGTCCCTCTGGCAGTGAAATTTTCCACCGTCGCCCTTGCCATCGGCTTCTCGACGGCGATCGGTGTAATCTTCGGTGTGTATCCCGCCCGGCGCGCCGCCAAAATGCCGCCCATCGAGGCGCTGCGGCGTGAGTAAAGACAATTGAATCAAGCCGTGCAGGGCTCTGTTCCGAACCCCGCACGGCTTTTCTCTTGTGCGCCTTGTTGTTTTTCATATTTTGTGGTATGATACCGCTGTACGTTTTGCAAAAGATAAGGAGGCAGATACCGCTTTGCAGACCTATAATTTGTATGACAAAATCGAATGCCGTGCAGAACCTGCTCGGAAAAAGGTGTGTTTGGACGCCTATACCGTTGGGAAAAGCGCGCCGTCTGTGCTGATTCTGCCAGGCGGGGCGTATAATATGATCTCCGACTCAAACGAGGGGAAGCCTATTGCCGAGTCGCTGCAAGCGCGCGGCTATAACGCCTTTGTGCTGTGGTATCGCGTCGGCGCCGCCGCACGCTACCCTGCCCCCATGCTTGACGTGGCACGCGCGATGCAATTTTTGCAAAGCCGCGCGGACGAGTTCGGCGTGGAGGGAAACAAGATCGCCCTGCTCGGTTCTTCCGCAGGCGGCCATTTGGCGGCATATTTCGGCGCACAGTACAAGCTGTTTGCACGAAAATACGAGGGCGAGGATTACCCCCTGCGCCCTGCTGCGCTGGTGCTTTCTTACCCCGTGATCACTATGGGGAAGCTTACGCATGCGCTTTCGCGCCGGCGGCTTTTGGGGTTGTTTTCGGGTAAAAAGGAGCAGGCGGCGGCATCTGTCGAGCAGCTTGTTTCCGCCGAATACCCGCCCACCTTTTTGTGGCACAATAAGGACGATGCCTCTGTGGACTACCGCAACAGCCAAATGCTTGCCGACGCGCTCGAACAACACGGCGTTGCCCATGAACTGCATTTGTACCCCACAGGCGGGCACGGTATCGGGTTGGCAAACGGCAAAGACGCTGAGGGGTGGATCGACCAAGCGTTCACGTTTTTACAGCGCAGCATGGGAAAAGCATAACGCTACCGCGTGAAGCCAAATTGTTTTTTCAAAAGCTTGCACAGCATGCACGCGGGAAAGGACAGCAAAAACCAGCACAGCGAAAAAAGCGGGCAGATCTGCCCGAACAAATTGAGCGGGCGCGCGCTGTAATCCCACACCTGCCAGCGGAACAGCTTATTGACCAGCAAGCCGACCAAAAGCTCCAGCGCCGTGATGATCCCGCAGCCCATCAAGCACCGCTTAAATATAGAAGCATGCTTGTATTTTTCGTTGACGCAATAGATTCCCAAAAGTGCCGCTCCGCCCGTTAATCCCATGCTCCAATGCGTAAAGCCGCGGAACAGGACCTCGATCAAACAATACACGACGGCGCCGAACGAATATACGCAAAAGAATTCCCGGATCCGTTTCATCTCATCACCGCATATAGCTTTGCCGCCGGGCGCCAAGGCTATACAGGTAAATTGCAGGAAAATACAGAGGAAACCAAATGAATGTAAAGCTGTATACACTTGGCTGCAAGGTCAATCAATACGAAACCGAAGAGATCGCACAGGCGCTTGAGCGCGAGGGCTTTTCGGTAACAACGAATGATAAGCAGGCGGATGTTTTCGTGGTCAATTCCTGCACCGTGACCGCCGAGAGCGACCGCAAAACGCGCCAGCTTGTTCGAAAGCTCAAGCGCAATTTCCCCGGAAGCACCGTAGTGCTCACGGGCTGTATGCCGCAGGCGTTCCCCGAAAAGGCGGAAACGCTCATACAAGCGGACATTGTACTCGGCAACCGCACGAACACACAGCTTGTGCCGCTTTTAAAAGCCTATCTGCAAACCCGTACAAGGCAGATCTGCATCCTCCCGCACCGCACCGGGGAACCGTTTTGCGGCGAACCGATCGCAAAAGTTTCGGAACGCACGCGCGCCAACGTAAAGATCGAGGACGGCTGCGACCGTTTTTGCGCCTACTGCATCATCCCCACCGCGCGCGGCAGGGTGCGTTCGAAGCCCATTGAAGTGATCCGCAGGGAAAGCGAAGCGCTTGCAAGATCGGGTTATCGGGAGCTGGTGCTCGTGGGCATCAACCTTTCCGCTTACGGTAAGGACAGCGGTGAAAGCTTTGCCGATGCGATCGAAGCCGCCTGCGCCCCCGAAGAAATCGCCCGCGTGCGGCTGGGCTCTTTGGAGCCTGACCATATCACGGATAGCTTGATCGAACGCATGGCAAAGATCCCGAAGCTCTGCGGGCAGTTTCATATTTCCCTGCAAAGCGGATGCGACCGTACGCTGAAGCATATGAACCGTCACTATACCGCTGCAGAATACGCCGCGCTTTGCGAAAAATTGCGCAACGCTTTCCCGGATTGCACCTTGACGACCGACATGATGGTGGGGTTCCCCGGGGAAACGGAAACGGATTTTTCAGAAAGCGTGACGTTCGCAAAACGCATCGGCTTTGAAAAGATCCATGTCTTCCCCTACTCCGTGCGGCCCGGTACGCGCGCCGCACAATTCCCCGGTCAAATCGAAAAAACGGAAAAAGAACGCCGCGCTGCGCTGCTGCTGAACGCGGCGGAAGAACTGCGGCAAGGCTTTTTGCACCGGCAGGTCGGAAAAACGGTCGAGGTGTTATCGGAGAGCCGCACACGCGGCGGACGGTTTTTCGGCTATACCGCGAATTACACGCCGGTGCGCTTTACGGGCGGCGTGAATACCGCGGGCGAGCTTGTGCATGTACATGTTACAGGGGTCGGTGCGGACTGCGTCGAGGGTGAGCTCGTTTCGCAATAAATCTTTTGCTTTCTTACGAAAAAGTTAATTTTGAACGTGAAAAGACGCCGTATTGTTACAGGTTCCTAACAATACGGCGTCTTTCGTTGACCTGCCCGGCTGCACGTGATAGCATATGAGCAGCAAAGGGAACGATATGGTTCCTTTTCCGAAGCCAAAAGGAGGTTATTCTATGATCGAAGTACAAGGCGTGACCAAAAAGTTCGGCGACTTCACTGCGATCAGCGACATCCGCTTTACCGTCGGCGACGGCTCGCTTTACGGGCTGATCGGATACAACGGCGCGGGCAAGACTACGCTTCTGAAAACCATTACCGGCGTGTACAAGGCGGACGGCGGGCGCGTGCTCTTGGACGGTGAGGATGCATTCGACAACGAGCGCATGAAGCAGCACATGTTCTATGTGCCCGACGACATCTATTTCCGCCCGTATGCGAGTATGGAAAAGATGGCGAAGTTTTACAACGGGTATTATCCCGACTTCAGCTTCGAAACGTTCCACAAGCTCGCCGAGGTGTTCGGGCTGGACACCAAAGCACGCATCAACGGGTTTTCCAAAGGCATGCAGCGGCAGGCGGAGATCGTTTTAGGCTTTTCCACACAGCCTGATTTCATCCTTTTTGACGAGACCTTTGACGGACTTGACCCCGCCAAGCGCGCGCTCATCAAAAATCTGATCCACGAATATATGGAGGAGCGCAACGCTTCAATCATCGTTTCTTCCCATGATCTGCATGAACTGGAGGGGCTTTGCGACCACTTTGGGCTCATCAACGGCAAAAAGCTGGTGCTGGACGCTTCCATTTCGGACTTGAGCACGAACCGCGCTAAATTCCGTTTGGTCTTCAATGATGACATGACCGAGGAACAGCTGCGTGCGGCAGGCATCGATGTAAAATCCTTCAAACCCGACGGCAAGATCCTGACCATTACCGTCAAAGGAGACGAGGAAGCCGTTTCGGAAAAGCTGCGCGCGCTCTCCCCTGCGATGATCGAATCGCTGCCGCTGAGCTTGGAGGAAGTATTCTTGGATGAAATGGAGGGAACGGATTATGACTTCGCCCAAATCTTTTCAAAATAACTTCGGCTTTGCCTACCGAACGGGCTTGCGGGACAATGCACTGTTCGGCGTATTGCAGGCGGCGTTTTTATCGCTGTTTTACTGCATAATGCCCATTATGACTTTCCGCGATACGACTTCAACGAACTTTGAGACCGGGGAAGTCAGCACGATCAACTATAAGGAGCTTTACAGCTTCCTTTTTGGACCGTCCCCGGAAATGATGGGTATCTTCCGTTACTTTATCATTGTAGGGCTTTTAGGTCTCGGACTGCTGTTCGGCATCGTGACCTTCCGCTTCATTACAGGCAAGAAAACGGTCAACGTGTATTACAGCCTCGGTATCAAGCGCACAAAGCTCTTTTCGGCGAAATACCTTTCGGGGCTTACGCTTATTGCCGTATCCGTTGCGCTGCCGCTGGCAGTGTCTCTCATTGCAAACATCGCAGTGCTCGGTGTAAACAAATATATGATCACGGCGTTTTTCTATCTGCTTTTGGGACTGTTCGCCGTATCGGCATTTTCCTATACCCTCACGGCGCTGGTGTTCACCACCGTCGGCACGGCATTTGAGGGCGTGCTGTTCTCCGGCATTTTGCTGCTTACACCTGAGATCCTGTTCAGCTCTTTAGAAAAACTCATCAAAACGCTGGTGCTCGGCACGCCGCTGGGCAGCAATTTTGACAGCCTTTACAGCTATAACGGACTGGACACGACACAGAGCCTCGCGCGTTCTTTCGGCGCAGTCAATCCGCTGCGCTTTTTCTCAGACGGCATTTACACTTACACCTGCGCCAACCAAAAAGGGCAGGTCATGAATGTGAATAACGGCGAGCTGATGGATTGGGTCGCGCCGAATTTCCTGCCCATCTGCCTGTGGCTTGCGGCGACAGCGGTGCTGTTTGTCGGTGGGATGTTTGCCTATAAGCGCCGCAAGGCGGAGATCGGCGGCTTCATCGGCAAAAACAAGGTGCTTAATTTCATCGGTACGTTCCTTGTCGCCTTCTTCGGCTTTGTGACCGCGTATTCCGCTTTGGAAAACAACGGAATGGCGCTGGCCCTGATCGTAGGGGCGGTCGTATTTGCGGTATTGTTTGCGCTTTTATACCTTATGCTTCTGCGCAATCTGCGGCTGTTTGCGAAATCGCTTGTGGCGCTGCCCATCCAGCTGTGCATAACCGCACTGATCTTCGTGTTCTTCGCGACGGGCTATTTCGGTGCTGCCAACAAGATCCCGGCGACCGACGAAGTCAGTTACGCGAAAATCACAGCCGTACAGACCGATTATTCCGATACATCCAAGGCGGATGAATTTTCGTTCTCGTTCAGCGGCTTCGATTCCCCGAACACCCTGCCCGTCGGCAAATATGAGACGGCAAAGGACATCGACTTTGTCCGCGGCATCCACGAAAAGCTCGTCGCGGCAGGCAGAACACAGCCGACCGTTCCGGACAACGACTATAACGGCATCCGTCCCGTGTCGATCAAAATTGTGTATGTACTGAAAGACGGCAGCGAGGTGCTGCGCAATTACTACGGTGTATCCGACGAGCTCCTCAACGAATTGGCCAAAGCAGATGAGACCGATTATCGGCAGTCCGTACTGGATCGCATCTTCAAGGACAGCTATGAAAAGGTCCCCGTTCCAAAGGGCAATACTGTAAACGGCAGCATCGTCTCAGACAGCGAAATGGAAGCTTTTGAAAGCTACCGCTATATCCGTGCGGTACGGGAAAGCGATGACATTCGCCTTTACAACGGCACGTTGAGCACCCAGACAAGGCTGTCGCTCACGACCGAGCAGCGTGCGGCGCTCATAGACGCGCTCTACCGCGATCTTTCGGCGCAAACTCCCGAGAACCATTACAACGGCAAGACGCTGGGGCTTTTGAGCTTCGAGCTGCTGCCGGAAGAAGGGCTTGACGAAGAACCGAACAGCGCCACGGCAGTCACTTATGCTTCCCCCGGCGAAATGTACGCCCAAACCGTTACCGTATCGGAAAATGAATTCTTTGGAAAAACGCCGAGTGCGGCGCTGCCTGAATTTTTCATCACCGAGGATATGGCAAACACCTTACAGGTGCTTCGTGACGCGGGCTATGGCGGCGCACTGACGGCGGATAAGAAGCTGACCGCCGTATACGGCACACAGGTCTCAGAGCAGTTTTTGGATTCGTATCTGGATGACTATGTCACCTCTTATCGGGAAGACTTTGCCTGTTCCTTTACAGGGATGAGCAGCACCGAAGATCACTTTGCGGAGTTCACCGGCGAATGGGAATATATGGACGCAAGTGAAGTGCCTGTGATCTATAAGGCCACGGACGCGGCGACGATGCAGTCCATCGTTTCAAAAGCGACCCTGCGCGCAACGCTGAAGCCCACGGATTATGTGGTCATTCTCAGCTATGCAGACGGCACCTATTCCAAAATGTATGTCCACGCGGAGGATATGCCCGAAAGTGTGAAAGCCGGCATTGCGAAAAACCAACCAAACGTGTTCTGATCACGGTATAAACGACGTAAAGACGCCCCGCAGCATATGCTGCGGGGCGTCTTGCCAGCCATTTTATTTGGTGCCGGTTCACAGCACGCGCACTGAGGCTTCCACCGTCTGCTTTTGCGTACAGCCGCCGATAAACAGCCCGCGGTTGATACCGCAGTCGGCAAAATCGCGCCCGTGGCTGAGCTTCAGGTAACGCTCATCCACCATTTTGTCGTTGGTTGGGTCTATGCCGACCCAGTACCCGTTGTCATAGATTTCGACCCACGCGTGCGTCTCGCCCGTCCCCTCCTGTATGCCTGCCACATAGCGCGCCGGCACACCGAGCGCGCGGCAGAGCGCGATCAGGATATGCGCATAATCCTGACACACGCCCTGTCCGAGCTCGAGGGCTTCTTCGGCGGTGGTCTCAACACGTGTTACACCGCTTTTATAGGAAAACCGTGCGCGCAGCGCCTCCATAAGCAGCTTGGCTTTCTCGGTCGGAGATTTATCGGCACAGGCGGCGCGCTGTTCCCCGGCGAGCGCCGCCAAAAGCGGGCCGCACGCGGTGTGCTGCGACGGATATTTGTAGATCCCGTTTAACGGCTCCGCTTCCGCTGCGGTCAGATCGATCTCCGCGATCCCGTTGACATACACGGAAAACAGCGTGTGCGGCTCGGTGATGCGGTCTGTAAGAATGCGGTTGCCGAAGCCGTCGGCGGTCTCCGTCAATACATTGTGCGGTGAAACGTCGATGAACAGCTCCCGGATGCGCTGCCACTCGTTGTTAAAAGGCAGGCACCGCAGCGAAAAGCAGTGCCGCACCACGGGCGCGGAAAATTCAATTTTCATGGAATAGGAAAACTCCACGCGCTGCATAAGCCTCTCTCCTATGCGTAGTAATCGGGCGGCGTTGTGACGAACAGCCGCGAGAGCTCGGTTTGAATGATCGCTTTGTCTGCTTCAAGGTCGTCCTTTTCGAGGATGATCTTCATCAGCGTATCAACGGCGGAAAGGTTGCAGTCCACACCAACCTTATAAAGGCGGTTCAAAAGAATACTGAATTCCTTGCGGATGAGCGCTGCGGGCTGCGAAAAGCGCGTATACAGATCGAGGCGTTCCACGCTTCTGCCGAATTTCAGGATGTTGCGGGTCGTTTCGGACTCGACGTAGTCATCTGCAGACCCCCAAAAGGCAAAAATGCAGTCAAAGACCTCCTGGAGCTTGAGCATGGGCGCGGAACTCTCCTTGCCGCGCTGCATGGCGTTGACCGCGAGCTGGATATAGGACATGGTTTCGCTGCTGATCTCATTGCGCATCATCACGGCATTGTCGTAAGCGCAAAGCAACGTGCTCAAAACCGAATTGGGGTTGTTCTCATCAAACAGGAAATTCGTGATAAAATCGGCTTTGTAGGCATAGGTGTTGGGGATACCGAGTTTTTGCAGGAAAGCGATATAGGCGTTTTCATCCACGTCGATGAGCACGTCGTAGCATTCGGAAAACATTTTAAGCGTGGTAAACACCCGTTCCACATACCGGCCGAGCCAGAACAGATTGTCGGTGGATTTTATCGAGATAATACCCATGTATCCTTAAAGCCTCCTCCCTGCGAAGAATTGACCACATACGAGCCTGCCTCACGCGCATAACGCGTCAGGCCGCTTTTCCAGACCGTGATCTCTTTCCCATACAAAACAAACGCGCGCAGATCCGCCTTGCGGGTCGTCACCTGCCCCGCTTCGGCAACGGTCAGCTCACGGAAATCTACGACCTCCTGCGCGATAAAGCGGCGCGGGTTTTCCCGGATCGCATCGGCAAGCTTTTGCCGTTCGTCTTTGGTCAGGTCACTTCCGAACACCACGCCGTAGCCGCCCGCTTCGGACACATCCTTGACAACTAAGCGCTCGAGGTGCTCAAGCACATAGGCGCGGTCCGTTTCATAATACGGCAGATACGTCGGTGCGTTTTGTAAAATCGGCTCTTCGCCGAGGTAGTAACGGATCATCTCGGGAACAAAGTAATAGATCCCCTTATCGTCCGCCACGCCGTTGCCCGGCGCGTTAACGACCGCGACATTGCCCGCACGGTAAGCGTCCAGGAGATGCGGCACGCCTAAAAGCGAATCGGGCAAGAAGGTCATGGGGTCGATGTATTCGTCGGAGATGCGGCGGTAAACCGTGCCCACCCTGCGCCGTTCGCCGGAGTATTCGCTGTAATACAGCACATTGCCCTCCACGAACAGATCCTGCGGCATGGCGAACACCGCGCCCGTCTGCTCGGCGAGATAGGAGTGCTCGAAAAAGGCGGAGTTGTAACGCCCGGGCGTTAAGATCACGTCAATGCCGCCGACGTTCACATCGTCAAGCACGCGCTTTAAGAGCTTGCCGTAATCACGGTTGTCGGTCACGGCGTTCGTTTCAAATGTATCGGGCGCGGCGCGGCGGCACAGGTCGCGCGCGATCATTGGGTACGACGCGCCCGAGGGGATGCGCAAATTGTCCTCGAGCACATACCAAGCCATATCCTTCCCCTGCACAAGATCGATGCCCGAAATATGGTTGTAGACCCTTTCAGGCGGGGCGATGTTTTCGCACGGCGGCAGAAAGCCCTTGGAAAGATATACGAAATCCTCAGGCAGCACGCCGTCTTTTAAGATCTGCTTTTTGCCGTAAATGTCGTTTAGAAACAGGTTGAGCGTATGGACGCGCTGGCGAAGCCCCTTTTCAAGAAAGGCGAACTCATTTTTAGTCAAAATACGCGGGATGGGGTCAAACGGGAACAGCCGTTCGTGAAATTCGTTGTTTTTGTAGATGCCGAACTTCACGCCGTAGCGCGACAGCAGACGGTTGATCTCTTCCTTATGGTCAATCAGCCTGTACATATTGCGCCTCCCCGGAAAGAATTTATATAATTATACCAAATTTCAAAAAATGTTACAAGCATTTTAAGCGCGTTTTACAAAATTCAGCCGTATACCCTTTTCTGTCGAAAAAGCCTTGACTTTGTAAAAATGCGGTGCTAAGATTCTGGGAAAACACGGCAAAAGGGGGCGTGCAGCATGCGCGTCGATATGCTTAAGGGCAGCCCCGTAAAAGCGGTACTCCGCTTTTCCCTTCCGTTGATGCTCGGCAACGTCTTTCAACTGTTTTACAATATTGCGGATTCCTTAGTGGTCGGTCGCTTTGTCAGCTCCTCGGCGCTCGCCGCCGTGGGCGCGGTGGGACCGGTCAACTCTCTGCTCGTCGGCTTTGCATTCGGGCTGACAAGCGGTTTTGCCATCCCCGTAGCGGAAAGCTACGGTGCGGGAGATCTCCCCCGCGTCAAAAAGTGTTTCGGCAATGCTTTGTTCCTGTCGCTGACGCTTTCCGCCGTACTCACCGCTGTCGCTTTAAGCCTCTCGCGCCCGCTGCTGCGGCTCATTGATACGCCGGAAAGTATTTTGGAGGACGCGAACACCTATGCGGTCATCCTGTATTGCAGCATCGTCTTTATGATGCTGTACAACATGATGGCTGCCATGCTGCGCGCGCTCGGTGACAGCCGTTCGCCGCTTCTGTTTTTGATCTTATCTTCTCTTGTCAACGTGGCGCTCGATCTGTTTTTCGTGCTTGTGCTGCACTGGACCATTGCCGGCGTTGCCGTAGCAAGCGCGATCGGCAACGGCGTCTCGGTGCTGCTGTGTGCCGTTCTGATCCGGCGCGCGCACCCGGAGCTGCATATCCAAAAATCCGACCTGCTCCCCGACCGCGCGGTCTGCCGCGCACTGCTTTCCATGGGGATCCCCATGGCGCTGCAGCTTTCGGTCACGGCGGTAGGGTCTATGATCCTGCAAAGTGCGGTCAACCGTTTCGGCGAACACGCCGTTGCCGCCGTCACCGCCGGCAGCCGTGCGGAAAACATTGTCAACGTGACCATGTCGGTGCTCGGTGTCGCACTTTCGACTTTCACCGCACAGAACCGCGGCGCAAAACAGTACAGCCGCATCCTCTATTCCGTACGGCGCATTTTTCTGCTGGACCTTGCCCTTTCCGTGGCCGCTTCGCTGTTTTTGTGGTTCTGCGGCCGCAGTGTGTGCGCGTTGTTTTTGAACGATTCCGCCGCACAGATCCTGCCGCTTGCCGAAACCTATCTGCGCACGCTTGCCTGTTTTTACTGGGCGCTGGCGGTGCTGTTTGTATTCCGCAATTTTTTGCAGGGGCTCGGCTACGGCTACACCTCCGTGCTTGCAGGAACTGCGGAGCTGGTCGGCCGCGTATTGGTCGCGTTTGTGCTCGCAGGTCGATTCGGATTCCCTGCCGTCTGCCTGGCGGGGCCTATGGCGTGGATGCTCGCCGACGTGCCGCTGTTGATCATCTATTTTATCAAACGCCGCTCGCTCGTGCGGCTATCCCGCCAAACACCTGCGCGGGAAAGTGTTTGACGAACTGCGCTTTCTATAAAAAGAAAAGCAGCGTCTCCAAATGATGAGGTCCCATAACGAAGGTTTTGAAAACAAGTGGTAAAGACAATCGGTACGGTATATTGCAGAAAATCTAAAATTTAAAGTTGGAGGAAACTGCAAT
>UQZS01000026.1 GCA_900545625.1 uncultured Oscillospiraceae bacterium | reverse complement strand
GTTCCCGTCTGCACGGCGGGGCTTTGCGTAACGGGCGGCTGCGTGGTCGCGGCTCGCTTGATGGAGATCTGGCGGTTAAGATCGGCGATCGTTTGCTCCAGCGCATCTTTTTCGCTTTGGTGCGCCTCGTTTTGCGCGTCTATCTGTGCTTGATAGGAGGACGCCTCCTGTGCACGCGCCGACTGCTCGCTACCGAGCGCTTCGGAAAGACTCTCATAAGCTTCGCCCGCTTGTGCGCCGTTTTCGGAAAGCCGGTCATTTTTTACGGAAAACACCGTCAACGCCACGGACAGCGCAATGATCACTACCGCAAATACGGCAAGCGCCACGCGCAGAATTTTGTTTTGATTAACAACCTGCATACTAAACCCTATCCTTCGACAAATTTCTGCCTCTGTTCATATTATATAGGCTTTGTCGAAAAGAGCAAGTTACAAATGGTTAAAAACGTTACAAAACTGCTAAACTTGCGATTTATCCATAGAAAGCGTCAAAATCAAAGCGTCTTCCGTAGGGTCTCGATAAAAATTTTTACGCACACCTGTCTGCTGAAAACCAAGCGCTCGGTACAGCGAAACGGCAGGGGTGTTGCTCTCCCGAACCTCTAAAGTCACAAACACCGCTTTCTGCGTGCGCGCGTATGTCACAAGCGCCGATAAAAGCAGCCTGCCAAAGCCGCGGCGGCGAAATTTGGGCAGGACGGCGAGATTGTTCATATACACCTCACCCGAAATGTTGTCCGCACCGATGTATCCCGCAGGGCGGCCGTCCGCAGTCAGCAGGAAAAAGCAGGCATTCGGGTTTTCAAGCGATTCGCGCAGCGCGGTTTCGCTCCATGGATGCGCAAAGCACGCCCGCTCTATAGCAGCAGCCGCCTGCGCATCACACGGCTGCATACGCCGCACGCCGTCGCAGCCGAACACAAAACGAAATACTCTCGGCATAGCATCGCTTAACTGCTTGGCACAGCGCATATACACCTGTTCATCCCCCATGAAGGGGTCGGAAACGGAAAGAGACAAAATATGTTCGGGCAAAACGCCCGCGCTGCGCAGCACGGCGGCATGCTGCGCCGTCATACATACAAAGCGCGTATCGGGCGTTAGATCCGCACCTGTCAGCGGTCGTGAACGGTGCGCAGCAATATCCGCGCCAAAGCCTGCCGCCGCTTTGACGGCATTTTCCGACGGCGGCGAACCCACCGCTGCCGCAAGCCCGGCGCTTTCTACATTGGCACAGTCCTGCAGTCCCATATTTTGCAAATACAAACGGAACAAGCCCGCCGCCATGGGACTGCGGCAGGTGTTGCCCGTACAGACAAAAATCACGTGAAACATTGTGTCATCCCTTTGCATCATACCAGGTTTTACCAATGTTGGCGTCACTTTTCAAGCGCACTTTCATTTCACATGCATTTTCCATTTCGCGCGAGACGATCTGCGCCGCCTTTTGCGCTTCCGCCTCGGGCGCTTCTACGATCAGTTCGTCATGCACCTGCAAAATGAGCTTTGCGCGCATATTTTCTTCTTTTAATCTTCGATAGACACGGATCATGGCGATTTTGATGATGTCCGCCGCCGTGCCCTGGATGGGCATATTGCGCGCCACACGTTCACCGAACGCGCGCAGCATGGCGTTGGAGGAAGCAAGCTCCGGCAAATACCGGCGGCGCGCAAATCGCGTGGTCACATAACCATCCTTTTTTGCCTGCGCGACGACCTGCTCCATATAGCGGTTCACACCGGCGTAGTGGTGAAGATAATCTTTGATATATTTATCCGCTTCGGCGCGCGTCACGCCGATGTCCTTGCTTAAGGAAAACGCGCCGATGCCGTAGACAATGCCGAAGTTGACCGCCTTGGCGCGGCTGCGCATTAAAGGCGTGACCATCTGCGGCGGCATATGGAACACCTGCGAGGCGGTGACCGTGTGAATGTCCGTGTCTGCATTGAATGCGTCGATCATCGTTTTGTCATCCGCAATATCCGCAAGCACGCGCAGCTCGATCTGTGAATAGTCCGCGTCCACAAGAAGATTCCCCTCGCCCGCCATAAAGAACCGGCGCATTTCCCGACCAAGCTCCTGCCGGACAGGGATATTTTGCAGGTTCGGCTCCGCGGAAGAGATGCGTCCCGTGCGCGTTTCGGTCTGGTTGAAGCTTGAATGGATGCGTCCGTCCTCGCCGATCACCTTCAAAAGCCCGTCGCAATAGGTGGATTTGAGTTTTGTAAGCGTACGATATTCTAAAATACGGCGCACGATCTCGTACTCGTCGGCAAGCCCTTCGAGCACCTCCGCATTCGTGGAATAGCCGGTCTTGGTTTTCTTTTTGGCAGGCAGATGCAGCTTTTCAAATAAGATCTCGCCAAGCTGCTTGGGCGAATGGATGTTGAATTCCTCACCCGCAAGCTCGTAAATGCGCGCCTGCGCCGCATCGATCTTACCGGTGAGCATTTCGGAAAATCGCTCGATACCCGCCTTGTCCACCAGAACGCCGACGCGTTCCATCGAGGCGAGCACCTCGGCAAGCGGGATCTCCATATTCTGCAACAATTCGGTCTGCCCGCACGCCTCCAGCCGCACCGCCAGCTTTTCGCAAAGCGCCGGCAGATTGGCGCAGGCGTTCGCCGTTTGGTCGTCTGTTTCGACAGAAGCAGTGCGCGGGCAATATTCCTGCGCGAGCCGGGACAGGTCGTAGTCCTTGGCGTTGGGATTCAAAAGATAAGCGGCAAGGGTCACATCCATGCAGATGTTCTGTGCCTCGGCGCCGTTTTGGAAGGCAAATGCAAACACCTCTTTGGAGGAATAGACATATTTCGGCACGTCGCCGTCTGCAAGAAGAGACAAAAATTCGACCTTCTGCTTAGAATCCTCAAGATCCACCGCTGTGACTGCCTGCGGCGTTCGAAAATATACGATTTGCCCGTCAAGCGCAAAATACACACTGCCGCCGACCAGCAGCTCTTTTCGGTCGGGCAGTCCTGTTACAAACGCCAGATTTTCCGCAGGCTCGGCTGCTTCGGCAGGCTTCGGCGTGCCGTCAAAATGCAGCTTTTCGAGGATCTTGAACATTTCCAGAGAGACGAGCAGCGCCGTCGCCTCCTGCTCGCTTGGCGCGTCTTTTCGGTAGGCTTCCGGGTTGGTGTCCACCGGCACATCCAAATCGATCGTACCGAGCTTATAGCTTAAATACGCCATATCCTTGTCGTTTTGCAGCTTTTGCCGCACGCCGGGCTTGATATCCGCGGAATCCAGCGACGCATAAAGCTCGTCCAGCGTCCCGAACCGTTGGATCAGATCCTCCGCCGTCTTTTTACCGACGCCCGCAACGCCAGGGATATTATCGGAGCTGTCGCCCATGAGGGCTTTGATATCGATCATCTGCCGCGGGGAAACGCCGTATTCCTCGCGCACGCGCGCGACGTCATAGGCGGTTGTTTCGGAACGCCCCGCCTTAGTGGACGCAAGCAGCACCTGCACGTTATCACGCACCAGCTGCAGGCTGTCGCGGTCGCCCGTAGCGATATAACAGAAATTTTCCGCGCCGACATGGGCGGACAGCGTCCCGATGATGTCGTCCGCTTCATATCCCTCTTTTGTGACGATCTTATAGCCGAGCGCTGTCAAAAGCTCTTTGAGCACGGGCATTTGCTCGGCAAGCTCCGGCGGCATGCCCTTGCGCGTCGCTTTATAGCCATCGTAAAGCCTATGGCGAAAGGTCGGTCCCTTCAAATCAAACGTGACCGCCACCGCGTCGGGCGCGATGTCCTCCTCCAGTTTCAGAAGAATATTCATAAACCCGTAGATCGCGTTGGTATACCGTCCGTCCTTCGTCGTCAATAGCTTGATGCCGTAAAACGCACGGTTGAATATGCTGTTGCCGTCGAGCACAAGCAGCTTCATGGAAATCACCTCTGCACACAAAATGCTTGTCTGTATTTAATATACCATATGTCCTGATGAAATGCACGGGATTTTTCGGTTGTGTGCCAAAATAAAGTGTGGTATACTGCTGGTGTTTGCCGAAACAGACAGGCAAACGGAACGGATGAAAACCATGCAGATCGGAAACACGAAACTAAACGGCTTTGCCGCGCTCGCGCCTATGGCGGGTGTAGCGGACCGCGCATTCCGCGAGTTATGCGTCGGCTTCGGTGCGGCGTACACGGTATCGGAAATGGTCAGCGCGAAAGGTGTCTCCATGGGCGACCGAAAATCGAAGTCGCTCATGCAGCTTTCGGATCTTGAGCGCCCCGCAGGCGTGCAGATCTTCGGAAGCGACCCGGAGATCATGGCACAAAGCGTGGAGACGGTCTTACAAATGCATCCGCAGTTTGTGGACATCAACATGGGCTGTCCCGCGCCGAAGATCGCGGGAAACGGCGGGGGTGCAGCACTGATGCGCGATCCGCCGCTTGCCGAAAAGATCGTCAGAGCCGTTGCGCGCGCATGCGGCGATGTGCCCGTGACGGTCAAGATCCGTATCGGCTGGGATGAAGAACATCTCAATGCAGTGGAAATGGCACAGCGCGCCGAACAGGCCGGGGCGGCGGCGATCACCGTGCACGGCAGGACACGGCAGCAGATGTATGCGCCGCCCGTGCTCTTAGAACACATTGCGCAAGTCAAGCAAAGCGTGAAAATTCCCGTGATCGGCAACGGCGACATCACGGACGGCCCGTCGGCTGCCGAAATGCTGTCGAAAACAGGCTGCGACTTTTTAATGGTCGGGCGCGGTGCGCTCGGGCGGCCCTGGGTCTTTGAGCAGATCGATGCGTACTTACGCGACGGTACGCTGCTCCCCGATCCGCCGGTCGAAGAACGCATGCGCGTGATGTGCGCGCACGTGCAAAAGATCTGCGAATACAAGGGGGAACGCATCGGCATTCGCGAAGCGCGCAAGCACGCCGCATGGTATGTAAAAGGCATCCGCGGCGCCGCCGCCTATCGCAAAGACCTAAGTATGCTGGAGAGTGTGGAACAACTACAAAAGATTGCCGAAAAAATTACATTGGAATGCTCAAACGAACCCGCAAAATTATAATGTGCAAGATAAAAATCCCGCTCCGTACTGAAAAAACAGTACGAGGCGGGATTTTCTTTGATGTAAAATCAGGCGATTTTTAACTGCAACCGCATTTTATCGCTGATCATGGCAATAAATTCCGAATTGGTCGGCTTGCCGCGGGAATTCTGAATGGTATATCCGAAATACGAGCTGAGCACGTCTACATCGCCGCGATCCCAGGCGACTTCGATCGCGTGGCGAATCGCGCGCTCCACCCGTGAGGAGGTTGTGGAGAAACGTTTGGCGACCGTCGGGTATAACACCTTTGTTACGGAATTCATCATTTCCGTATCGTGGATGGAGAGGATGATCGCCTCGCGCAGATACTGATAGCCTTTGATATGTGCGGGAACACCGATCTGACGCATAATATCGCTGACAAGCACTTCCAGTTCCGAGTCGCTGATATGTGGCGATGCCGCTACATCCATTTTCCCGCCCGAAAGCTGCCAGGATGTCATCATCGCAACACGTTCTACAAGCATCTGCACATCAAAAGGTTTGAGAAAATAGTAATCCGCACCGGCCTGCAGCACCTCATTTTCAAAGCGCTGGTTGTCTACACCTGAGATCACCATGATGATCGGACGTTTTTTTGATGGGTTTTTCTTTAGCTGATTCAACACACCAAGCGCATCGATCGAAGCCATGATCGCATCCATGATCAACACGTCAGGCTGCTCGCTTTGTACAAGTCGCAATACCTCCGTGCCGTTTTTCGGCGTCAGCTTAACGTCAAATCCTTTGCCTTTGAGTGCCTGCGTGCAGCTGCGGCCGAAACTGTTTTGCTCCTCCGTAAACAAAATTTTCAATGTTTTTTCCAATGAAAACAACCTCCTGTTTTGATTTCTGCCATATTTTACCATATATGGTATTATTTGGCAAGTAGAAATTTGCAAATCACGCAAAAAAATCCGTGATCAAACAGGAACAGCCAAACCACGCGGCATGCAACGATTTTTCTGTAAAAACAAAGGGTGCGCGGTACCGCGCACCGCACACCCTAAGCCACCTGCGCCCTTGCCTCTTGCTCAAGCTCTGCCGTTTCCACGGATTGGGATTCTTTGAGCATGGTTTCTGCAAAAATGCCGTACCCTTGAAGCGCATTGTTGACGAACACATGGGTCACCGCACCGACGAGCAT
The DNA here is from genome assembly GCA_900545625.1 of uncultured Oscillospiraceae bacterium. GTDB lineage: Bacteria > Bacillota > Clostridia > Oscillospirales > Acutalibacteraceae > Fimenecus. Next base: position 16,054 of record UQZS01000026.1, on the reverse strand, counting down.
CCCGTCTTGAATGATCGGGCTGCCGCTCATCCCCTGGATGATACCGCCCGTTTTCGCAATCAGATCCTCATCCGTGACTTCAACGATCATATTTTTACCGTTCTCATCAGAATTCGGGTAAACCTTAACGATCTGAACATCATAATAGTGTGGTCCCGAGTCGTCAACCGTGGAAATGATTTGCGCGTATCCGGTTTTCACCTCGTTTTTTGTGGCGACAGGCAAAGATACCGCAGAGGTGTCAAACTCTGCTAAGCATCCGTAAACGCCGGCATCGCAGTTTGCATACAGCTCACCGAGCGTTTTCTCCTGAAACACGCCGCACAGCTCGCCCGTGACACCGGCACTGCCTTTGTAACAGCCGCTGATGACCGTTTCCACCGCGACGCCGCTTTTTAAGGGCATGACCGTGCCGGTATCCAAGTCGCATATGGCGTGACCCAACCCGCCGAACACACCGGTTTCCGGGTCATAAAAGGTCATGGTGCCTACACCTGCGGTGCTGTCACGCACCCAGAGCCCGGCTTTTAAGCTGCCGTCGTTTTCAGAAACTGCAAGTGCCAAAACGGTCTCAAAAGTCTCGCTGCCGCGCCGTGCTTGTACACATACTTGCTGTGCGCCGCTGTGCAGCGCTTTAGTAAGCGCTTCAGTCGTATCTACGGTCTTGCCGTCCACAGCAAGTATGGCATCACCGATCTCAAGTCCTGCATCCTTTGCAGGATTCACAGCGCCGCTTGCCGTAAACACATCGTCCATGCCGACGATCAGAACGCCGTCTGTATAGATCTTGACACCGAAAATGTCGCCGCTGGGCACGACATACTGCCGTTTGCTGACCGTGACGGTCGAGGATTTGACCGGGATCGTGTTAAAGACAGAGACCTCCACCGTATAGCTTCCGGGTGTTTCGGAAGAGACCGAAGCTACCGAGGCCGCAGAAGCATCGTTTTCCCTTTCTTGCGAACTCTTCAACGAGTAAATGCCGTTGACATGGATCTCTTCGTTTTCCAAAAGCTGGATGCTGTCGGGAATGGTGATCTCGCCGAATAACACGAATGCAAAGATGACAGAGGCGATACATAAGCCGAAAAGGCTGAAAAAATGGAAGAGCTTCTTCATTTTTCACCTCCGCACGCGACCTTGCGGCCGCACTAATACTGTATGCGAATCAAGCCGCTTTATTTGCGGTAAAAAAAGACTTTACGGCTGAAATTGACCGAAATAATTTTCAGTCAGCCGTAAAGTCTATTTTTTGCAGAATTTTAAATTTTAATCGCTCGGATTGCCGATTCTGCCGTTTTTTTGCAAAGCCGCAAGCAGCTCGCCAACGGCATCTTCCGGGGTACCGGAATGCACACAAACGGTTATATCGGCATATGTTCGGTAAAGCGGCAGACGCTCATTGTATATCTCGGCGATGCTCTCGCCCTTCTTCGCCGCCACGCCGCGCGTTTTGATGTTTTGAAGCCTTTTTTCCACTTCGTCAAGCGGAACGTCTAAAAACACCACAACGCCGCTTGCCTTGAGCTTTTGCATGGCCGCCGCGCGGAAAACGGCGCTGCCGCCCGTGGCAATGACCATGTCGGAACAATCAAGCGACAAAATCGCATCGCGTTCCGCGTTGAGAAAGGCCTCAATGCCGTCCTCGTCAATGATCTGCTGCAAAAGGCGGTGTTCGCGCTGCTGGATGAGCAGATCCGTATCACAAAAGCCAACGCCGAGCGTTTTGGCAAGCAGGACGCCGACAGTGCTTTTGCCGCTGGCGGGCATGCCGATCAGAACGATATTGCGCATCAGATGGAGATCTCGTGCGCGACGCGGTACAGATCAAGATCAATGGTCTTTTTCATGTTCAGCGCCTCGAAAATGTCGAAGTCCACGATTTGATCCTTTTGCATGGCAACGACACGGTTGCCCGTGCCCTCTTTCAGAAGCTCGACCGCCCGATAGCCCATCTGGCTGCCGGCAACGCGGTCGCGCACCGTGGGCGAACCGCCGCGCTGCACATGGCCGAGGATCGTGGCGCGGGATTCCACGCCCGTTTCCCGCTGGATGCGCTCTGCCATTTCCTGCACGCCGCCGACGCCCTCGGCAACGATGATGATGAAATGGCGCTTGCCCGCTTTTTGCGTGCGGCGCATGCGCTCGATCACATCACGTTCAAAGTCAAACGGCACTTCGGGGATCAGAATCGTGGTCGCACCGCAGGCAATTCCGGAGTTGAGCGCGATATACCCCGCTTTTCTGCCCATGACCTCCACGACCGAGCAGCGGTCATGGGATTCGGACGTGTCGCGCAGACGGTCGACCATTTCCATGACCGTGTTCATGGCTGTATCATAACCGATCGTGTAATCACAGCAGGCAATGTCGTTGTCGATCGTGCCGGGGATGCCGACACAGGGTACGCCGCGCAGCGAAAGGTCGCGTGCGCCGCGGAAAGAACCGTCGCCGCCGATGACGACGATCCCTTGCATATTGACCTCTTTGCAGACGTCGATGGCTTTCTGCATACCTTCTTCGGTTTTGAATTCGGGGCTGCGCGCGGAATACAGGATCGTGCCGCCGCGGTTGATGATATTGGAGACACTTCTCAAATTCATTTCGTACATATCGCCGTACATCAGCCCGTTGTAGCCGCGGCGAATGCCCATCACGCGGAAACCGTTTTCACAGCCGGAGCGCACCACTGCGCGGATCGCAGCATTCATGCCCGGCGCGTCGCCGCCGCTTGTCAAAACACCGATCGTTTTCATCTTTCGTCACCTCATGATATATTTATGGAAATGGGCAAAGCCCATGCGAACAAATTGAATTTCCTGCGCCGAAAGCGCAAAGAATAAGGCGCTGTTATATAATACACGAATCCGCGCGGTTGTCAAGTAATTCCTGTTTTTTCGACGGCGGTTCAGCGCAGAAGCACGCCTTTTTCCCCGAGCAGGCGGCGCAATTCCGACAAAAGCGGCTCGTTTAAGTCCGTCCCGCGGGAGGTCACAAATTTTTTGCGCGTATCGTTGTAACAAAGATACACGGGGATCTGCCCTTCAAAAATCGAAAGCAGGTTTTTGACCTTTTTATCCTGCGCGCTGTTTGCAGAATCGATCAGCAAAAAAAGCCCCTGCCGAATCTGCAGCGGCTGCTGCTGGCCCTTCCCGGCTTGTGCAGGCGCTGCGGAAGTTTGCGGCGAGACGGCGTTTGCATCGGGCGGCGGAGAAATGCGGTCGGGCAAAACCTTCGGGCTTTCATCCTCTCGCAGGGAAAGCCGTCCGCGCACATAGATCACACTTCCCGCGGTCAGCAGGTGCGAATACTGCGCATACACCTTCGGAAACACCAGAAGCTCGATGCTGCCGTAAATGTCCTCGACCGTGACAAACGCCATGGTGTCGTCATTTTTCGTCGTCTTGCGCTTGACAGCCGTTACAATCGCCAACAGCGTGACCGTGCTGCCGTCGCGGTGTGTGTCCGCCGCGTCCTCCTCCGCTTCTAAAAGCTCGGAAACGGGGGTCGTGTGCAGCTTTTCGGCAAGCTTCGCATATGCCGCCATCGGGTGCCCCGAAAGGTAAAGCCCCGTCGTTTCCTTTTCCATTTGCAAAAGCTCCTCGGCGGGGAATTCCGAACAGCGGCTGTATTCCGGCGCCAAAGAGACGGGCTGGGATTGTCCGATTGAAAACAAGTCCAACTGGCCGTCTAAATTGCGGCGGCTTTCCGCATCAAGCGAAGCAGTTACAACTGGTAGATTTTGCAGCATTTCGCGGCGGTTGAGATCCAAGCCGTCGAGCGCGCCGCTTTTGATAAGCCCCTCAACGGCGCGCTTGTTGAACTCCTTACCGTACAGACGTTTACAGAAATCATAAAAGCTTGTATACGCGCCGTTTTTTTCGCGTTCTTCCAAAATGGCGGCAATAAAGCCCTTGCCCAAATTTTTAATCGCAAGCAAGCCGAAGCGAATGGCGCGCCCCTCCGGCGTGAAGGACTGCCCGCTGCGGTTGACATCCGGCGGCAGCGTACGGATTCCAAGGCGCATACAGTCGGCAATATACAGGGAAATCTTGGTCGCGTCATCGATCACGCTGGTTAAGAGCGCCGCCATGAACTCGCCCGGATAGTGGCACTTGAGGTAAGCTGTGCGGTACGCCACGACCGCATAGGCAGCGGAGTGGGATTTATTGAACGCATACGACGCAAACGATGACATATCATCGAAAATGCTGTTTGCTGTTTTTTCATCGATACCGTTTGCCACGCAGCCGCAGCACGCTGTGGAACCGTCTTCGTTTTTCAGCCCGTAAATAAAATTGTGCCGTTCTTCCTCCATGACCTTGTGCTTCTTTTTGGACATGGCGCGGCGGACGATATCCGCCCTGCCGAACGAATACCCCGCAAGCGTCCGGAAGATCTCCATAACCTGCTCCTGATAGACCATACAGCCGTAAGTCACATCCAAAATCGGCTTTAAAAGCGGGGTTTTGTAATGGATACGGCTCGGATCGTGGCGATTGGCAATATAATCGTCAATGGAGTCCATAGGGCCGGGCCGGTACAGGGAGATCACCGCGATGATATCCTCAAGATTGCGCGGCTTTAATCTGGTAAGGACACTGCGCAGGCCCGCTGATTCACACTGGAACACGCCATAGGTCTGCCCTTTGGAAAACATCTGATACGTCGCGGCATCGTCCATTTGGATCTTATCAATATCAAAATCCGGCGTATGCGCGCGGATCATCTGCTCTGCGTCATGAATGACCGTAAGCGTGCGCAGCCCAAGGAAATCCATTTTCAGAAGCCCAAGTTCTTCTATGGCAGTCATGGTAAACTGTGTTACGACTGCATCGTCATTGCGCGCAAGCGGCACATATTCGCTTACGGGGCGGTCGGTGATCACCACGCCCGCCGCATGTGTGGACGCGTGGCGCGGCATCCCCTCTACGCGCTTTGCCGTGTCAAGGAGCTCCCGAATTTTTTCATCCCGTTCATACATGGCGCGCAGTTCGCTGTTCTTTTGCAGCGCCTTATCAATGGTAATACCCAATTCACGCGGGATCTGTTTGGAAACGCCGTCCACCGTGTTATACGGCATCCCAAGCGCACGCCCGACATCGCGTACCGCTGCGCGCGCCGCCATTGTACCGAAGGTGACGATCTGCGCCACATGGTCGGCACCGTATTTTCGGATCACATAGGCAATAACTTCTTCGCGCCGCTCATAACAGAAATCCACGTCAATATCCGGCATGCTGACGCGCTCGGGATTTAAAAACCGCTCAAAAATGAGGTTGTACTGCATGGGGTCGATGCCCGTAATACCCATACAGTATGCCGCAAGACTGCCAGCCCCCGAACCGCGCCCCGGCCCGACGGGGATGCCCTGCGATTTCGCATAGGCAATAAAGTCTGCTACGATCAAAAAGTAATCGACATACCCCATATCCCGAATAACCGACAGTTCGTGTTCGAGCCTTTGGGTATATGCTTCGGGCGGATTTTCCCCGCAGTGCTGCCAAAGCCCCTCATAGCAGCGGCCGCGGAAATAGGTGAAATGGTCTTCACCGTTCGGCACGTCGAAGCGCGGCAGCTTCGTTTTACCGAACTCAAATTCCACATTACAGCGTTCGGCGATCAAAGCCGTATTCTCCAAAGCCTCAGGCGCAAAGGCAAAACGCTCACGCATCTCTTCTTCGGATTTGAGATAGAACTCGTCTGTAGAGAATTCCAGCCCCGTGTCCTCATCTATGGTGTGGTTGGTCTGGATACAGATAAGTACCTTTTGCGTTTTGGCGTCGGACTTATGAATATAATGCACATCGTTGGTCGCGACGCACGGGATACCCGTTTCTTGCGACAGGCGCACAAGCTGCGGGAGGATCGCCTGCTGTTCGGGCAGCCCGTGATCCTGCAGTTCGAGATAGTAATTCCCCTGCCCGAACACGCGGTTGTACCAAAGCGCTGTTTCTTTTGCGCCCTCAAAGTCGCCTGCCGTAAGCTTGCGCGGGATCTCGCCCGCAAGGCAAGCCGAAAGGGCGATCAGTCCCTCGTGATGGGCTTCCAGCAGTTCTTTGTCCACGCGCGGACGGACATAGAACCCGTCCACCCAGGAACGCGACACCATGTGGATCAGGTTTTTATAGCCCGTCTCATTTTCGCACAGGAGTACCAAGTGATAGCGCTCGGAGTCGAGCCCATGGACTTTATCGGTCAGCTTACGCGGCGCGACATAGACCTCACAGCCGATGATCGGCTTAACGCCGTTGGCTTTCGCCGCCTTATAAAACTCGACCGCACCGTACATGTTGCCGTGGTCGGTCATGGCAAGCGAGGTCATGCCCAGCTCTTTTGCGGCAGCACAAAGCTCCCCGAGGCGGCAGGCGCCGTCGAGGAGGCTGTACTCTGTATGCAGATGCAGGTGGGTGAACGCCATGTCAATCCCTTACCTTATGCGTTCAAAACCTTTTCGTAAAACTCTGGGAAGCAGTCAAACGTGGCGAAATAATCTTTCGGCGTTTCGGCGCGGCGGATCATCTCGAAATCCCCGTTTTCTTTCAGCAAGATCTCCGCCGAGCGCAGCTTGCCGTTGTAGTTATAGCCCATGGAAAAGCCATGCGCACCTGTGTCGTGGATATAAAGCAGGTCACCGATGTCGATCTTCGGCAGCGCGCGGTCCACGGCGAATTTGTCGTTGTTTTCGCAAAGCGAGCCGGTCACGTCGTAGGTGCAGGTCGCGGGCTCGTTTTCCTTGCCCATGACCGTGATGTGGTGATATGCGCCGTACATGGCGGGACGCATCAGGTTCGCGGCGCAGGCATCCACGCCGATGTACTCCTTATAGGTATGCTTCTCATTGATAACGCGGGTAATCAGCGCACCGTAGGGGCCCATCATGAATCTGCCAAGCTCCGTAAAGATCGCCACGTCGCCCATACCCGCCGGCACAAGGATGCGGTCATAGACCTCTTTGACACCTTTCCCGATCTCGGCGATGTCGTTGGGCTCTTGGTCGGGGCGATAGGGAATGCCGACACCACCCGACAGATTGATAAAGCGGATATTTGCACCCGTTTCCTTTTGCAACCGAACCGCAAGATCGAACAAAACGCCGGCAAGCACGGGGTAATACGCATTCGTAACGGTGTTGCTCGCCAAAAACGCATGGATGCCGAATTCCTTGACGCCCTTCGCCTTTAAGATGCGGAACGCCTCAAAGATCTGCTCGGTGGTCATGCCGTATTTCGCTTCGCCGGGGTTGTCCATGATGTCTGTGGTGATCTTAAACTCCCCGCCGGGATTGTATCGGCAGCAGATACGTTCGGGCAAACGCCCAAGCGTTTTTTCAAGCACTTCAATGTGTGTGATGTCGTCGAGATTGATGATCGCGCCCATGTCGGCGGCATATTGAAACTCCTCGGCGGGCGTGTCGTTGGAAGAGAACATGACGTCCGCCCCCACTGCACCGATGGCTTTCGAAAGCATCAGCTCTGTTTTCGAGGAGCAGTCGCACCCGCAGCCGTATTCGCGCAGGATTTGAATCAAAAACGGATTCGGAGTCGCCTTTACGGCAAAGTACTCCTTGAACCCTTTGTTCCACGCAAACGCGTCCTTGAGCGCTTGCGCGTTGCGGCGAATGCCCGCTTCGTCATACAGGTGGAACGGGGTCGGGAACTTCGCGGCGATCTCCTCTAACTTTTCTTTGGTCGTAAACGGTTGCTTCGTCATATACTCCTCCATATCACGGTTTTACAGAATTCTCTATCACAGCCGAAAGCGCCTCGACGCCGTCGCCGCGAACAGCGGAAAACGGGATCAGAAGCTCGGGCGAGAGCTCGGAAAAGCGCGCCCGGAATGCCGAAAGACGTTCGGCATATGCCGTTTTGTTGAGCTTATCGCATTTCGTCAGTACCACAGCAAATGGAAGACCTGTCTCAGATAAAAATGCAAGCATGGTCTCGTCGTCTGCAGTAGGCTCGTGGCGCATATCCACAAGCTGCACCACAAGCCGAATGTCGCGGTTCGTGCGGAAATACCCTTCCAAAAGCTGCGCCCAGCGTTTTTTTTCAGATTTCGGGACTTTGGCATAACCGTAACCGGGCAGATCCACCAGCCGCACGTCGCCCGTCCGATAAAAATTGACCGTAGCCGTTTTGCCGGGCACGGAGCTTACGCGCGCCAAGGCTTTGCGATTACACAATCGGTTCAGCAAAGAGGATTTCCCAACGTTGGAGCGTCCCGCAAAAGCGATCTCGGGCAGATCGGAGCGCGGCAGCTGCGCGAGTGTCCCGAAAGCAGCTTCAAATTCCGTTGTTTTAAAATTCATGAAAGCTCCTCGCCCCTCTTCTCTGCACGGCGGCGCTTAACGACTGGCGGTGCTGGCAGTACGGGATGCACCTGCGCACGCGGCTCTTCCTCTACCGCTTCTGCTTCTTTCGGCAGAACCAGCGCACGGGACAGCACCTCGGCAACGTCCGTTACAGGCACAAATTCGAGCGCTTCGGCAACGACCTTGTCGATCTCCCGAAGGTCGGGCAGATTCTCGTGCGGGATCAGCACGCTGCGAAGCCCCGATTTATAAGCTGCCATAGTCTTTTCCCGAAGCCCGCCGATGGGCAGCACCCTGCCCGTGAGCGTGACCTCGCCCGTCATGGCGATGTCTGCACGCACCGGGCAGCCCGACAGCGCGGAGGCGAGTGCCGTAGTAACGGCAATACCCGCCGAAGGCCCGTCCTTGGGCACGGCGCCCTCGGGGAAGTGGATATGGATATCCTTATTCTTATAGAATTGATCGTCAATATTCCACTCGTACGCGTGGCAGCGGATATAGCTGCACGCCGCCTTGGCGGATTCTTTCATTACGTCGCCCAAAGACCCGGTTAGTTCAAGTTTCCCGGTGCCTTCCATGACGGCTGCTTCCACTTTCAGGAGTTCGCCGCCGACCGAAGTCCAAGCGAGTCCGTTAACCACACCGACGGTATCCGTTCCGATCAGGTCATCCGGTTTAAATTTACGCGGCCCGAGCAGAGCTTCAAGGTCGGAAGCATGCACGGTGATCTTTCCGGTTTTGCCGCCGACGATCTCAACCGCCGCCTTGCGCATAACTTTTGCAATGGTGCGTTCGAGTTTGCGAACGCCCGCTTCGCGCGTATAGCCGTCGATCATCAGGCGCAGTGCGTCATCTGCAATGCGAAGCTGTGCGGGTTTGATCCCGTTTTCATCCAGCTGCTTGCGCACGAGGTGGCGTTTTGCGATTTGGAATTTTTCCTCTGCCGTATAACTGTAAAGCTCAATGACCTCCATACGATCCAGTAACGGCGCGGGAATGGTGCTCGTATCGTTGGCGGTGGTGATGAACAGAACTTTGCTCAAATCGAACGGAATCTCAATATAATGGTCACGGAAGGTATTATTCTGCTCAGGGTCGAGCGCCTCCAGCAAGGCAGAGGCGGGATCTCCCTTATAATCGCGCGAAAGCTTGTCGATCTCATCAAGCAGGATCAGCGGGTTCGCAGTCCTGGCGCGCATGAGTGCGGCAACGATGCTGCCGGGCATGGAGCCGATATAGGTCTTGCGATGCCCGCGGATCTCGGATTCGTCATTCACACCGCCTAAGGAGATGCGCTCATATTTGCGATTCATGGCGTGCGCCAGAGAACGGGCAATGGACGTTTTACCGACACCGGGAGGTCCTGCAAGACAGATGATCTGCCCCTTGGCGTTGCCCGCAAGGCTTCGCACCGCCAAAAATTCCAAAATACGTTCCTTAACGGATTCCAGCCCGTAATGATCTTTATCGAGGATCTTACGCGCGCGGTCAAGGTTCAGATTCTCCTTTGAATACTTTCCCCACGGCAGCGCAAGCACCGCGTCGAGATACGAGCGGGACACCGCGCTTTCGGGGCTAGTCGGCTGCGTGCGCGCAAAACGGTCGCACTCCTGCAGGAGCTTATCCTCGCTCTCTTTTTCAAGATGCAGCTTCAAAATCTTTTCGCGGTATTTCTGTGCTTCGCTCACGGAGGATTCCGTGTCACCGAGTTCCTGCGAGATCACCTTCATCTGCTCGCGCAAATAGTATTCCCGCTGGTTTTCGTCGATCTGCTCCTGCACGCGCTCGTCGATCTCTTCCATGGCTTCGAGCATCTCGATCTCATGCACCAGCAGCACGCACAGCTTTTCAAGTCTTCTCTGCACCTGCAATTCTTCAAGGATAGCCTGTTTGTCCGCAAATTCCAGCGGCAAATTGCCCGCGATGAAATCGGCGAGCTTACCCGGTGTTTGGATACGCATCACGGCGGGCAGCAGATCCGAAGAGAGCTTTTGATTGAGCATAGCGTACTCTTCAAACAGCGTTTTGGCATAGCGGATAAGCGCTTCCGTCTCCGCAGGCGACGCCGTGCGCGGGTCACGGTCGGCAAGCGGTCGCAGCCGTGCGGTCAAATGGGGCTTTTGCGCGGTAAGCTCCAACAGCCGCGCGCGAAAACCGCCTTGCGCCATCACGCGGTAGTAATCCCCCGATGGCAGCCGCACAAGCTGTTTGATCTCACACACAACACCGATCTTAAAGAGCGCGTCTGCGCCGTCCACTTTTTCGGACAAATCGGTCTGCGTTACCAAAAACAGATTCTGCTTGGTGAGCATGGCATGCTTGACGGCGGCGACAGACTGTTTTCTGCCGACGTCGAAATGCAGTGTCATATCCGGGAACACCACAAGCCCCCGCAGCGCGACGGCGGGCAGTGTAAATTCTTCACGAGCTAAAGGGTTCATATGTATTCACTCCAAAAGGTAAAAGCTGCTCAAAATCGTATATACGATTGAGTATAGATTATATCGTATTTTTTAGATTCCTGCAACAGAAACATTTGTTAAGCGAAAAGAATCGACGAAATACGATTGTGCCTCTCTTGTTTTGTTAATTTTTTGAACAACTTTTTCAATTTTACGGAATTTTTACAAAAAAGATTGTTATTCTTTTGTCAATTCATTGACTTTTCTATTTGCGCTTTGCTATAATGGCAAGCACAGTGAAAAAATGATTCGGAGGTATTTTTATGTCCAGAGTTTACAATTTCTCCGCCGGTCCTTCCATGCTGCCGGAAGAGGTCTTGAAAAAAGCGGCATCGGAAATGCTCGATTACCACGGCTGCGGGCAGTCCGTTATGGAGATGAGCCACCGCTCGAAGGTCTTTGACGAGATCATCAAGGGGGCGGAAGCGCTGCTTCGTGAGCTGATGCACATCCCTGACAATTATAAGGTTCTGTTTTTGCAGGGCGGCGCATCCACGCAGTTCGCCGCCATCCCGCTCAACTTTATGAATGGCAGCGGCAAGGCGGATTATGTGATCACCGGGCAGTGGGCGAAGAAAGCCTTTGCCGAGGCGCAGAAGTACGGCGATGTGAAAGCGGTCGCTTCTTCGGCGGATAAGACCTTCTCCTATATCCCGAAGCTCAACAAAGCGGACTTCACGCCCGACGCGGATTATTTCTATATCTGCATGAACAACACCATTTACGGCACAGTCTACCACGAGCTGCCCGACACAGGCAATGTGCCGCTGATCGCAGACATCTCTTCGTGCTTCCTTTCCGAACCGCTGGATGTTTCCAAGTTCGGCATGGTCTACGGCGGCGCGCAGAAAAATGTTGCGCCCGCAGGCCTTACCATATGCATCATCCGCGAGGATCTTTTGGGCAAAGCGCGTGACATCACGCCGACCATGCTGAATTACCAAGTCCATGCTGATGCGAACTCGCTGTACAACACCCCGCCCTGCTACACCATTTATATCTGCAAGCTGGTGCTTGAATGGCTCAAGGAAAACGGCGGGCTTGAGGCTATGAAAGAACGCAATGTCAAAAAAGCAAAGCTTTTGTATGACTTCCTTGACAACAGTAAGATGTTCCGCGGCACGGTCGTGCCGGAGGATCGTTCGCTGATGAACGTCCCCTTCGTGACTGACAGCGACGAGCTCAACGCAAAATTCGTCAAAGAAGCGACAGAAGCCGGCCTTGTGAACCTCAAGGGTCACCGCACCGTAGGCGGCATGCGCGCGTCCATTTACAACGCCATGCCGTATGAAGGCGTGCAGGCGCTTGTGGACTTCATGGCGAAATTTGAAAAAGAGAACGCGTAAGAAAGGCGGGCAAAACAGAAATGTATCGTATTTTGACCTTAAATAAGATCTCGGAAAAAGGACTTAAAAACTTCCCTGATACTTATTCATACTCCACAGAAGAGAACGCGCCCGACGCGGTGCTGGTGCGCTCGGCCTCCATGCATGACATGGAGCTGCCCGAAAGCCTCAAGGCGATCGCAAGAGCCGGTGCCGGTGTGAACAACATTCCGATCGACCGCTGCAGCGAAAACGGGATCGTTGTGTTCAACACGCCCGGTGCAAACGCAAACGCCGTAAAAGAGCTGGTGCTTTGCGCTATGCTGCTTTCTTCGCGCAAGATCCCCGCCGCAATCGACTGGGTAAAAACCCTGAAGGGCAGCGGCGCAGAGATGTCCAAGGCGGTGGAAAAAGGCAAGTCCGCTTTCGCAGGTCCCGAGCTTAAAGGCAAGGCGCTCGGCGTAGTGGGTTTGGGTGCGATCGGCGTACTGGTCGCCAATGCGGCGCGTGCGCTCGGCATGACGGTTTACGGCTACGACCCGTTTTTGTCTGTAGACGCGGCATGGGCGCTTTCGCGCGGTGTGCACCATTCGGCAACGCTGGATGAGATTTTCGCAAACTGCGACTATATTACCCTGCATGTACCGCTCACGCCCGACACGAAAGAGATGATCTGCAAAAAGAACATTGACCAGATGAAGGACAACGTGCGCATCATGAATTTCGCGCGCGGCGACCTCGTGAACACGGCGGATGTGATCGAAGCACTCGGCAGCGGTAAGATCGCCGCCTATGCGACAGACTTCGGCACAGACGAGCTTTTGGACGTTCCCGGCGTGCTCGTTCTGCCGCATCTCGGCGCTTCCACGCCCGAATCCGAAGAAAACTGCGCGGTCATGGCTGTAGATGAAGTCCGTGATTTCTTGGAAAACGGCAACATCACCCACTCCGTGAACCTGCCAGACGTGAGCGTGCCGCGTACCGGAAGAGCGCGCATCACCATTATCCATAAGAATGTGCCGAATGTCATCAGCAAAATCACGACGGTTGTCGCCGAGGAGAACATCAACATTGACAACATGGTCAACAAATCCCGCGGCGAATATGCCTATACGATGCTCGATACCGATGCGGATGTCTCCGCGGAGGCGATCGAAGCGATCTCGGCTGTGGAAGAGATCGTGCGCGTGCGTGTGATCTGATAACCCGCTTTTTTTCAAAATACCACCCGTACATTTCGGGTGGTATTTTTTTGCGGATATTTACAGAATTGCGGAGCATGTGATACAATTCCCAAAGAACAGTACAGCGTCACGGAGGCAAAATATGGAGTCAATTTTCAAAGTCATGCCGATTGCATCGGATCCCGCCGCATCCGCCACGCTGGTCAGAGAAGCGGTGGAAAAAAGCAGGACGATACAAAAGCCCTGCACCATTCAGCTGAAAAAGGGTGTGTATGCTTTCGACGAGCCGCTTCAGCTTGACGAGCGGGACAGCGGGCTGACCCTGTGCGGCGAAGAGGACGTTGTTTTCACTGCGGCATACGCCCCCTCCGCGCTGCAATGGACGCCGTGGCGCGACGGCATTTGGAAAGCCGAAATGAAAAACGAAAAGCCCTTCAGCCGCCTGTTTGCTGACAGTGAAGAACAGACCTTGTGCCGCTATCCGAACCAGCAGCCCGGCAAGATCCCGCTGGAAGGTGCAGCGACGCCAGCTGAGATCAAAAAACGTGCCGCACGATACAGCGACCCCGAAAACGGTATCGTGCGCGCGATCCACCCCGCAGGCTGGGGCGGGAACTCTTATGTGGTGACGGGCAATGACCCGTCGAGTCCCTGCGGGCTTTCCCTTTCCTGGTTCGGGGATAATAACCGCGGCGACACCTACGGAAACGCCATGGTGGTGGAAAACGTTTTGGAAGAGCTGGACACGCCGGGTGAATGGTATTTTGACCGCAAAACGCAAATCTTATATTGGTATCCCGATCAAGGGCAGGATCCGAACAAAGTTCATATTACGATAAGCCGAAACCGTACCCTGTTGCAAATACAAGGTGCCTCCCCTGCTGCGCCTGCATCGGATATTGCGCTTGATCAAATCACGTTTTGTGAAACGGGACTGTGCCTGTTCCCTTACGATAAAAATCGCGCAGTCTACCACCCGCTGCTTCGCGGAGATTGGGCGATTGCGTTTGAGGGCGCGGTGCGCCTTGAAAACACGCGGGGCTGTCATGTTACAAACTGCAAATTTCGCGAAATCGGCGGGAACGCGCTATTTATATACGGATACAATGAGCAAACCGCCGTATCCGGCAACACCTTTGCAAACATAGCTGCTACCGCAATACAGGTGATCGGCAATCCAAAAGCCGTCCGCCAGCCCTCCTATTGGGAACACGCGCTGTACCCTGCACTTTGTGTACACGAGACAGCAGTAGATGTGCCGAATGAGATCGGCCCGTGTGCGGAAGACTATCCGCGTGATCTTGAGATCAGCGAAAACCATATCAACGGTGTGGGGCGAATCGAAAAACAGTCGGCGGGCATCAATCTTTCGGTCGCCGCAGGGATCCATATCCACCGCAACACCATCCACAACAGCCCGCGTTCGCTCGTCAATGTGAATGACGGCACTTTCGGCGGGCATGACATCGCATACAATGATCTGTTCGATTCTCAGCGGGAAACCGAGGATCACGGCCCGTTCAACGCCTGGGGACGCGACCGTTTTTGGTCGGTGCCGCGATACAACGCAAGCGGGCTTTACGGAAAAACCATCCGCCGCTACAAAAAAGACGGCGTGCAATACGATATTTCCAAAATCGACGCCTACTTTACCACGCGGATCCACCACAACCGATTCTACCACAGCGCCGACGCGCCGCATTCCTGGGGAATCGACTTAGATGACGGCTCGACCAATTATGAGATCGACCACAATCTGGTTCTTGGGATCGGCATCAAGCTGCGTGAGGGTTTTGACCGAAATGTCCACCACAACCTTTTGGTCGGCGGGCAGCTGCAGATCCATGTGCCGTACGCCGAATGCCGCGACCGCGTAACGCGTAATCTGATTTTACACGACGAACCTGTTGGATTTGTGTGCAGCAAAAAGCGGCTGAAAGCCGCCCGCTCCGAATTTAAGAACAACTATTTTATTCGGGAGCCTGCGTCCCTGCGCGCCATGCTGCCGCCGCAAATCGTGCTGGCGGATTATGCGCCCGCCGGGGCGGACGATTACAACCCGAAGAATGCACCCGACGGCTGGGAGCCGCTCCCCTGTACGGGCTATGGCGCGCCGAACTGCCCATGTGCTTCCCTGCGCTATGTTTGGAAGCCAAACGCCGAAGCGCAGCAGCATAAGCGTCTGGTGCTGGGCGCGCTATGCTCCAATGTGACCGAGGCGCTTCGGTCGGCGACCGCTTCGCCGGACTGTTCAGGGCTTTACATCCTGAAAACCCTTCCCCTATCGCGCGCATGGCGGTGGAAGCTGCGGGCAGGCGACATTCTCCTGACCGTCAACGGGAAAGCCGCCGAGCAATATGAAAAAGGAATGGTCAAGTCACTGACGTATAGAAGAGAGGGGAAAATTTATACGGCAGGAGAATGAATTCACGCCAAATCGAAAAGTTCTACCGTTATTCGACTGTCATTCGATTGCAATCTACCGCTCGATCTGTTATAACGAGAACAGGCAAGCAGGAAACGGAGGCATTGTTATGGCAGACAAATATCAATTCGGCAACTTCATTTATCAGCTCCGAAAAGAAATGCACCTGTCCCAAAAGGAGCTTGGCGCGCTTGCGGGCGTTTCCAACAAAGCGGTTTCCAAATGGGAAACGGGGGGTTCACTTAGATAAAGATACCACACCAATCCCACGCTGACTTTTGCTCAACCAATACAGCCGGAGGGCTGGATAACAAGAAAAGGCGGTATGCGCCCCGTGGAGGGGT
>UQZS01000025.1 GCA_900545625.1 uncultured Oscillospiraceae bacterium | reverse complement strand
GACCGCCGCCGTACCGCTGCCGAACGCTTCGAGCAGCCTGCCCTCGTCATAGGCCTTGACAAGCTCATCCACGGAAATACGGCGTTCGGAGACGTTGTAGCCCCAATCCTTCAAAATGTCCACGCACGACATGCGCGTGATACCGCTCAGGATACTGCCCGTCTCCAGAGAAGGCGTGACGACCTCGCCGTCGAGCACGAAAAACACGTTCATCGTGCCGACTTCTTCCACATATTTGCGCTCCACACCGTCGAGCCAAAGCACCTGTGTATAGCCGAGCTTTTCAGCGATATCCTGCGCTTTTAAGGAGGTGGCATAGTTGCCGCCGGTCTTTGTAAAGCCGACACCGCCCTTGACCGCACGCACAAACTGGTCTTCCACATAGATCTTCACGGGATTGAGCCCTTCGGGATAATAGGCGCCGACGGGGGAAAGAATGATCGAAAAGATCAGGTGGTGCGCCGGGTGCACGCCGACGTGCGCATCTGTGGCGAAAATAAACGGGCGTATGTAAAGCGAGGTGCCCTCGGCGTGGGGGATCCAATCCTCATCCACGCGCACAAGCGTCTTGATCGCTTCCACCGCAAACGCTTCGTCGATCTTCGGGATGCACAGGCGGTCGTTCGAGCGATTCAGCCGCTCCATGTTCTTATCGGGGCGGAACAACAGGATCTCGCCGTTCGGGCTGCGATACGCCTTCAGGCCCTCAAAAACTTCCTGCGCATAGTGCAGCACCATTGCAGCGGGATCAAGCTCGAACGGCGCATACGGCACGATGCGCGGGTCATGCCAGCCCTCGCCCTCGTCATAGTTCATAATGAACATATGATCGGTATAATAATTACCGAAGCCAAGCGCGTTTTCATCGGGCTTTTTTTTCGGCGTTTTGGTACGTTCGATTTTGATTTCCATGAAAAACATCTCCAAGTTTTTAACAGGGCGTTACGCCTTGTCGTATTTATAATTCGGAACAAGCTCTTTTAAGAACTTGCGGGAATCCTCCGGTAACAGGTCGTGGATCTGCTTGATATGCTGCATTAAGCTGTCTTCGTCGAAATCGTAGGGTGCCGTGACAAAAATCTTGTCGTTTTCCGTTTTGTGCATGCCCTCGCGCTCTGACGGCAATATCAGCTCTTCATACAGCTTCTCCCCCGGGCGAAGCCCCGTAAACTGAATGTCAATATCTACATATGGCTCGTATCCCGACAGCTTGATAAGCTTTTCGGCAAGCGAAACGATCTTGACGGGCTCGCCCATATCAAGCACGAAGATCTCGCCGCCTTTTGCAAGACCGCCCGCTTGGACAACGAGCTGCGCGGCCTCGGGGATGGTCATAAAGTACCTCGTAATATCGGGGTGTGTGACCGTCAGCGGCCCGCCGTGCTCAAGCTGTTCTTTGAACAGCGGGATCACGCTGCCGTTCGAGCCGAGCACGTTGCCGAAACGCACAGCAGTAAACTTAGTCTTGGAAATTTTGGAGAAGTGCTGCACCACCAGCTCACAGCAACGCTTGGTCGCGCCCATAACGTTTGTGGGATTGACCGCCTTGTCGGTGGAAAGCAGCACAAAATTACGAACGCCGAATTCGTCGGCGACCTTTGCGGTATTATAAGTGCCGAGGATATTGTTTTTGATCGCCTCAAAGGGGCTGTCCTCCATAAGCGGCACATGCTTGTGCGCCGCAGCGTGGAACACGCTGGAGGGATGGAACTCCTCAAACACCTCGCGCAGCCGCTGCTCCTCGCGCACCGAGCCGATGCGGATCTCGATCTGCGGCGTACCGAAATATTGCCGGTCTAAAGAATTCTTCAAAGAATAGGCGTTGTTTTCGTAAATGTCGAAAATGACGATCTTGCTCGGGTTATACCGCGCGATCTGGCGGCAAAGCTCCGAACCGATCGATCCGCCGCCGCCCGTCACAAGCACGACTTCATCCGTCAGATAGCGGCAGACGTCATGATTAAGCTCTACGGGAGGCCGGGAAAGCAGGTCGAGGATGTCCACCTGCCGCGCTTCTTTGAGCGCCGACTTCTTGCCCGTACCGACTTCGGTATGATCCGCAGCCATTTTGACGATACAGCCCGTCTCCACCATCTTTTCCAAAAGCTCACGCTTGCGCGTGTCGTCGATTTCCGTGATGCAGAAATAGATCTGGTCGATATGATATTTTTTGACCGCCGCTTCCACGCTGTCGCAGTTGCCGACGACCGGCGTGCGCAGAATGGACTGCCCGATCTTTTTCGGATCATCGTCCAGAATCGCCACAGGGAAGCCCAGGCGGTAGCCTGTCATTTGCAGTTCCGAGATCAGCGCGCTGCCGACGTGCCCCGCACCGACGATCAGGATCTTCTTTTCGGAGGACTTGGCGTTTTTGTCTTTTTTGCTTTGATAGCGGCGGCTTTCCGTCGAAAACATATGGAACAGCCGATACGCCATGCGCGCGAATAGCCCGAAGGCGACAAAAAAGATAGCGACATCTATATACACAGAAGTCGGCAGGACATTGAAATACAACTGGTCTTTCGTAAGGTACCCGAGCGCCATGAGCTCCCGGCAGATCTTCATGCCGACATAATCGCAGACAAATACGCATCCCGTTGCGCAAATCCCGGAAAGCCCGAAGCGCACCATGTCGTAAAGCCCGGCGTATTTCCAAAGCGTGCTGTAAGTGCGGAACACAAAATTAAAGCCGATATAAAAGAGTGTGACATACGGGATGCGCAGACAAAGCCGAGTCGCCAGCTCCATATCCATGCGGAAGTTCCAGTACAGAACTACCATCAAAAAATACAACAGGTTGGCACACAGAAAATCCAGCGCCAACTGTGCGACCAGTTTTTTCCCTACCTTTTTTTTCGGCTTCAACAAAGACTTTGCAGCCAAAACATTTCCCCCTGCTTTTCATTTAAAACGACCGATCCTGCCGTCTCAAACGACTTTGATATTTTCGTACAGAAGCATCGAAAATGCAGTTTCTATAAGTTTACTCTTTTCTTAAACGGTTGTCAACAAATCGTCGGAAAGAAAAGCGCAAAAGTCCTGAAAATCCGCGTTTTCCGGTTGAAAGCGTCATAAAAAAATGGTAAACTATATCAATTAGAATTGCAGAAGCATACGGAAAGGAGCGTCCGCATGAGCCGAAAGCTATGGAAACTCGCGCAAAGCGACAAGGAAGCGGCGGCAACGCTTGCGGAAAGCTGCGAGATCGACCCGTTTTTGTCGCTGCTGCTTTATTCGCGCGGTTTTTCGGACGACGAGCAGATCTATGACTTTCTGCACCCGGACGCGATGCTTTCCGACCCATTTGAGCTGATCGATATGGAAGCTGCCGCCGAACGCGTGGAACAGGCGATTGAGGGATTCGAAAAGATCGCGGTGTTCGGCGACTACGATGCGGACGGTGTGACCGCTGCGGCGCTTTTATACCTGTATCTGCGCGAGCGCGGTGCAAACGTTGTCTGCATCCTGCCCGATCGCATACGCGACGGCTATGGGCTCTCCCCCGAAGCGGTCGAGCGGCTTTTTGACAGTGGCGTGCGGCTGATTGTAACGGTAGACAACGGCATTGCTGCGCTCGACGCGGCGGCGCGTGCGAAAGAGCTCGGTATAGATCTGGTCGTCACCGACCACCACCGTCCGGGCGAAGTGCTGCCCGACGCCGTTGCCGTGGTAGATCCGCATCGTACGGACTGCCCTTCGGAATTCAAGGACAACGCGGGCGTAGGCGTTGCTTTTAAACTTGCCGCCGCCATCGAAGGCGACCCGGAAAGCGTGCTGGGGCGATACGCCGACCTGATCGCGCTCGGCACCCTTGCGGACGTTGTCCCGCTGCGCGGGGAGAACCGCGCGCTCGTGTGCGCGGGGCTCGGGAAGCTCAACCGTACGCCGCGTGTCGGTCTTGCCGCGTTAATGGCGGCGGCAGGCTGCGCAGGAAAGCACATGAATGCCTCTTCCGTCGTATATACCCTCGCGCCGCGCATCAACGCAGCCGGGCGCATGGGTTCCGCCGAACCCGCACTGCAGCTGCTGCTTTGTGATGACGCCGGGCAGGCAGATGCGCTCGCGCAGCGCATCGATGCATGCAACCGCGAACGGCAAGCGGTTGAGGCAGAAGTTTGCGCCGAGGCGGTCGCGCAGATCGAATCTGATCCCGCCATTCGTTACGCAAGCATCCTGGTCGTTGCCGGCGAAGGCTGGCATCCCGGCGTGGTAGGCATCGTCGCAGCGCGGCTCGTCACCCGCTACGGCAAGCCCGCTGTCGTCATTTCCATAGACGGCAAAACGGGAAAAGGCTCGTGCCGCAGCATAGAAGGTTTTTCGATTTATGATGCCCTGGCTTTTGCGCGCCATACGCTTACGCATTTCGGCGGGCATTCCGGCGCGGCAGGCTTAGGACTTCGAACCGATGACATACCCGCCCTGCGCACGGCTTTGGACGAATATGCAAAAACTACGCATCTGCCGTTTCCGACGCTCACACTCGACTGCAAGCTCAACCCGGCTTACATCGGCCTGCCGCTTTTAGACGCACTGGAGGCGCTTGAGCCTTGCGGCAGCGGCAATCCCGCGCCGCTGTTCGGGCTGTACGGCATGACGCTTACGGCGGCAAAGCCCGTCGGAGAAGGAAGGCACCTGCGTCTGACGTTTGAAAAAGGGCATACGGAGCTTAAAGCCATGTTGTTTTCTGTCTCGCTCGCACAGTTCCCCTATCAGCCGGGTGACCTTTTGGATCTTGCCGTGCAGATCGAACGCAACACTTTTCGCGGCGAGACGAGCGCGGCGGTGCGTATCCGAGACCTGCGATTTTCGCGCCCGGATGAGGAAAACTATTTGAAAAGCCTGCGGCTTTACGAGCGCTACCGCTTTGGTGACCGTATGACCGATCAGGAGCGTGCTTATTTGAAGCCGTCAAGGGAGTTTTTATTGGACGTCTACCAATTCGTGCGCGACCACAGCCCCTGGGCGTTTGACACCGAGGTGTTCTGCAAGCGCAGCGGCTGCCCGGAACGCCTTGCGGCGCGCGTGTGCGTTGCCTTTGACGTGCTGTGTGAATTGAAGCTGTTTGAAAAGCAGGGTGATGCTTACACCTGTGTGCATGCCAAGGCGGATCTTGCTGCCTCGGAGATACTCAAAGCCCTGTCTTAGCCAAAAAGGAGCGTGAAAGCATGGCGGAACAAAAACGGAACGAAAACGAAAAAGAGCTGACCCCGCGCGAACAGTATGCACAGCTGAGAGACCGCCTGCGGGATGACACATCGTTTTCAGCGAAAGAGATCGCTGAGATCGATAAAGCATACGCGCTCGCCGAAGAGATGCACAGCGCGCAGCTGCGCTTTTCCGGGCAGCCGTATATCATTCATCCGATCGCCGTAGCAAACATCCTTGTGGACCTTGGTATGGACGCGCCCTCCATTGAGGCGGCGCTGCTGCACGACACGGTAGAAGATACGGACGTCACGCTTGAGCAGCTTCGCGCACAGTTCGGCGACGAAGTTGCCGAGCTCGTGGACGGCGTGACTAAGCTCGGCAAGGTGCCGCTTGCCACCAAAGAGGAATTTCAGGCGGAAAACATCCGCAAAATGCTGCTGGCGATGTATAAGGACATCCGCGTCATCATCATCAAGCTCGCGGACCGTCTGCACAATATGCGCACGCTCGATTTTATGGCGCCGCAGAAGCGCCGCGACATCGCGCTCGAGACGCTTGAGATCTACGCGCCCATTGCACACCGGCTCGGCATCCGCCCTGCCAAGGAGGAGCTTGAGGATCTGGCGATCCGCTTTCTCGACCCCATCGCCTATGCCGATATTGAAAAATCCCTTGACGCGCTGCGCCGCGAGCGGCTCGGCTTTTTGGAGGAGACCAAGGAAAAGGTGCGCGAGCGCATTGCCTCGGTCGTCCACGATCCGAAGATCGACGGGCGCGTGAAAAGCGTGCACGGCATATACCGCAAAATGTATATGCAGAACAAGAACTTCGACCAGATCTATGACATCTTCGCCATCCGCATCATCGTGGATACGGTCATCGACTGCTACAACTGCCTGGGCGTTATCCACGATATGTTCCGCCCCATGCCCGGACGGTTCAAGGATTATATCGCGAACCCCAAGCCGAACATGTACCAGTCCCTGCACACGACCGTGCTCGGCAAAGACGGCGTGCCGTTCGAGGTGCAGATCCGCACCTGGGAAATGCACCGCACTGCCGAATACGGTATCGCAGCACACTGGAAATACAAGCTGGGGATGAAGGGCGGCAAAACCAGCCTTGATCAGCGGCTTGCATGGATCCGCCAGATGCTGGAGGATCAGAAGGAATCCGGCGACGTACAGGAGATCGTGCGCGCCATCAAAAGCGACCTTGTGCCCGAAGATGTGTTCGTTTTCACCCCGCGCGGCGACGTGATCACCCTGCCCAGCGGCGCAACGGCGATCGACTTCGCCTATGCCATCCACACCGCCGTCGGCAACAAGATGGTCGGCGCGAAGGTGGACGGGCGCATCGTGCCCATCGACTATCAGGTCAAGACCGGCGAGATCGTGGAGGTGCTCACCTCCTCCCAGCCGGGCAAAGGCCCTTCGCGCGACTGGCTGAACATCGTCAAGACCAGCTCCGCGCGCAACAAGATCCGCTCCTGGTTCAAGAACGAGAAGCGTGACGAAAACATCGCCGAGGGCAAGGCGGAGATCGAGCGCGAGTTCCGCCGCAACTTCATCCGCCTTTCCGACGAGGATTACGACAAATTCATCCAAAATCTCGCAACGCGCCAGCGATTCGACAATCTGGATGATTTTTATGCCGCGATCGGCTTCGGCGGCATTTCCGTACAGCGGCTGATGCCCTATATCAAGGAGGAATACAACAAAAACTACCGCCCGCACGAGGAGCAGGCGCCGTCATCCGCCGTGCGCGAGCCGAAACGCAGCAGCAAAGACGGCGTGACCGTAGAGGGCGTGGACAACGTGCTCATCAAATTCTCGCGCTGCTGCAATCCCCTGCCCGGCGACGACATCATCGGGTTTATCACGCGCGGGCACGGTATTTCCGTCCACAAGCGCGACTGTCCCAACGTCCCGCACGACATTGCCGCGAGCCCTGAGCCCGAACGCTGGGTCAGGGTGACATGGAACCGGGACGTCAAAAAGGAATTCCAGGCGTCGCTGCAAATCACGGCGCTTTCGCGTATCGGTCTCATGGCGGATGTTTCCATGCAGCTTGCGAACATGCGCGTGAACATCAATGAGATTTTCTCACGTGATGCAAAGGACGGCAGAAGCACCATTTATATGACCGTGACGGTCAGCAACGTGGAGCATTTGAAAAACGTGATCGCCCGCATTGAAAAGGTGGACGGCGTTTTGAGCGTGGAAAGGTAAGGTATATGAAAGCAGTCATTCAACGAGTAAGATCGGCGCGCGTCGAGGTGGACGGCGCATGTGTCGGCAAGATCGGGCAAGGGCTTTTGGTGCTTGTCGGCGTGGAACACGGCGACACCGAAGAAGAGGCACAGCTGCTGGCGCGCAAAACCGCCGCCCTGCGTATTTTTACGGACGAGCAGGATAAAATGAACCTGTCCGTTACGGACATCGGCGGGTCGGTGCTTGCCGTATCACAGTTCACACTGTGCGCGGATGTCAAAAAGGGCAACCGTCCCTCCTTCATCGGCGCGGCGCCGCCCGAAACGGCAAACCCGCTGTACGAAGCGTATTGCGCCGCCCTTTCGGAAAACGGTGTGCGGCGCGTGGAAAAGGGCGTGTTCGGCGCGCACATGGACGTTACGCTTTTAAACGACGGGCCTGTGACGATACTCTATGACACAGCGATCTGGAAAGGAAAGACGATATGACGGCTACGGTAGAGCGCATGGTGCTCGGCCCCGTACAGGCGAACACCTATATTTTGACAGACAACGAAACGAAGCAGACAGCAGTCATCGACGCGGGCGACTGCCCGAAAGAACTGCTCGACGCACTGAAATCACGCGATGTGCGGTATATCCTGCTTACGCACGGGCACTACGACCACATTTTGGGCGTGCCTGCGCTGAAAGCTGCATTCCCGAACGCACAGGTCTGCATCCATGCTTTGGACGCGGACTGTCTGCGGGATCCGCAGAAAAGCCTTGCCGCAGCAGCGGAGATTCAGGAAACATCCGTAACCCCCGACCGCCTTTTGGAAGAAGGCGATGAAATTGCGCTCGGCGGGACCCGGCTTTGCATCCTGCATACGCCCGGGCACACCAAGGGCGGCGTATGCTTTGCAGATTACGGCAACCGCCTGCTGTTCACGGGCGACACGCTGTTTTGCCTGACGGCGGGGCGCACGGATTTCCCGGGCGGGTCCTACGAAGAACTGCTTGCATCACTTTTACGGCTGCGCGGACTTGACGGCGACTTTACGGTGTATCCCGGGCACAACCGCGCGACGACGCTTGACGCCGAACGGCGGCGCAATCGGTATATGCGGAGGTTGGGCGTATGATCCTTGAGATCCGCGACCATCCCTATCAATATGAAACGGAAAAGCTGCTGCGTGTCTTTTTCCCAAACGAGAAGCTGCATATCGTACACGGCGAGGCCGCAGGCCGCGGCGAACAGGCGGTGGTAACGACGGCCGCAACGGATACGCAGGTTTTTGTACGCTTTACGGATGAAAACGGGGTGCTTGAAGCGCGTGCCGCGCGTGGGGATGACGGCGAGCTTTCTCTGGCGACGCTGCTGTTCCGCGTTTTGCAGTCGCGCACCGGCTACACGCCGAAATGGGGCCTTTTGACCGGCGTGCGCCCGTCCAAGCTCTTTCTCGCGCTCGAACGCGAACGGGGTATGGATGGTGCAAAACGGTATTTTACCGAAACGCTGCTTGTCTCACCCGAAAAAACGGCGCTCGCGGCAGAAGTCGGCGCGCGCGAACAGGCGGTTCTTTCTCTTTCGCGCCCGGAGTCGTGCAGCTTGTATATCTCCATCCCCTTCTGCCCCACAAGGTGCAGCTATTGCTCCTTTGTCTCACAGGCGGTCAGCACCCCGTCCGCACGGCGGCTCGTGCCCGAATATGTACGGCTGCTCTCAAAGGAGATCGAAGAAACCGGTCGGCTCGCAAAAGCGCTCGGGCTGCGGCTCGAAAGCGTTTACTTCGGCGGCGGTACGCCGACCACGCTTTCCGCCGAGCAGCTGGAAGCCCTGCTTGCGGCGGTGCGAAAGGCGTTCGACCTGTCGCACCTGCGGGAATACACCGTGGAGGCGGGACGCCCCGACACCGTGACGCCCGAAAAGCTGCAAACCCTTCGCGCGGGCGGCGTAACGCGTGTGAGCATCAATCCGCAGACCTTCAATGACGAGATTTTGCGCGCCATCGGGCGGCAGCATACCGCCGAAATGACCGATCGGGCGTTTTTTGCGGCGCGCGCGGCGGGCTTTGCGGACATCAATATGGACCTCATCGCGGGGCTCCCGAACGAGTCCGTCGCATCCTTTTGCCACTCCGTAGACCGCGCCGTGGCGCTCGCACCCGAAAACATCACGGTACATACGCTCTCGCTCAAGCGCGCATCCACCATGACGGCAAACGGCACGCAATTTGACAAAGCGAGTGCCGAGGCTGCCGACGAGATGCTGCATTACGCCGCCTCGGCTTTAGGGGCTGCGGGCTTCCACCCGTATTACATGTACCGTCAGTCGAAAACGCTCGGGAATCTCGAAAACACGGGCTACACGACCGCGGGGCACGAATGCCTTTACAACATCTTTATGATGGAGGAGTGCCACACGGTGCTCGCCGCGGGCGCGGGCGCGGTCACCAAGCTGAAAGCGCCGCACGGCGCGGATATTTTGCGCATATTTAACTACAAATACCCTTATGAATATATTGCGGGCTTTGCTGAGCTTATGGAACGCAAGCGCGCCATCCCCGCATTTTACGAAACACACGGCATCTGAAAGCCGGGACCCAAGGACAGTGATCTTTTGCCGAACCTCCCTAACACACTCGAAGCGATCAACCGAAAGGCGTACTCTGCGCCGCTCGATTTCATCCGCCAGTGCGAAGCGCGCTTTGACGGCGTATTAGACCGCGCCGTCGAACGCGTCGTCGCCGAACGCGGGCGTGAGATCGTCATGCTTGCGGGGCCGTCGAGTTCCGGCAAGACCACGACGGCAAAAAAACTTGCCGAGCGTCTGCAGGCGCTCGGGATCGAAACACACGTACTCTCTTTAGATGATTTTTATCTAAACCGGGAACAGATCCCCGGATTTTCGGAAGGCGCGCCCGATTACGAGACCGTGCACGCGCTGGATCTGCCGCTGCTGCAGGATACGCTTTGCGACCTGCTGGCGGGGCGGGAAGTGCTGCTGCCCATGTTTGACTTCACCATCGGGAAACGCAGCAACACCTCGCGCGCCGTAACGCTTGGCGAATGCGACGCCGTGATCGTGGAAGGACTGCATGCGTTAAACCCCTTAGTGACCGCGCAGCTTCCGAAAAAAAACGTATTAAAGCTATATATCAGCGTTTCTTCCCGCATATACAATAGAAACGGAGAGGTCTTGCTGAACAAGAAAAGCCTGCGCTTTGTGCGGCGGCTTTTGCGCGATTACCGCTTCCGTGCAAGCTCTGCAGAGCACACCTTCTCCCTTTGGGAAAACGTGCTCTCCGGCGAACAGAAATACCTGTTCCCGTTCCGTTCACAGGCAGATATGCGCATCGACTCCACGCACCTGTACGCGCCGTGCGTGTTCCGAGACGAAGCGGTAGAGCTGCTGAAAAACGCCGATCTGCGCGGGGATGACCGCGCGACTGCCGACAGGCTCTCGGCGACGCTGCGGCAGTTTACGCCTCTTTCACCCGCGTGCGTGCCCGAAAACTCGCTGCTGCGCGAATTTTTAGGAAGCACGGGACTGCCGCCCCAAACGCGGGATTGACACGCCGCATTTTGCGTGCTATTCTTTTTATCAACCAAAAACTGTCAGGAAAGGGGCCTTGCTCCTTGGCGCAGCAAAAACGGAAAAGCCAGTCGCTGCTCAACGGCGCCATTGTGCTCGCTGCCGCCACGATCATTGTAAAGGTCATCGGCATCCTTTACAAAGTACCGATCTCCAACATGATCGGTACCATCGGGCGCGCGTGCTTTGACTCCGCTTACAATCTATATATCCCGATTTATACCGTCTCTATGGCGGGGCTGCCCGTGGCTGTCTCGAAAATGGTCTCACAGCAGGCAGCGCTCGGGCGTTTCCGCGACGTGCGGCGCATCTATAAAGTCGCCGGGCGGCTTTTCTTGCTGACGGGCACCGTTGGTGTGGTGCTGATGCTTCTGCTTGCGTACCCGTATGCGGTGTTGTCCAAAAATATGGACGCTCTGCCTGCGATCATCGCCATTGCACCGTCCATTTTCTTCTGCTGTGTGATGTCCACCTACCGCGGCTACTATAACGGGCTGCGCAACATGACGCCCACCGCCATGTCTGAAATTTGGGAGGCGGTCGGCAAGGTCATTATCGGGCTTGTGTGCGCTTGGGCGACCATGCGTTACGGGCAGGCGCGCCTTGCCGCAGGGCTTCCCATATTCGGTCAGACCGCCGCGACCGAGGCTGAGGCATTAAGCGTTTTGTACCCATATGCCGCCGCAGCCGCAGCGCTGGGCGTAACGGGTGGCACGGTCGTCGGGATGCTTTACATGATGATCCGCCACCGTGTGCGCGGCGACGCGCTGACGCGCACAGAGCTGGTCAATTCCCCGAAACCGCTCGCCGGAACGGCGATTGCCAAGACGCTGATGGCAATCGCGATACCCGTAGTAGCGTCGTCGCTTGTGTTCAGCGTAACGAACCTCATCGACTCCATCACCGTACAGAACCGTCTGGATACGATGATCCTTGATAATCTGGATTACATCCGTTCAGTCTACGGCGACCAGCTGCTCGCTGCGCAGGTGCTGGATGCGGATATCGCAAAATACCTGTACGGCGCATACACCATGTCGCTGGACTTTAAGAACCTGATCCCGTCGATCACGCTTTCCTTAGGTGTGAGCGCCATACCCGCACTGTCTGCCGCATGGGCGGTCAAGGATAAAAAGGTGCTCAAAACCTCGGTCGAATCCGTGCTGCGCGTAACGCTGATGATCGCGTTCCCGGCGGGCATCGGTATGGCGGTGCTTGCAGAGCCGATCCTCAACATGATGTATGAAACCGGCAGATCCGCCGATGCGGTCACCATCGCAGCACCCATTATGGCGGCATACGGCTACACCATTTTCTTAATGTGCCTGTCGCAGCCGACAACGAACATGCTGCAAGCCCTCGGCAAGACGGGTGTGCCGCTTCGCTCTTTAACGGTCGGCGCGGTCGCAAAGGTCATTGCAAACTACATTTTTATCGGCATCCCGCAGATCAACATCAACGGTGCGGTTATCGGCACTGTGATCTGCTACGCGATCATTGTGGTCTACAATATCATAGCGCTTCTGCGCACCGCCCGCGTGCGTGTGAATTGGATGTCGGTTTTTGTAAAGCCCCTGTTTTCCGCCGTGCTCTGCGGCGTGGCGGCGTTTACAAGCTACGGGCTGTTTTCCAACATTTTACCTGTGATGACGCGCGGCGGGCTTTCGATAACGAATATCATTGCTACGGCGATTGCAGTCGTATTTGCCGTGCTGGTTTACGCGATCGCCATGTTTTTGGTCGGCGGGATCGCCAAATCGGATGTAAAAATGCTGCCTAAGGGAGAAAAAATCGCGAAAATACTTGCCAAATATGGATTTTTAGAGTAAAATACAGAAAAGGATTTTGCAATGGAACAGACGTTTACAACCAAATCGAAATACAACATGCAGGATCTTTTGGAGATCATGCGTATTCTGCGCGGTGCGCACGGCTGTCCGTGGGACCGTGAGCAGACGCACGAATCCATCCGCAAAAACTTGATCGAAGAGACCTACGAGGCGATCGAAGCGATCAACAAGCACGACGACGTGCTGCTGTGCGAGGAGCTCGGCGACGTGCTCATGCAGGTCGTATTTCACGCCCAGATGGCTGCCGAGCGCAACGCATTCTCGTTTGACGACGTGGCGGACGGCATTTGCAAAAAGCTTATTGAGCGGCATCCGCATGTTTTCGGTGACGTACAGGTTGCCTCCTCCGGCGAGGTGCTGGAGAATTGGGAGCAGATCAAATCCGCAACCAAGCACCGTAAAACGGTCGCGGATAAAATGCAGGCGGTCCCGCGTGAGCTGCCCGCTTTGATGCGTGCTTACAAGATCCAGGAAAAGGCGGCAAAGGTCGGTTTTGACTGGGATGACCTCGACGGCGCGCTGCAAAAGCTGCCTGAGGAAACCGCAGAATTGCGTGCGGCATATGAAAAAAACGACCGCGAAAATGCGCTGGAAGAACTCGGCGACCTGTTGTTTTCGGCCGTCAATGCGGCGCGGTTTTTAAAGCTTGACCCTGAGGAAGCCCTCACTGCGGCGACGGACAAGTTCCAGAACCGTTTTTGCGAGGTGGAAAAGCTCGCCGAGGCGCGCGGCGTAGATATGCCGTCTGCATCGCTTGAAACGCTGGATGCGCTTTGGGATGAAGTCAAAAAACACGGTTCCGAATAGCTGTTCGCAGCTATGGAAGATAAATCTATCCAAAACGGAGGAAGACAAACATGAATAAGACAGAACTTATCGCGGCAGTTGCGGAGAAGGCCGGTCTGTCCAAGAAAGACGCGGACGCGGCGGTTTCGGCTGTGTTCGATGCAGTCACTGCAGAGCTTGCCAAGGGTGAAAAGGTTCAGCTCATCGGCTTCGGCACGTTTGAGGTTCGTGAGCGCGCTGCTAAACAGGGCCGCAACCCGAGAACCGGCGAGACGATGACCATCCCGGCTTCCAAGGTCCCCGCTTTCAAGGCCGGCGCAGCTCTGAAGAACGCTGTTGCGAAATAAGTGCTTTTGCACACGCGGCAGAGGGAAGCGATTCCCTCTGCTTTTTCTTTTCGGCGATTCTGTAAACCTACAGGAGGGTTTGTTTTGCGACTGGATAAATATTTAAAAGTCTCACGCATCGTCAAGCGCCGTACCGTCGCCAACGAGATCTGCGACGCCGGGCGCGCCGAGGTCAACGGAAGAGCGGCGCGCGCTTCCTACGACGTAAAGGTCGGCGATATTATCGCGCTGAACCTCGGCGGCAGCGTTAAGCGATACGAGGTGCTTGCCGTCAATGAATTTGCGCCTAAGGACGCCGCTTCGGCCATGTATCGGGAGCTTGCATAAGACCGCAGGGGTATTTACCTTTCGGGCGATGCATGCTATACTGTTTATATCAGGCGAACCAAAGGAGCAAGCGGTATGAACTTCAAGCAGATCAATCAAAACGGGCTTTATGAGGGCTTTGCCCTGATCACAAAATCGGAGAAAAAAGTCACGGCCAAGGGCAAGGACTACCTTGACCTCATTCTCTCCGACAGCGACGGCGAGATCTCCGCTAAATATTGGGACTACAACGAAGCTGCACAGGGGCAGTTTCCTGCCGAGACGCTTGTAAAGGTGCGCGGCACGATCTCACAGTACAACGGCACGGACCAGTTCCGTGTGGAGCGCATCCGCCGCGCGACGGAGCAGGACGGCGTGGATATTTCGGAATTCGTGCGCTCGGCTTCTTATAATAGCGAATACATGTTTGAAAAACTCGTAGAATGTGTCGAGGAATTCCAGGACAAAGACCTGCAAAAGCTCGTGCTGCATATGCTGAACGAGCACAAGGCGGATCTGCTCAAATGGCCGGCGGCATACCGGCTGCACCACGCGATCCGCGGCGGTCTTTTGCTGCACACGCTCTCTATCGTTCGGCTTTGCGAAGGCGTTTGCCGCATATACCCGTTCGTGGACGCCGATCTGTTGTTTGCGGGCGCGATCTTGCATGACATCGCCAAGCTCACGGAATTTGAGGTCGGCAACGCAGGGTTAGCCTCCGGCTATACCGTGGAGGGCAACCTCATCGGGCATCTTGTCAAGGGCGCAATGATGATCGACGAAGCCGCAAAATCACTCGGGATCCCTGAAGAAAAATCCATGCTGCTGCAGCACATGGTGCTTTCGCATCACGGCGAGCCGGAATTCGGCGCGGCGGTGCGTCCCGCTTTTTTGGAAGCGGAGCTTCTCTCGGAGCTCGATTTGATGGACGCGCGCGTCTACCAGATCACCGAAACGCTCGCCCCTTTACAGCCGGGTGCATTTTCCAACCGCGTTTGGGCGCTCGACAACCGCAAGCTTTATAACCACGCGCGCGGCGACCGAAACAAAACCGTGAATCTGGACTGACAAGTCGGTCTTATCCTATGGGGAGGAAAGCTATGAGAAATCATGAGGTCACATCCGTTCAAAAGCTGCTGCGTGTGGACGGCAGTCTGAAAGAACCGGGCTGGTCGCGGCAGCTTGTGCAGATCTACAGCCGCGAGGACATCAAAGCCCCGAAATTCCGCATCAAGGAATGGGACTACTATTTGGTCGTCTCGAAGGAATGCGCGCTGGCATTCACCATTTCCGATGACGGCTATGTCGGTCTGCATTCCGTTTCGCTCATCACCTTCGGCGACACGCCGTGGGAGCACACCGAGACGATCTTGCAGCCGTTCCCTATGGGGAAACTGCATCTGCCCGAAACGAGCGAGCGCGGCAACACGGTCTATCGAGACCGGCGGCTCAACATGGAATTTGCCAAGGAGGACGGCAGGCGGCGCATTGTCTGTTCGTTCAAGAATTTCTTGGACGGCAAGACGTTCACCTGCGACCTGACGCTCGAGCAGCCGCCCATGGACACCATGGTCATCGCCACGCCGTGGAAAGAGAGCCGCAAGGCGTTTTATTACAACCAGAAGATCAACTGCATGCGCGCAAGCGGTGAAGCGCATTTTGACGGCAAGACCTATGTTTTCGACCCCGAAACGGACTTCGGCACGCTCGACTGGGGGCGCGGCGTATGGACCTACGATAATACATGGTATTGGGGTTCGGGCAACGGCGTTGTGGACGGCAAGCCGTTTGGGTTCAACATCGGCTACGGCTTCGGCGACACTTCGGCGGCGAGCGAAAACATTTTGTTTTACGACGGCGTGGGGCACAAGTTAGACGACGTGACCTTCCACATCCCGAAGCACTCGTATCTGGAGCCGTGGAAGATCTCGTCGAGCGACGGGCGGTTCGAGATGGATTTCACCCCCGTACTCGACCGCGCGGCAAAGATCGACGTCAAGCTCATCACCACCGACCAGCATCAGGTGTTCGGCAAAATGTCCGGCACGGCGGTACTCGACGACGGCACAAAGTTAGAGATTCATGACCTTTTGTGTTTCTGCGAAAAGGTGCACAATAAGTATTAAAATACATAAAAACAAAACGCCGCCCGAACTGCGGGCGGCGCATTTTACAAGGAGCGACTATGGACTGGACGGAAGTTTGCATCACGATAAACGCGGCAGATACGGATCGCGCCGCGGACATTGCGAGCATGGCGGCGCCGGGCGGCATTTATATCGAGGATTACCGCACACTTGAGGAAGAAACGCGCGAGATTGCACATATTGACCTCATTGACGAGGATCTGCTCGCGAAGGATCGTACCAAAGCGCGCATCCATCTGTATTATTCTCCCGAAACGAGCCCCAATGAGGCGCTTGCCTATCTTTCGGAGCGTCTGACGGCGGCAGGCATTGCGCACGAGATCGACACGCTGATCTGCAAAAGCGAGGACTGGGAGAACAATTGGAAAGCATATTTTCATCCCCTGCCCGTCGGGCGCCGGCTGCTCATCCAGCCGCTTTGGCGCGAGGATGCCGAAAATCCCGAAAGCCGCGCGGTGCTGGCGCTCGAACCGGGACTTGCATTCGGCACGGGCGGGCACCAGACCACCCGCCTTTGCTTGGAGGCACTGGAAAACGCGGTGCGCCCGGGCTGCACGGTGCTCGACGTCGGCTGCGGCAGCGGCATTTTGGCGATCGCCGCCCTGCTTTTGGGCGCGGGCAGCGCCGTCGGCGTGGACATTGACGCACTCGCGGTCAAAACGGCAAAGGAAAACGGGCGGCGCAACGGCTTTGCAGAACCCGCGCTCACGTTTTTGCAGGGCAACCTCGCGGACGACGTAACGGGGCAATATGACGTGGTGGTGACGAACATCGTCGCCGACGTCATTGTCCAATTTTTGCGGGACGTCGGGAAATTTATGAAGCCCGATTCGGTGTTTATTGCTTCCGGCATCATCGACTTGCGAGAAGGCGACGTGCTTGGCGCCCTGCAAGCGCACGGATTTGCTGTGGAAACCCGCGCCGAGGACGGCGGCTGGGTGTGCCTTGTGTGCAGGAAAGCACATTGATTTTCGTCGGTTTTTGTGCGTGTTCTCGGTTTGTTTGTCGCCGCAGAAGCGACCCGAACGCATCTTTTGCTGATAGAATGGAAGCAGCAAAAAACAAAGGAGCGTATGCATGCAGGAAGTAAATTGTTTGCGGGACACGATGCACATTCTGGCACAGGGATACTATATCAAAGACGGCAAAAAAGTCCCTTTGCAATTAAGCCGCGACGAAAGGAAAGAAGTGCGGGTGTTTTTACCGCCGGAAGTGCATGCGCTTGAAAGCTATAAGCCGGAACGGCGCATCTTTACCATAGGAAGATGCGGCTATAGCTGTGAAAACATTGATTCCTTCACAAAAGCCAGAAACAACTACAGGGATTTTCGGTATCTTTTTACCGACAGGGATAAAGAAATCTTGGTATTGAATTTTGCGAATCCGATACATCCCGGCGGTGGTGTGCGGCGAGGCGCAAAGGCGCAGGAGGAGGACCTGTGCCGGACGAGTTCTCTGCTTTGCTCGCTGGAAAGCAAAGAAGCCGCGTCCTATTATCAATACAACAGAAAGCTGCATACCTATATGGGTTCGGACGCCGTGATGATTACGCCGAAGGTTGAAATCATCAAAGATGCCGCCGGGAATTTGCTGGACGAAAGCGTGATCGTTGCGGTCATGACCTGCGCCGCGCCCATTCTGCGGCACGGGCTCGAGGGCTTGAGCGAACAGCAGTACAGGGAGCTGTTCTACAACAGAATTACGGGCATGCTGCGCGTTGCAGCCGTTACCGGGTATCGGTATCTGGTTTTGGGGGCCTTCGGCTGCGGGGCATTCGAAAACGACGCAGAAGTGGTATCCGACCTGTTTTATAAGGCGCTTAAAAATTTCAACTTGGGCGGCATGCGGGATGCCGATTGGTTCCGGCGGATCGATTTTGCCGTCCTTTCAAAACTCCCCGATTCCTATAACTATAAAGCATTTTACCGCAATTTCGGCGGCAGGAATTTTTACAGAGAGGAAATCAAAAAGCAATATGACGCCATTCAAAAGAAAAAAAGTGAACAGCGGATACACTTGGATGCAATAAAAGGATCGCTGGTTGGCGGGGCTGCCGGTGATGCGCTCGGTTTCGCAGTGGAGTTTTTGCAGGAAGAGGAAATACATAGGAAGTACGGAAAGCAGGGGATCACCGCATACCATCTCGCCGACGGCGTGGCGCAAATTTCTGACGACACGCAGATGACGCTTTTCACCGCAAACGCCATATTGTACGGGGAAACGCGTCTTGCCATGCGCGGCATCGGCGGCGACCCAAAGCTATATGCCCCGAACGGTTATTTAGACTGGTATGCAACGCAAACCATGTCCTTTGAAGAAGAACAGGCAAAAAATTACCGCGCGCACCGGAGCATCTCCTGGCTTTTGGATGTGCCGCAGCTATATGCAAGGCGTGCGCCGGGCAACACCTGCCTGTCGGCGCTGAACGATTTGCTGCACAACGGGTTTCGGGAGGATTACATCCGGACACCCGTAAACCAAAGCAAGGGCTGCGGCGGACTCATGCGCATTGCGCCGCTGGGGCTGCATTATAAATCGTTGGGCATCCAAACACTGGATAAACTGGGAGCCGAGCTCTCCGCGATCACGCACGGCCATTCTTTGGGATATATGCCGTCTGCCGTATTGACGCACATTTTGAATCGAATCGTATACCCGAAAGACGCGTCTCTTTCCTTAAAGGAGATTTGCATCGAAGCGCGGGATACAGTGGCGGAGATCTTCCGGGAGGACAAACACATTGCAGAATTGACCCGTTTGATCGACCTTGCCGTAGCGCTTTCGGAAAACGGCGCGGACGATCCCGAAAATATCCGAATGCTCGGCGGGGGCTGGGTCGCAGAGGAAACGCTTGCCATAGCCCTTTATTGCAGCTTGAAGTATGCGGACGACTTTTCCAAAGGGATCATCGCGGCCGTCAATCACAGCGGAGACAGCGACTCGACCGGCGCAGTCACGGGGAACATACTCGGCGCGTGGCTCGGTGCGCACAGCATAGACGCCAAATGGACAAAGGATCTGGAGCTGTATGACGTCCTTTGCGAAATGGCCGAGGATTTATGCTACGGCTGCCACATATCCGAATACGGTGACTATTACGACGAAGCATGGGAAAGGAAATACATTTGTATGCATTGGAAGGAAAATACCCCTTCCATGCCGCAGACGCTCGCCGAGTTGCTTCGTTCCGGCGGGCTTGACGAAATCAATCGGGTTTTGCGCAACGGCGGAATGACCTGATACAAAATCCCGAAAGCGCACGAAAACAGGTTTGCTCATCTGCCTGTATGCGCAAATCATCTGGCATAGGGCGTCTCCCCAAGCCGCCGAAATGCTGTAAGCAAAAAATGAAAGCAGAGCGTTATGGCTCTGCTTTCATTTTTTATATTCGATCACATCGGAAATTTGGCAGCCTAACGCATCACAAATGCGTTCCAGCACATAGCTGTCATATCGTTTGACCTTATTTTTGTAGTAGTTATCAATGATTTGATACCGTATGCCCGTTCTCTTTGCCAGCTCGTATCGGGTCAAGCCACGGTTTTCCAGCACTTTATCCAGCGTCAATCGAATCATACCGCTTTGCACCTCTGTATCCATTTTATTAGAGGTATATGAAATTGGCAATATACTTAATTAAATATATAGCCATGTATTGCCGGCATGGGATATGATGATAAAATGGATGATTGCCGCCGAATGCAGGCGTTAGATCCGCACGCCGTCGATATGGATGTACCGCGCGGTGACATAGTAATAGCTGTCTAAAGGCCGGTCAAAGCTGTCATCCGTATGGGTGGCAACGCGCACGTCATCCCCGTTAGAGATCACCAACAGCGAATGGGCAAAGCCGCTGCCGAAATCAAGCTGTATGATGTCGCCCGGTTCGAGCTGCTGTAAGGTCGTTTCGCTGCCGTAGGGGCCCGCGCCGCGGTTGGTCGTCAGAAATTGATGCAGCTCCCGTACGCCCGTCCACGCGGGGGCGCGGCGGTTTAAGTCCGTGTAATACCACCCAAAGGTCTTGCGGTAATTCATTTTGCCGCTGCCGGCGAACAGGCACTGTGAAATAAAATTCGTGCAGTCCCCGCCGATGGCGTCAAAATTATAGTAAGCGGGATTTCTGGAAAAGCTCCAGCGGCGCGCATATTCCACAGCGCGCATGCGATTGTAAAAAGCCATGGCATATCTCCTTAAGGTAAGGAAAGTCAAACCCGATGTGGTTTCAAGCGGTATCTTTCCGTCTGAACGGCGTTAAAACTTTCAATTTGTTTCAGCATGCCAGCTTATCCAAGCGAGAATCTGTTCCTTTGAAACTGCGCAGCACCGAAAACGACGGGAATACGGATGGATTTTTTCTTTTGAGACGGCAGGCGGGCTGACGCCCGCCAACGGTGAAAAAGGGAAAAGCCGCCGCAGGACCGAGTTTTCGGCACATTGTGTTCGATTTTCCTTACCTTTATCCTTGCCGGAACAGCGATTCCAGCGGATTTTTCTTTTTGTTTGAGGGCTTGCATTCGGCGGGGCAGTCGAAGCTGACGAGAATCGTATCATCCCCGATGACCTCGATCTCCTCCCAGCAGATGCGGATGTCCTGCCCGTGCCCCATAAGCCCGAACAGCTTGTTTTTTCCGAAAATGATGAGAGCAATCACCCTGCCCGTGCAGGTGTCGATCTCCGCATCGCACACGCACCCCAGCCGGCAGCCGTCCTTTAAGTTGATGACCTCTTTATCCCGCAGATCGGTAACACAGCAATTCATAGAAAAAGCACCTCCGAGACAGTATATGTCTCGAAGGCGCCCGGTTTGTCATTGTCCTTTGATCTTTTTGACAGCACCCTTCTCCAGCCGCGAAACCTGTGCCTGAGAAATACCGATCTCCGAAGCGACCTCCGTTTGGGTCTTCCCCTGCATAAAACGCAGGTAAAGGATTTTCTTTTCGCGTGCGGAAAGCCCTTGGATCGTCTCCTTCATCACGATCTCATCGAGCCAGTCGCGGTCGCTGTCCGAGGAGCCTACCTGATCCATAACATAGATCGTGTCGCCGCCGTCGGAATACACAGGCTCATACAGCGACACGGGCTCGACGATGGCTTCAAGTGCGATGACGATCTCCGACGCGGGCAGCTGCATCTCCTCCGCGATCTCCTGAACGGTGGGGTCGCGGTTCAGCTTGTTTTGAAGCCTCTCTTTCACCTGCATGGCATGGTAGGCGGTGTCGCGCATGGAGCGGCTGACGCGCAGGGTGTTGTTGTCGCGCAAATACCGCCGCACTTCGCCGATGATCATGGGCACGGCATAAGTCGAGAAACGGACGTTTTGAGAAATGTCGAAGTTGTCGATGGCTTTCATCAGGCCGATCACGCCCACCTGAAACAGGTCATCCGGGTTTTCACCGCGGTTTGAAAAACGCTGGATCACGCTGAGCACCAGCCGCAGATTCCCGTTCACCAGCCTGTCGCGCGCGGACTTGTCGCCCGCGTGCATTTTCCGCAGAAGTTCCATTTTCTCGGATTCCTTGAGCACTTCAAGCTTCGATGTGTTCACGCCGCAGATCTCGACCTTGTTATACTGCATACCGTCGCCCCTCGCCGCAAGAATGACAAGGTTAGTATTGCCGTACAAAATAGGGTTCATGCAGCAAAAGCGGCAGCCGCAAAAGATGACAAAAACCGCCCCGCGATTGTCTCGCAGGGCGGTCAAATTTAGATTTTCAGCGCACAAGCGGCAGGGCGTTTGCCCTGCCGTTTCTATTGCGAATCTTCCTGTTCGTTCTGTTCGGGTGCAAGCTGCGCTTTGTATTTTTTGCCGACGTCGAGCTTGGTACGGTACGTAGCGCCGCGTTTGACCGTATCCGCGCCGAAGCGGCTGCGGATATCATCCAGCGTGCGGTCGAGCGTGCGCGCTTTTTCTTTCTTTTCGTTGGGGAACAGGCTCAGCTGCTCCTCCGCTTCCCGATCCAACTGCGTTAAGGCTACACCCAAAAGCCGCAGCGGGACTTTCGTTTTCCAAAGCTCGTCCAGCAGCGTTTTAGAAACCTCGTAGACCTCCTTGGTGATGTCCGTGGGTTCATACAGCTTTTTCTGGTGCGAGCGGTTTTGAAATGTGTTTGTGCGGATGGAAACGGATACGCACGACGCGCGCACGCCGTCCGCGCGCATGCGGGAGGTCACGCTGTCGGCAAGCTCCAGCAGAACCGCATGCGCAGTCGTAAGATCGGTCACATCTTCCGCAAGCGTCGTGGATACGCTATAGCCTTTCGCCTGCTCTGCTTGGGCTGAGACGGGTGACTCATCCACGCCGTTCGCAAAGTCGTGCAATTGCTGCCCCCACTTTTTGCCGAGCAGTGCCTGCACACCGCTTAGCGGCATGGCGGCAAGCGCACCGATGGTATGCACACCCGCATTTTCGAGCTTTTGCGCGGTCGCGTGACCGACGGAAAACAGCTCGCCGACGGGCAGCGGCCACAGCTTTGTCGGGATCTCGTCATGAAACAGCGTATGGACGCGGTCGGGCTTTTCAAAGTCACTCGCCATTTTCGCAAGCAGCTTGTTTTCGGCGACGCCGACGTTGACAGTAAAGCCGAGTTCTTCGCGGATGGTATCCTTGATTTGGTGCGCGACGGCGACGGGGTCGGGATATAACTGCCCCGTGCCG
This sequence comes from uncultured Oscillospiraceae bacterium, assembly GCA_900545625.1. Lineage (GTDB taxonomy): Bacteria > Bacillota > Clostridia > Oscillospirales > Acutalibacteraceae > Fimenecus. The sequence goes on along the minus strand of UQZS01000025.1, from coordinate 888 downwards.
CTCATGTCGAGGAAGCACTCGTCGATGCTGAATTTTTCGACAACGGGCGCGAAACGGCGGCAAATATCCATGAACGCTTTGGAATTTTGGGTATATAAGCGGAAATCCGGCAGGGCTAAAACCAGCTTCGGGCATTTGCGCAGCGCCATGGAAACGGGTTCCCCCGTGCGCACGCCGAAGCGCTTGGCAGGGATGGATTTTGCCAAAATGACGCCTGTGCGTTTTTCGGGGTCGCCGCCGATGGCGGAAGGGATCTTGCGCAGGTCTTCCCCGCCTGCGGCAACGCGGCGTGCCGCCTCCCACGACAGGTACGCGCTGTTGACGTCCACATGGAAAATCAGCCGCTGCATCGCGTGTCCCTCCTTTCGAATTCGGCAAAGCGCCGTCCGTTCTTTCTGTTTATAGTATAGTGCATTTGCCGCCCGCGCGCAAGGCGCGAAAAGCAAAACGCACCCGCAAAAGCGGGTGCGCAGACGGATTCATTTCGTATCGGATTCCAGCTTTCCGGCACACCAGTCCACCGCCGACCAGATCCCCGAAATCAGCAGGAACAAAATTCCCGCAGGTACGGCAAGTACGCCGACACAAACAAGCCCTGTGAGGATCACGCCGTGCGAAAGTATACGGCACAAGCCCTTCATTTTGTGTTCACACGCCGCCGCGGGAGAAGTCCCGCAACGGCCTTTGAGTTTAACCTTCCACATCAGTTTACTCCCGCTGCCGAAATGCAGCGTCAGCTTGTCAATAAAGTCTTTTTCCTCCCTCTGACGAGGGAGGTGGCACGTGCTTCGCGCGTGACGGAGGGAGAGAAACCTTGAAACATCAAGGTTTCAGACTACCCCTCAGTCTCGCTTCGCTCGACAGCTCCCCTGACAAGGGGAGCAAAAG
>UQZS01000024.1 GCA_900545625.1 uncultured Oscillospiraceae bacterium | reverse complement strand
CCGCACCCCCGACGACACCTTTGTTGCCGAGGCGGTAGAAAAGGCAAAGGGCGCAGACACGGTGCTTTTGTTCATCGGGCTTACCGACGAATACGAGACCGAGGGCTGTGACCGCCGCCACATGAACCTGCCGCCGCTGCACAACCGTTTGGTCAACGAGGTGCTCAAGGTCAACAAAAACGTGGTCGTGGTCTTAGCGGGCGGCTCCGCTGTGGAGCTGCCGTGGGCGGACGAAGTCCCCGCGATTTTACACACTTTCCTTTCCGGTCAGACCACCGGCAGCGCTGTCTGCGACGTGCTGTTCGGCGATGTGAACCCCTCCGGTAAGCTGTCGGAGACCTATCCCATGGCGCTTTCCGAAAATCCCAGCGCGAACTACTTCCCCGGCACGCCTGTCTCCGTGGAATACCGCGAGAGCGTGTATGTAGGCTACCGCTACTATGACACCGCCGAAAAAGCGGTTCGTTTCCCGTTCGGGCACGGGCTTTCGTACACGACGTTCGAATACAGCGACCTGAAAACCAGCGCCGAAAGCATCGACGATACCGACACGCTCACCGTCACCTGCAAGGTAAAGAACACGGGTTCGCGCGACGGCGCCGAGGTCGTAGAACTGTATGTCAGCGACGAGGAAAGCACCATCTACCGCCCGAAGAAAGAGCTTAAGGCTTTCACAAAGGTGTTCCTGAAAGCAGGCGAGGAAAAGGAAGTTTCCATGACGCTCGATAAGCGCGCGTTCGCCTATTACAACGTGAATATCCACGACTGGCATGTGGAAACGGGCGCATTCAAAATTTTGGTGGGTGCGTCGAGCCGCGACATCCGGCTGGAAACAGAAGTACAGGTACGCTCCACCGTGGAAGCCGAGATCCCCGACTACCGTGTCAGCGCGCCGTCCTACTACAGCGGCGACATCACGCATGTTTCGGACGAGGAATTTGTGGCGGTCCTCGGACGCGAGCTGCCCCCCAATGCGCGAGATAAGTCCCAGCCGCTTACGCTCGGCAACACGATCGAAGATGCCGTGGACGGCAAATGGGGCGGGCGTTTCAACCGCCTGTTCAAGAAAATGCTCGGCGAAGATACCCTTGCGGGCGCGATCGCTTTGCAGCTGCCCATCAAGAACTTTGTCTCCATGAGCTTCGGCCTGTTCAGCGAGGACATGGCAAAGGGGCTGTTGGTCATCCTCAACGAGGATAAATTTGCCAAGGGCATGGGTAAGATCTTAAAAGGCGTGCCGCACACGCTCGCCAATCTCGGCAAGCTCAAAGGCATTTAACAGATGTAAAAAGCGCAGCCGAAAAAGCGGCTGCGCTTTTCTATTTCATACTGCTTTTCGGCTGCGCACAAACCCGCCCATTTCGCATCTAACATCTAATTTCTAACATCTGATATCTAAAAGGCTTAAAGCCTTGCAAACGGCGGTAAAATAGATTATACTAAGGAAAAACAGACATCCCTGCAAAAAGGAGTTGATTTTTTGGACCCCATCAATGTGGATTTCACAGGCGGCGGCAAAAAAGACGACGGCAAAAAGACCTCGGTGAAGGATATTCTGATCCCGCCCGAGCATGCCGGCAGAAAGATCGCGGTCTGCCTTGTCATCACGGTGATTTTAGCGGCAGTGCTTTACTACTTTATGCTGCCGGCGCTGAATTTCAAGGCGATCGAGCTTTACCTGTACATCGCGTTCGTCTGCCTGATCTACATCGGGCTGATGATCCTCTCGACCAAGCTGTTTACGCAGCCGGAATACGGGCCGTATGTGCGCAAGCAGTCCCGCGTACCGCTGATCATCATCGGTGTGCTGGCAGCCGTGGCGCTCGTGGGGTATTTGGTCGGCGCGACCATTTTCCGCGCGGATGACTACAGCAAATTGATGACCGTCGAGGAAGGCGACTTTGCCGAGGATGTGGCGGAGATCGATTTTTCGAGCGTTCCCATACTCGACGAAGCCTCCGCAACCACCATTGCCACGCGTGTGCTCGGCGATTTGTCGGACTATGTTTCGCAGTTCGTCGTTTCCGGCTATTCCACGCAGATCAATTACCAGGGGACGCCCGTGCGCGTGTATTCGCTGGCGTATGAAAACATTTTTAAATGGCTGCGCAACACCTCGGAGGGCTTACCCGCCTATATCATCGTGGATATGACCACAGAAGAAGCGCAGGTCGTGCGCTTTGAGAACGGCGGCATGCGCTATACGCCGGACGAGCACTTCAACCGCTATCTGCCTCGTTACCTGCGCTTTAAGTTCCCCACGCTGATGTTCGGCACCCCGAACTTTGAGATCGACGAAAACGGCGCGCCGTTCTGGGTCGTTCCGGTCTTAGACAAGACCATCGGGCTGTTCGGCGGCACGGACGTCATCGGTGCGGCGGTGGTCAACGCCGTTTCGGGCGATGTGACGCTGGTTTCCACAAGCCTTACGGGCGAAACGAGCCTGGATACGGATGAATTCGTGACAGAAAGTGAATGGCAGTGGCTCGACCGCGTATACTCCGCTTCCGTCATCAACGAACAGTACAACTACTACGGCAAGCTGTCGGGTGGGTTCTTCAACTCCATCTTCGGGCAAGAAGGCGTCAGCGTTGTCAGCGACGGCTACAATTATCTGGCGCTCAACGACGACGTGTATATGTTCACGGGCGTAACCTCCATTTCTTCCGACCAGTCCATTATCGGCTTTGTACTCTCAAATCAACGCACCAAGGAAACGAAATTCTATTCGATCTCCGGCGCGCTGGAGCGCACAGCGGAAACCTCTGCGGAGGGTGCGGTGCAGGAATATGCCTATGACGCGACCTTCCCGCTGCTTCTCAACATCAGCGGTGAGCCGACCTATTTTATGGCGCTTAAGGACGCGAGCGGGCTTGTGAAGCAGTACGCCATGGTCAATGTCCGGCAGTCCACGATCGTCGGCATCGGCGACAACCTGACCTCTTGTACGGAGGACTATGCCGCAGAGCTTGTGAGCAACGGCATCAACGTGGACATCGACGTGGACGAAATGGGCGCGGAGAACGACCCGACTTCGCAAGTCCCTGCTACGCGCGAGGTCACGGGCAATGTCACCGAGATCCGTTCTGTCGTAACGGGGGGCGAGACGTATTTCTATATCCGGCTGGATTCGAGCGAATCCTATTACAAAGTCGCCGTTGCCGATGCGGAACGCGTCGTGCTCTTAAACGTTGGCAGTGCGGCGACCTTCACCGTCGACGCGGAAAGCGAAGGCGAGATCATCGACGTCGTTTCCATGCAGTAAGGCAAACCCGCCTGCAATCGTATAAAGCAGTAAATTGCGCCCGCCTCCAATGAGGTGGGCGCATTGGTTTGCCTGCATTTATTCCACATAAAATTCTGCAAAATCGTCGAGCCGCAGGCAGGAAAGCCGTCCGCCGAACACGGCGCCGCAGTCGATGCAGAAGTTGTTTTGACAGCGGTAGATTTTCGGTGCGCCTGCCAAAACCATGGTCGGCGTGTGCCCGACGATCAAAAAGGTATTTGCATCGTCAAAATAGCGTTTGGAAAGGCTCGTCTCTGCCCACACAAGGTCGAACGCGGAATAGGCGGACAGCGGTTTGCCGGCTTGAAAATTCCCAAGCCCCGCGTGGACGAGCACAAAGGCATTTTCCCCCGCCTCGGCGGTCTCATAAAGCGGCAGGTCGCAGAGGAAGTCCAGCAGATCCGCGCGCGCTTCCTTGCCGAGCTTCCGAAAGCCCTGCAAGCTCGTCTCTCCGCCGTTTTGCAGCCATTCCTGCAAGGCGGCGAGATCCTCGGCGCGCAAATGCGTTTCGGCGTTTTCTTCGGTCACGTCTACAAGCAGGTGCCGGAGCGCCTCGCGCGCCATCAGCTCGTGATTGCCGAGGATCGGGTACACGTTTGCGCGCGCGGCGACATCTTGCAGCACCTCGACAGGCGCGGGACCGCGGTCGATCATATCGCCGAGGACATACAGCGTATCCGCGTCGGAAAAGCGGATGGTTTCGAGCATTTTCCGGTATTTCTCATATTCCCCGTGGATATCCGACATGCAGTAAAGCATGCCCTGCCCCCTTTCCCGAAAAGAAATAAAGCGGAGAAGCAAAGGGTTCTCCGCTTGACTGTTAATAAAAGCTACTACGCATACAACATCATGCCATAACAGGATAAATAAATGCGGCAATCCCGCCGCATCGGAGCAGTCCTCTTGCGGTGCCCAAAATTTGCCACGCTTGGAGCGCGGGCAAATTTTGACCGCTTCGCCATCCTCGCCTTGCTTTTTCCGCCACCGGCGGCGCTTCGGCGACGATGCCCCGGCGAGGGTTCTCCGGGCAGAACAGTCCCCCGGACTGTTCTGCCGCCTCTCCTGCGCTTTTTATAAGAAAAGGATTTCGCGTCCTGCGGGACGCGACGGGGGCGCCGCCCCTCGACCCCGCCGCCTTTTGTAAAAGGCGGGCGAAAACTTTTATAGGCCTTTTCTTAAATATATTTTTTGTTTCCGTACATTTTTCTGTTCTCTCGCTCTCGTGCGCTGTTTATTTCTTCATCTTCATCGAAATATCGAACGCGTGCACCGAGTGCGTCAGCGCGCCGAGCGAGATGATATCCACGCCCGTCTTTGCGACCTCGGCGAGATTTTCGAGCGTGATGCCGCCGGACGCTTCGGTTTTCGCCCTGCCGCCGATGATCTGCACCGCCTCGCGCATTGCGTCGTTCGACATATTGTCCAACATAATGATGTCCGCGCCCGCCTCTACGGCTTCACGCACCTCGTCGAGGTCGCGCGTTTCCACCTCGATCTTCACCATGTGTCCGAGTTTGCCGCGCAGCGCCGCCACCGTTTTCGCAATGCCGCCGCCCGCGTCGATGTGATTATCCTTGAGCATGGCGCCGTCCGAGAGGTTGAAGCGGTGGTTTTTGCCGCCGCCGCAGACTACGGCATATTTCTGCAGTGCGCGCATCCCCGGCAGGGTCTTGCGCGTGTCGGTGATCTGCGCGTTCGTCCCGCGCACAAGCTCCACCGCGCGCGCCGTGGCGGTGGCGATACCGGACATGTGCTGGAGCAAATTGAGTGCCGTGCGCTCGCCCTTCAGAAGCAGAACCGTCTTGCCCGAAAATTCGGCGATCACATCGCCTGCGGCGATTTTTTCGCCGTCATGCTTGTATATTTTTGCAGAAAAGCTGTCATCGAGCAGCTCGAACGTGCGCAAAGCGACATCCAGCCCGCACAGCACGCCGTCCGCTTTGGCAACAAAATACGCTTCATTGCGCTGATCCTCGGACAGCAGATAGTCCGACGATACATCCAAATAATTGATGTCCTCTTTGAGCGCGCGCTCGATGATATCATCTACATAAAACTGCGGCAGTTTCATCCCTCGTCGACCTCCTTGAGAATGATATGTGCGACCGTGGCAAGGCTCAACGCCTCGCAATAGTCGTGAGTCACGGCAAATTTGCCCGTTTGCAAACGCCGAAGGATCGCATCCACACGTTTTAAGCCCGTATGCACAGCGCCGAGATCGGGAATGACGAAATACGCGCGCTGCATGATGGAACGGATCTCCGTGCGCATGCCCTTGGGCAGCGGCGCACCGGAAACATCGGGCGTGTGATCGGTGGGCACGACGTGTGCAAAGCCGCCTTCGACACAGCGTGCGATATCCTGCGCCGCACGGCGTCCGAACACCAGCGCCTCCAAAAGCGAATTGGAGGCAAGGCGGTTTTTGCCGTGCACGCCCGTGCAGGAGCACTCGCCGACAGCGTACAGCCGCGCAATGCTTGTGCGCGCGTCGAGGTCGACGCCGATGCCGCCCATCAGATAGTGCTGGCACGGGAACACGGGGATAAGATCCGTGGTGATATCCACCCCATGCTGCTTGCAGCCCTCATAGATGCCGGGAAAGCGGTTCAAAAGGAATTCCCTGCCGCGGTGGCGGATATCCAGATAAAACGCATTGCTGCCGGTTTTGCGGCTCTCCATGATGATGCATTTCGAGACCACATCGCGCGGGGCAAGCTCCAAGCGCTGGTCATAGCGGTGCATGAAGCGTTCGTGCTTGCAGTTGAGTAAATAAGCCCCCTCGCCGCGCACGGCTTCGCTGATGAGAAACTGCTCGCGATCCGCGCCGTTAAAAGCGGTCGGGTGGAACTGCACATAGCTTAAATTTTTTATGTTCGCACCGAGCGCGTAGGCAAGGCGGATGCCGTCGCCCGTGGCGACCGCGGGGTTGGTGGTGTATTTGTAGACCCTGCCGATGCCGCCCGTCGCGAGCACGCAGTAATCACAGAACACGGTGCAAGGCTCGTCCTCAACAAGCATATCCGCACAAAAGCCGCTTTTGACCTTTTGCAGGTCAAACACCATAGCATCCTCGCAAAGCGTGATATTTTTGCGGCGCTGCAATTCACACAGCAGCTTGTCCACGATCTCCGCGCCCGTGGTGTCCTTATGGTGCACGATGCGCCGGCGGCTGTGCCCGCCCTCCAGCGTTTTTTGCAGCGTGCCGTCTGGGTTTTTGTCGAAATCCACCCCGTAGGACATGATCTTGCGCACATCGTCGGGACCCTCATGCACCAAAACGTTGACCGCATCGGGGTCGTTTTTGTACTGCCCTGCGATTAAGGTGTCCTTATAATGCAGCTCGTAGCTGTCGTTCTCAAAGCTGAGCACCGCCGCCACGCCGCCCTGCGCTAAGGAGCTGTTCGAGAGCTTTCGGTCTTTTTTGGCAAGCACCAGCACCGAAAGCGTTTCGGGCAGAGACAGCGCCGTATACAGCCCGCCGGCGCCTGCGCCGACCACTAAAACGTCATATCTTTGTTCCAAATCCATCACGACCGTATTTTAATTTTCGGCTTTTAGGCGGCGCACCATCAGCTTTGCCGCCTTGTAAATATCCCCGCACCCAAGCGTCAGCACCAGGTCGCCCTCGCCGGCGTTTGCCAGCACATGGTCCGCCACCTCGTCAAAGGTGTTGAACCAGACAGAACCCGGGATCTTCGCCGCAAGCTGCTCGGTGCGCACGCCATAGATATTGACCTCGCGCGAGCCCATGATCTCGGTCAGCACGCATTTGTCCGGGATGCGCAGCACCTCGGCGAAATCATCCATGAGCATATAGGTGCGCGAATACGTAAACGGCTGAAACACCGCCCACACGCGGCGAAAATCCATTTGCATCGCTGCCTCCAGCGTCACGCGCAGTTCTGCGGGGTGATGGGCGTAATCGTCCACAAAGGTGATGCCGCGGTAGGTGCCGAGGTTTTCAAACCGCCGCCCCGCGCCGCCGAACGCTTCCAAGCCCCGCCGCGCCGCATCGAAATCGGCGCCCGCGTGGATTGCCGCGGCAAGCGCCGCGAGGGCGTTGAGTACATTGTGCTTACCCGGTACGGCAAGTGTGACGCGCCCGAGGACTTTTCCCCCGTGCACCGCGTCAAACGCGTAAAACGCGCCGCGCACGGTAGAGAGATTCGCGGCGTACCAATCGTTTTCCTCCGAAAAGCCGAAGGTGATCTTTGTCTTTTCGCCGACACCTTCGAGTGCTTTCAGCGTATTGGCATCGTCGCCGTTGTAAATGACTGCATCCGTCGCCATGTCCGCGAAGCGGTGAAAGCTGTAGATGAGGTTTTCAAGCGTTTTGAAATAATCAAGATGGTCCTCGTCGATATTGAGGATGACCGCCACTGAGGGCGAAAGCGACAGGAATGTATCTTTGAATTCGCACGCCTCGCAGACAAACACGTCGCTTTTCCCGACGCGGCCGTTCGCGCCGATCTTGGGCAGCTTGCCGCCGATGACCGCCGACGGGTCGAGTTGGGCTTCTAAGAGCATCTGTGTAAGCATGGAGGTCGTGGTGGTCTTGCCGTGCGTACCGCACACGCCGATGCAGTGCCTATAAAGCCGCGAGATCGCCCCGAACAGCTCGGCGCGCTCGAAGGTCGGCACACCGCTTTCCTTTGCCGCGACCAGCTCCGGGTTGTCCGGCAGGAGCGCCGCCGTGTATACCACCATCTCGGCGTCGCCGATATTCTCGGCGCGCTGCCCCATAAAAACGGGGATACCCAGCGCCTTGATGCGCTCGAGCGTATCGCCCGGGTTATTGTCCGACCCGGAAAGCTGATAGCCTTCGCTGTGCAGGATCTCGGCAAGCGGGCACATGCCGCTGCCGCCGATGCCGATAAAATGGATGCGCCGGACTTTTTTGAGCAGGGTGTCGATGTTCTGCATCGCCGTACCTCCCAATGTATATTCTTTCCTTATTATATTGCAAAGCGCGAAAAAATTAAACCCCCAATCGGAATTTATCACAATAAAATTCGCGTCCACATAATATACTTTAGAAACCGTGAAAAGGAGTGCTGTTCTTTGGCGCGCATCATTTTGATCGGCGGCGACCGCCGCAGCCTTTATTTAAGTGACTTCCTCTCCCGCAAGGGGTATCTTACATATGGCTTTGCACAAAGCCCCGGCGAGCCGCTGACTTTGCTTTGGGACGCGCTGCAACAGCCTTATGTGGCAGTGATTTTGCCGCTGCCGGCGACCAAGGACGGCGAGCATGTGCACACGCCCCTTTGGGACGGCGCGCTGCCGTTTGCATCTTTACAAGGGAGGCTCCGCACGGGCGCGGTCGTGCTCGGCGGACAGCTCCCGAAATCGCTTTCGGAACAGCTCCTTGCAGACGGCGTGCGGTATACGGACTACTATGACGAACAGGTCGTCGTGCAAAACGCCGACTTGACCGCAAAAGGCGTTATGCGCGTGCTCGGCGAGCACACGGACCGCTCGCCCGACACGCTGCGGTTCGTCGTTACGGGGTTCGGCAGAGTGGCAAAAGCAACCGTCCGGGAATTGCAAGCGCACGGCAGCAAAGTCCTTGTTGCCGCGCGAAACCCCCTCGCCCTTCGCGCCGCCGCCGAAAGCGGCGCCGACACCGTGCCGCTTCCTGCGTTTTTGGAAAAACCCGCGGATTTTGACGTGCTCGTCAACACCGTGCCCGCCACACTTTTTGATGTGGCGGTCCTTTCTGAAATGCCCAAAGACGCCCTGCTCATCGACGTCGCCTCCGCGCCGTTCGGCTTGGATTTCAAAGCCGCGGCGGCGCGCGGGCTGCGGGCGATCAAGGCGCAGTCTCTGCCCGGGAAATACTTTCCCGAAGCGGCGGCGCAGATCTTGGGCGAGAAAATTCAAAGTCTCTTGTAAGGGAGGGAAAACCCATGTCCGGGAATCGTTTGGGCTTCGCCATGTGCGGCTCCTTTTGCACGTTTCACCGGGTGATTCCCGAGATCGAGCGGCTCAAAAACGCAGGATGGGATATTCAGCCGATCATGTCTCAAACTGCTTACGCCACCGACACTCGCTTCGGCAAGGCGGCGGATTTTGTGAAAAAAATTGAAAGCATAACGGGAAAGCCCGTTTGGCACACCGTATATTCGGCAGAGCCTATCGGGCCGAAAAAGCTCCTCGACCTGCTGATCATCGCCCCCGCTACGGGAAACACGCTCGCAAAGCTTGCCAACGGCATCACCGACACCGCCGTCACGCTCGCGTGCAAGGCGCATCTGCGCAACGAGCGGCCCGTGCTCTTAGCGGTCTCCACCAACGACGCGCTCGGTACTGCGGCGAAGAACATAGGCGTTTTGATGAACGCAAAGCACATGTTCTTTGTCCCCATGCGCCAAGACGCGCCGGAAGACAAGCCGAATTCCGTAGTCGCAGATTTCACAAAGCTCCCCGAGGCGGCAGCCGCCGCGATGGCGGGGAAGCAGTTACAGCCGATGTATTGCTGACGACGCGCACCGTCAATTTGCTCAATTGGCGGTGCTTTTTTTATGCGTTTTGACGGATTTTCGGAAGCGCCGCAAAATACATAGAAATCCCGCTCACGGTGTGCTAAAATAAAGTTACTTATGCGGAAAAATCCTTCCGCGAGGCGAAACACCAAATCTGCAAGGGAAAGGACGACGGGCGCGGCTGCCCGAGAACTGCCATGGCTTTTATTGAAATGAAAAACGTCACCAAGACCTACAAAATGGGCGAGGTGGAGATCAAGGCGCTCGACGAAGTCGGATTTGCCGTAGATAAAGGTGAGTTCGTCGTGATCGTCGGGCCTTCCGGCGCGGGCAAAACCACGATCCTGAATATTCTCGGCGGCATGGACACCGCCACCTCGGGCGAGATTTATGTGGACAACGAAGCCGTCAGCAGCTTTGACGAAAAGGCGTTGACCGCATATCGCCGCGACGACGTGGGCTTCGTGTTCCAGTTCTATAACCTTGTGGGCAACCTGACGGCGCTCGAAAATGTGGAGCTCGCCCTGCAGATCTCCAAAAACCCCTTAAGCGCAAAGGCCGTTTTGCAGGAGGTCGGCTTGAGCAACCGTCTGGACAGCTTTCCCGCCCAGCTTTCGGGCGGCGAGCAGCAGCGCGTTTCCATCGCGCGTGCGCTCGCGAAAAACCCGAAGCTCCTGTTGTGCGACGAGCCCACGGGCGCACTCGACTACATCACGGGCAAATCCATTTTAAAGCTTTTGCAGGACACCTGCCGCGAAAAGGGCGTGACCATCATCGTCATCACCCACAACCTTGCCATCGCCCCCATGGCGGATAAGGTCATCAAGGTCAAAAACGGCAAGATCGATCAGATCCTGATGAACAAGCGTCCGACCCCTGTCGAATACATTGAGTGGTAAAGGAAGTTCGCAATGACAAAAGGTTTGAGAAAGGATTTTCGCAGGTCGATCCGCAAAAGCTTCAGCCGCTTTATGTCGATCCTGCTGATCTCCGCGCTCGGTGTTGCGTTCTTCGCGGGTGTGCGCACCGCCGCACCCGCCATGGAAGCGTCGGCGGACGCCACCTATGACAGCCAGAGCCTCATGGACATCCGCGTACTCGGGACCCTGGGGATGACCACGGAGGATGTGGCTGCGTTTTTAGGGCTTGAAGGCGTAGAGGATGCGGAAGGCATCTACACCGCCGATTATCTTTGCGAATCCGACAACGCAACGGTCGTCGTGAAGGTCTCCTCCATGACCAACCGCATCAATTTGGTGCGCGTCACCGACGGCCGCTACCCCGAAAGCTATGACGAATGCATCGTCGATCAGGCTTTTCTGGATGCTTCGGGCTATGCTTTGGGCGACACGGTGCGGCTGCGCACCGGCACCGAGGCCAGCGTTTCCGACATGCTCGCGACCGATGAATACCGCATCGTCGGCATCGGCGAGAGCGCCTATTACATGGATTCCGACCGCGGCACCGCCTCCATCGGCGACGGCACGGGCGACGGGATGATGGTCATCCCGAAAGAGGCGTTTACCGAAGAGATCTTTTCAGAGGTACTCGTGCGCATCATCGGTGCCGATACGCTCAACTGTTTTTCCGACGAATATGCCGATCTGTTGGCAAACGTGACCGCCAATATCGAAGCCATTGAACAAGGGCGCTGCGAGGTGCGCCTCCAGCAGTTCCGTGAAGACGCGGACAATCAGCTGAACGACGCGCGCTACGAATACCAGCAGCAAAAGGATAAAGCCATGCGCGATCTTTCCGCTGCATATCAGACGCTTGCGGCATCCGAGGCGGAGCTCGAAAGCGCACAACTCGAGATCGACCAGACCCGCCAGCAGCTTCAGGATCTGCAAGCCCTGTTTGATGCAGGCGACCAGACCATTGACGCCAGCCGCACGCAGATCGCCGAGGCGCGTGCAACGCTGACGGAACTGAAGGCGCAGAAAGCTGCCATTGAACAGCAAATCGCCGAGGACGAGGCGGCCATTGCCGAAATGGAAGAGCAACTGCGTGCGGATGCGCCGTACATTTCTTCCGACGAATACTATCGGCGCAGCCTGGAGATCATTCAGGCGACCGCAACCGTAGAATACTATAAGAGTCAGCTGCCCTCGGTCGAGCGCAGCATTGCCGCCGTGGAGCAGCAGGTGGAAACCGCGGAGGCCTTTATAAACAACTACCCTGAGGCTGCAGCGGCCGCCCGCGAACGGATCGCCGCAGGCGAGGTGGAGCTTGCCGAAGCTGAAAAGCGGGTACAAGACGGCGAGATCGAGCTGGAACGCGCCAAAGAGGATTATACGATCGCCGAAGAGGATGCCGAAGCGGAGCTCGCCGCTGCGGAAGAACGTCTGCAAAACACAGAGGATGAGATCAACAACGTAGAAACCCCGCAGTGGTATGTGCTGGATCGCACATCCGTGCCGAGTTACGCTTCTTTCCAAAATGATACCGAAAGCATCCGCGCCGTCGGTACGGTGTTCCCGATCATCTTCTTCCTTGTTGCGGCACTCGTATCGCTTACGACCATGACCCGCATGGTCGAGGAGGAACGCACCCAGATCGGTACGCTCAAAGCGCTTGGCTACAGCAAGCGCGCGATCCTCTCCAAATACATTTTCTACGCTCTGCTCTCTACCCTGCTCGGGGCGATCTTCGGGGCGGTGCTCGGCGAGGCGCTTCTGCCGAACCTGATCCTTCGAACCTATCGCCTTGTATACACAGGGCTTTCCGAAACCGTCTTTACCATTCACATTCCCAACGCAGCGATCGCCGCTGTACTTTCCGTGCTGGCGACCGTAGGCGGTGCGGCTGTCGCCGGCGGGCGTGTGCTCGCCGAAAGCCCCGCCGCGCTCATGCGGCCCGAAGCCCCGCAGACCGGCAAGCACATCGCACTTGAGAACATCGATTTCATCTGGCTGCGGCTCAATTTTTCCCAAAAGGCGGCATTGCGCAACCTGTTCCGCTATAAAAAGCGGCTGTTCATGACGGTGTTCGGCGTGGCAAGCTGTATGGCGCTTTTACTTGTGGGCTTCGGCATCAGCGATTCCGTGGAACGGGTTCCCGACAAGCAGTACGGCGATGTCTTCGCCTATCAGGGCACCGTCGGCACAGACACCTCACTTTCGCGCGCAGAGCGCCGGCAGCTGCTTGCTAAGGTCGGCTCCGTACAGGGCGTTGCCGATTATCTGCAGGCGCGTTCCGTCGTCACCTACGCGCAAACGGACGCCGGTGAGACCACGGCTTATCTCATCGTGCCGCAGGACACCGCAAAATTCAGCGAATATGTCCGCTTGCAGACGCGCGTCACCAACGAGCCCTTTGGGCTTACCGATGACGGCGTGCTCATCACCGAGAAGTTCGCGAAGCTTTTAGACGTGCAGGTCGGCGACATGATCACCCTCAAGGATGACAAGACCGCCGTGCCCGTAGGTCAGGTGCGTGTGGCGGGCATCGTGGAAAACTATTTGAACCACTACATTTACATGACGCCGAACGTCTATCAGGCGCTTTACGGCGAGACTGCTACGCTCAATGCGGCGCTCATCAAGACCGAGGCGGGTGCGGATTCCGATGCCGTCGCCGCCGAGATCCTGGAAATCGGCGGGGTGACCTCTGTCACGATGAACACCACCGCCGAGCGGCAGGTTCAAACGATGCTCGACAATCTGACCGTCATCATCGCCGTGCTTATCGTTGCGGCAGGGCTTTTGGCGTTCATCGTGCTTTACAACCTCAACAACATCAACATCACCGAACGTCGGCGAGAGCTTGCTACGCTCAAGGTGCTGGGCTTCTATAACCGCGAGCTTGCCGCCTATGTCTACCGGGAGAACGTCATCCTGACGCTCACGGGCACGGTTTTGGGGATCGGACTCGGCTTCCTGCTGCACTGGTTCGTCATGCGCACCATCGCAACGGACATCGTCATGTACAGCGTGGAGATCGCCCCGCTCAGCTGCCTTTGGAGCGTGCTCATTACCCTGGGCTTCTCTGTGATCGTAAACTGGCTGATGTATTTCCGCTTGAAGAAAATCGACATGGTGGAATCCACGAAGAGTGTGGAATAATTTTACCGTCCCATTTCCCCTGTTTCTTGTGAAATCTGCCATATTGCATTTTGTGCGGAATTTAGGTATACTGAAACCACAACGAAACGGCGCGTGCGACTGACGGGAAAACGCAGACAAACTGCGGTGGAGCACGCAGCCGAATCTATGCCGACCGTCTGGGCGATCTTGCAAAACGCAGGGTTGCCCTTTTTGTTTTGCAGGAATGATCTTCATGGGAGTGAACAACATGGATTTCAAACAGTGGGAAGGCTTCCGCCGCGGCGCGTGGAGCGAACAGATCGCCGTGCGCGATTTCATCCAGCAGAACTACACGCCATACACGGGCGACGGCGCATTTTTGGAAAAAGCGACCGCCCGCACCAAGGCGCTTGCGGAGAAATGTGCGGCGCTTCAAAAAGAAGAGCGCGAAAAAGGCGGCGTTTTGGACGTGGACACCGAGCACGTCTCGTCGCTCGTCACCTACGACGCGGGCTATATCGACAAAGACAATGAGCTGATCGTCGGCCTACAGACCGACGCGCCGCTGCGCCGCGGGGTAAACCCGTTCGGCGGGATGCGTATGGCGCGCAGCGCGGCGAAAGCTTACGGCTACGAGCTTTCGGACACGATCGAGGAAATTTTCAGCTTTAAGACCACCCACAACGACGGCGTGTTCCGCGTGTATACCGACGAAATGCGCGCGGCGCGGCACATCGGGCTTTTGACGGGACTTCCCGACGCCTACGGGCGCGGGCGCATCATCGGCGACTACCGCCGCGTGGCGCTGTACGGGGTGGACGTGCTCATTGCCGAGAAGAAAAAGGATAAGCAGAAAATCGGGCAGGGCAACATGGATGTGGACGCCATCCGCCAGAGCGAGGAGCTGTACCAGCAGATCCACTTTTTAGAGCTGCTTAAAGAGATGGCAAAGCTGTACGGGTACGACATCAGCGCGCCCGCTTCGAACGCGCGCGAGGCGATCCAGTGGCTGTATTTCGGCTACCTTGCCGCGATCAAGGAGCAAAACGGCGCGGCGATGTCCTTGGGGCGCACGTCCACCTTCCTTGACATTTATATTGAACGCGACCTGCAAAACGGCACGCTGACCGAAAGCGGCGCGCAGGAGCTGATGGACGACTTTGTGCTGAAGCTGCGCATGGCGCGGCACCTGCGCACACCCGAATACAACGAACTGTTCGGCGGCGACCCGATGTGGATCACCGAAAGCGTCGGCGGGATAGGTACAGACGGCAGGCCGCTTGTCACCAAGAATTCCTACCGCGTGCTCAACACGCTGTATACGCTCGGCCCCGCGCCGGAGCCGAACCTGACGGTGCTTTGGTCGGAGAAGCTGCCCGCGCCGTTTAAGACGTTCTGCGCGCGCGTCTCTGTGGACACCGACGCCATCCAATACGAAAACGACGACCTGATGCGCCCCATCTACGGTGACGACTACGCCATTGCCTGCTGCGTCTCCGCCATGCAGGTCGGCAAGCAGATGCAGTTCTTCGGCGCGCGCTGCAATCTCGCGAAGCTGCTGCTGCTGGCGATCAACGGCGGCTATGACAATGTGTTCGACCGGCATGTCGGCCCGCAGATGGAGCCCCTTTCGGGCGATACGCTCGACTATAATGAAGTTGCGGGACGTTTTTCCGTTTACCTTTCGTGGCTTTGCAGGCTGTATGTCAATACGATGAACGTCATCCACTACATGCACGACAAATACGCCTATGAAAAGATCCAAATGGCGCTGCATGATACTGACGTTACGCGCTTCATGGCGTTCGGCGTAGCGGGGCTTTCCGTCGCGGCGGACAGCCTTTCCGCGATTCGTTATGCCAAGGTGCACCCCGTGCGCGACGAGGCGGGGCATATTGTGGACTTCGTGACCGAAGGCGAGTTCCCGACCTACGGCAACGACGACGACCGCGTAGACGCCATTGCCAAGAAGCTTTTGGAGGACACCATCACGGAGCTTCGCAAAACGCCGACTTATCGGAACGCCATCCACACGCTTTCGGCGCTGACGATCACCTCCAATGTGGTCTACGGCAAAAAGACCGGCGCCACACCCGACGGCCGCAAGAAGGGCGAGCCGTTCGCGCCGGGCGCGAACCCGATGCACAACCGCGAGAAAAACGGTGCGCTCGCTTCCTTGAACTCCGTGGCAAAAATGCCGTATGATGCGTGCCGTGACGGTATTTCCAATACCTTCTCCATCGTGCCGCAGGCGCTGGGCAAAACACCGGAGGAGCGTTCGGAAAACCTGGTCAGCGTGCTGGACGGCTATTTCAAGCAGCACGCGCACCACATCAACGTCAACGTCCTCAACCGCGAGATGCTGATGGAAGCGTATGAGGACCCGACCAAGTACCCGAATCTGACCATCCGCGTTTCGGGCTATGCAGTCAACTTCCATAAGCTCTCGAAAGAGCAGCAGCGCGAGGTCATCATGCGTACGTTCCACAGCGCGATGTAAAACCGCAATAAACCGGCCCCGTCCCTTGGCAGCGCCAAAGGACGGGGCCGGTTTTCTGTATTCCTTATATTGAGCCGCTTACCCGCGCAGCTCTTTGCTCGCCATTTCAGGATGGTCGCTCATGATTGCATCCGCGCCGAGGCAGGCAAGCCGCCGCACCTCGGCAGGGTCGTTGATCGTCCAATACTGCACGGCGATGTTGTATTTGTGCGCGTAATTGACAAGCCGCGAAGTGCCAAGCTGGAACACATAGTCGTTCGTCGGGATCTGCAATGCGTCAAAATGGTAATGATCCGGCTTGTGGCGGATCCCGAACAGGCTCGAAAAGTAAAAGCCCGCTACCTCGCGGATACCCGCCGAACGCAGCATGTCGGGATAGGTTTCTTCCATATACGCTGTGATCTCGCCGTGGAAGGTGCCTACGACCACGCGCTCGAGCATATCGTATTCTTTCAGCGCGGCATATAGCTCGTCGGCGGCGCGGCGGCCGAGCGCCTTGCCGTCCTTGATCTCGATCACGAAGCAATAGGCCTTGCGTTCCCGAAAATAGGCAAACACGTCCCGCAGGCGCGCCACGTGCAGGTCGGGCGGGATGTCGTCCCCGCGCAGCCCCTTATAGGGTGTATCGCCCGAGGCTGTCTTAAAATGCTCGCCGAGGTTGAGCACCTGCAACTCTTCGTAGGTCTTTTCGTGCGGCAGAACGCCTTTGCGTCCAAACGCTTCCTCGGCGTTGGAGGTGCGGTCAAAGGTCTCGTCGTGCAGCAGGATCAGCTGGCCGTCTTTCGTCAGATGCACATCAAACTCGAAGATGTCCACGGGCAGAGCTTCGACCTCCACGCAGTTTTTGAGCGCCATGAGCGTATTTTCGGGCGAAATGCCGCCGCCCAAACGGTGCGCAACAACCATGGTGCGCCCGGTGGGGACGATATACGGATTGCGCGCAGTATCCGCTTTATCCGGCACAGGCACGACCGCGTCACGGTAATCGTGCGAGATCACAAGATAAAACACCCCAAGCACCGCCAAAACGCAACCCAACACGATACAAAACGTCATCATATGTTTTCCAACCTCTTTTCAGCACGGCAAGAGCTGTTTTTTGTATTGTACCCCGTTTTTTTCGGGAAGTCAACGCGTCCGCGTGCGGCTGTCGCGGGATTTTGTTTGACAGCCCGTGTACTTTTATGGTATGATGATTTATATAAATTGCACAGTAAAAAGAGGGGGATCGGGCAGACGCCCGCCGCCGCGGAAAGGTTCTGAAAATTATGAAAAAACTCGTTTCCGTTCTTTTGGCTTTCTTCCTGCTGGGGGCGCTCGCTGTTCCGAGCTTTGCCGCTTCCGTCACCGCGCAGACTGCGGCGGACGTTTCCGAGGATGGCATGTTGACCCTCACCGTCTCGGTGCCCGAGGGCAGCGGCCTTGCCACCTTTGAAAGCACACTGCAATATGACGCTGCGGTGCTCGAAGTGCAGGAGGTCACCTACGGTGCAGGCAACATGACTACCTCCAATACCGACACCGCCGGGCAGATCGGGCTGTTCATGATCTGGACCGAGACACAGGAAACTGCCGCGACGCTCGTGACTGTAACCTTCCGGGTCACGGACAGTGACGCCGATGCGACAAGTCTTATCTTTACAGATACCGCCGCTACGGACAATGACGACAATGCTGTAAATTTCTCCTTTGCAAACGGTGACACGCTGGAAGTCGCGCTTTCCGAAGAGCAGACGATCACCGATGCCGACATTCCCTCCACCGCAGGCAGATATGTTGCCATAGGCGGTGCTGCGGCGGTAGCGATCACTGCGATCGTGGTCACGACCGCAGTTGTCAAGCGCAGACGCAGCGCGTAAAGTCCGCATACGAAAAACCTTGCCGCTCGGACACAGTTTCGGGCGGCTGTTTTGATTTTGATATTGTACTGAAAGGATTCAAAAATCATGCAGCTTGTCCGTGCACAAACCCGTAAGCAGCTTCGCGATGTGCGCCGCCTGTATCGGACGGCATTCCCGCGCAAGGAGCGCAAGCCTTTTTCGATGATCCCCCGAAAACAGAAAGCGGGCGAAATGGAGATCTTTTGCATTGAAGACGATGCAGGCTCTTTTTTGGGCCTTGTCGTCACCGCCTTGCACCGTGACATTGTGCTTCTCAACTACTTTGCCGTCTCGCCGAACGCGCGCGGAAAAGGTATCGGATCCGAGGTGCTGCACATGATCGAAACGCATCTGGGCTCGCGGCGGCTGATCTTAGAGATCGAGCGCACGGATCTGCCCGCTGAAAATCTGGAACAGCGCAAACGCCGCAAGGCATTTTATCTGCGTGCCGGCATGCAGGCCGAGCCGTGGCGTGTACGGCTTTTCGGTGTGGAGATGGAACTGCTCACCAAAAACGGCTCTGTTACGTTTGAGGAATATCTGGCTTTGTACACACATATTTTTTCTGCGCGTGTAAAACGGTTTATCCGCCTGCTGCCGCCGGCCAACAGTGTTTGACCGCTTGCGGCACGCAGCGCGCTTTCTCGGCTTTCCGCGCTCGAGCCGTTGACATCGGCAAGGGCTTATTGTATAATTTCTTTGTATGTTTTCCCCTGTTGCCCGCACATGCGGCGGGTATATTTAAAGGAGGTTTCCGTATTATGGTCAAGGCGATCGTCGGCGCAAACTGGGGCGACGAAGGCAAAGGCAAGATCACCGATATGTTTGCCGAAAAGGCAGACGTCGTCGTCCGCTTTCAGGGCGGCGCAAACGCGGGGCACACCATCATCAACGACAAGGGGCGTTTTTCGTTTCACCTGATGCCCAGCGGCGTCTGCTACGATCACACCACCTGTGTCATCGGCAACGGCGTGGCGCTCGACATTGAGAAATTCTGCAAAGAGCTGGAAGATATCCGCCGTGCGGGGCTGAACCCCAAGCTGCTGGTTTCCGAACGCGCGCAGATCCTGATGCCCTACCACATCCTGTTCGACGTTTATGAAGAAGAACGGCTCGGCAAAAACGCATTCGGCTCAACGAAAAGCGGCATTGCGCCTTTCTTCAGCGACAAATACGCCAAGATCGGCATGCAGGTCAACGAGCTGTTTGACGACGAAACGCTGAAAGCGAAGCTGAAAAACATATGCACGCTCAAAAACCTGACTTTACAATACGTTTATCATAAGCCGCTGCTTTCCGAGGACGAATTGTATGAGACCTGCGTGCGCTACCGTGAGATGATCGCACCGTTTGTTTGCGATACACGGAAATTCCTGAACGACGCGCTCGCAAACGGCAAAGAGATCCTTTTGGAAGGTCAGCTCGGCACGCTGAAAGATCCCGACTTCGGCATTTACCCCATGGTGACCTCCTCCTCCACCCTCGCTGCCTACGGCGCAGTGGGCGCGGGGCTGCCGCCGCAGTCCATTTCCGACATCATCGCCGTGACCAAGGCATATTCTTCCGCAGTGGGCGCCGGTGAATTCGTTTCCGAAATTCTGGACGAAGCCGAGGCGCAAGAGCTGCGCTTGCACGGCGGTGACAAGGGTGAATTCGGCGCAACGACGGGCAGGCCCCGCCGTGTGGGCTGGTTTGACTGCGTGGCAACGCGGTACGGCATCGCCTGCCAGGGCGCGACGAAGGTCGTCATGACCGCGCTTGACTGCCTTTCCTATCTTGAGGAGATCCCCGTCTGCATCGGCTACGAGCTCGACGGTAAGGTGCTGCGGGACTTTCCCACCACGCCGCTTCTCAAAAAGTGCAAGCCCGTGCTGAAAGTCCTCCCCGGCTGGCACTGCGACATCCGCGGCATCCGTGACTACGACGCGCTGCCCGAGAAGGCGCGTGCCTATGTGGAATTCATTGAAAACGAGCTGGGCGTGAAGATCGACATGGTCTCCAACGGTCCCGAGCGCGAAGCGATTATTTACAGATAAGACGAAAGGAGACGGCCGCGTGGAAAAGGTTCTGGTGCTGGATTTCGGCGGGCAGTATAACCAACTCATCGCACGACGTGTGCGCGACCTGCACATTTATGCGGAGATCCTCCCCTATACAACAGACCTCGCCGAGATCCGCAAGAACGGCTACAAGGGCATCATCTTCACGGGCGGGCCAAACTCCGTTTATGACGAAAGCTCCCCGCATTATACAAAGGACATTTTAGACCTCGGCGTGCCGATCCTCGGCATCTGCTACGGCTGCCAGCTTATGGCGTGGATGCGCGGCGGCAGGGTGGAAACCGCGCCCGTGTCGGAATACGGCAAAATCGATTTGCACGTTACCGCTGAAAGCCCGCTTTTTGACGGTGTACCCGCCGACAGCGTGGTGTGGATGAGTCACACCGATTATATCGCCGAACCGCCCGCAGGCTTTGAGACGATCGCCGCCACGGACAACTGCCCGTGTGCCGCGATGCAAAACCCCGACGAGCGGCTCTATGCCGTGCAGTTCCACCCCGAGGTCACGCACACCGCGTTCGGTACGCAGATCTTGCAGAACTTCCTGTATACGGTCTGCGGCTGCAAGGGCGACTGGGTCATGGACAGCTTTATTGAGGACACCGTCGCCGTGCTTCGCGAGAAGATCGGCGACAAGCAGGTGATCCTTGGGCTTTCGGGCGGCGTGGATTCCTCCGTCGCGGCAGGGCTTTTGTCCCGCGCCGTGGGCAAACAGCTGACCTGCGTATTTGTCGACCAGGGGCTGATGCGCAAAAACGAGGGCGATTTTGTCGAGCAGACTTTCACACAGCTTTTCGACATGGATTTTGTCCGTA
Organism: uncultured Oscillospiraceae bacterium; assembly: GCA_900545625.1. Lineage (GTDB taxonomy): Bacteria > Bacillota > Clostridia > Oscillospirales > Acutalibacteraceae > Fimenecus. Next base: position 4,148 of record UQZS01000024.1, on the reverse strand, counting down.
TAAACTGTGGGGACGCCTTTTTACAAAAGCTTAAAGGCGTAACCGACCCGGAAGAAAAGCGCGGTATTATCGGCGATGCCTTTTATGAGGTATTTTGGGACGAGATCAAGACCCGCGCAAAAGGCGACGCCTTTTTTGCGCAGGGTACGATCTACCCCGACCGCATTGAAAGCGGCAAGGGCGCTTCAGGCACGGGCGCGGGCAGCGCCGTGATCAAAACGCACCACAACCAGCGCGACATCCCGCAGGATGTTGAATTTCTCGGTGTGATCGAGCCGCTTGCCGATCTGTTCAAAGACGAGGTGCGCGCCGTGGGTGAAAAGCTGGGCATTCCGCGCGAGCTTGTCTGGCGGCAGCCGTTCCCGGGGCCGGGCTTAGGCGTGCGCATCATCGGCGAGATCACCGCCGAAAAGATCCGTATCACACAGGATGCGGACTTTGTGCTGCGCGACGAAATGGCGAAAAACGGCTACGAAAAGGAGCTGGCGCAGTTCTTTACCGTGTTTACGGGTGCAAAAGCGGTCGGCGTTATGGGCGATCACCGCACGTATGAAAATGTCATCGCCATCCGCGCCGTCACCACCGACGATTTCATGACCGCCGATTGGGCGCGTATCCCCTACGACATCCTTGCCACCGTCTCCAACCGCATCACAAACGAGGTCGAAGGTGTCAACCGCGTCGTCTATGACATCACCTCCAAGCCCCCCGGGACCGTGGAATGGCTGTAAAACACAGTGGAGTCACAAACACAGGAGGAGATATTTTGGAAAAAATCAGAATCGGGATCGTCGGATACGGCAATCTGGGGCGTGGCGTGGAATATGCGCTTGAAAACGCCGAAGATATGATCCTTTCCGGCGTCTTTACACGGCGCGATCCGCAAAGCCTCTCGGTACGCACAAACGTCCCCGTTTATTCTCTGGAACAGGCTGCCCGGATGCGCGACAGCTTTGACGTTATGATCCTCTGCGGCGGCAGCGCCAACGACCTGCCGGAGCAGACCGTGCAGTTTGCGCAGGATTTCAACGTTGTTGACAGTTTTGACACACACGCAAAAATCCCGGCGCATTTTGCGGCGGTCGATCAGGCCTGTCGTGCAAACGGCAGACTTGCGATCATCTCTGCCGGCTGGGATCCGGGCATGTTCTCCCTCAACCGCCTGTACGGACAGGCGATCCTGCCAAACGGCGCGGATTACACTTTCTGGGGGCCGGGCGTAAGTCAAGGACACTCCGATGCGATCCGCCGGATCGACGGTGTGTTGGATGCAAGGCAGTATACGGTTCCGTCCGAAGCAGCGCTTGAGCGTGTGCGCAGCGCACAGCAGCCGGTCCTCACCACCCGCGAGAAGCATACGCGTGTCTGCTATGTCGTTGCAAAGGACGGCGCTGATCTGCAAGCGATTGAAAAAGCGATCAAGACCATGCCGAATTATTTTGCCGACTATGACACGACGGTGCACTTCATCAGCCGCGAGGAACTGCTGGAAAAGCATGCCGGCATCCCCCACGGCGGCGTTGTTTTCCGCACCGGCGTCACGGGCGAAAACGGGAAAAACCGGCACGTGATCGAATATCGTCTGCAGCTTGATTCCAACCCGGAATTTACATCCGGCGTGCTCGCCGCATGTGCAAGAGCAGCATTTCGCATGTACAAGGAAGGGCAGTCCGGCTGCAAAACGCTCTTTGATGTCCCGCCCGCCTATCTGCATCCCGCAAGCGGTGACGAGCTTCGCAGAACACTTCTTTGATCGGCAGTAAACGCCCTTATTCACAGGAAAACGGAGGTAATATGTATGGAAAGCTGTAAACGACCCGATACGATGGAGCGTATCACCACATCCCGCCTGGCAGATGCGTTTATCGCTGAGCAGGTGGAGGCGATCCAAAAGCAGGTAGGAAATAAAAAGGTGCTTTTGGCGCTTTCGGGCGGTGTTGACTCCTCGGTTGTCGCGGCGCTTCTGATCAAGGCCATCGGCAAACAGCTCGTATGCGTCCATGTCAACCACGGGCTGCTGCGCAAGGGAGAACCCGAGCAGGTCATCGAGGTTTTCCGCAATCAGATGGACGCCAACCTGATCTATGTCGATGCAGTCGACCGCTTTTTGGACAAGCTTGCCGGTGTTGCGGATCCGGAGCAAAAGCGTAAAATCATCGGTGCGGAATTTATCCGCGTATTTGAAGAGGAAGCGAGAAAGCAGGAAGGCATTGAGTTTCTGGCGCAGGGCACGATTTATCCCGATATTATCGAAAGCGACGGGGTGAAAGCGCACCACAACGTCGGCGGGCTGCCGGAAGATTTGCAGTTTGAGCTTGTGGAACCGCTGAAGCTGCTTTATAAGGATGAGGTCCGTGTTGTCGGAAAGGCACTGGGGCTCCCGGATGGGATGGTCTACCGCCAGCCGTTCCCCGGTCCGGGGCTTGGCGTACGGTGTCTCGGCGCGATCACCCGCGACCGTCTGGAATGTGTCCGGGAATCCGACGCGATCCTCCGCGAAGAATTCGCCAAAAACGGCCTGGCGGGCAAGGTATGGCAGTATTTCACCGTTGTGCCGGACTTTAAATCGGTCGGCGTCAAAGACGGCAAGCGTACATTCGCCTACCCTGTGATCCTCCGCGCCGTCAATACGACCGATGCGATGACCGCAACCGTGGAGGACATTCCTTTTGCGCTTTTGCAGCACATCACACAGCGCATCACAAGCGAAGTACCGGGCGTAAACAGAGTCTTGTATGACCTCACCCCCAAACCGTCCGGGACGATCGAGTGGGAGTAATTTCACACCTGTGAAAAAGCCTGTAAATAAAGGCTTTTCGCCGTTTAAAAGCCCTCCGTGGCAACAAAATGGCAACATTATTTGAATTATTGTAAAAGTAAAGAGCTATCAGATTTTTTTGAAAGTCTGATAGCTCTTTTTTGTTTTATGCACACAAATGATATAACATACCCTTGAATGTTAGCTTGAATTTATAATTGCTGGTTATTAAATGACCATTTTTCCCACTTTCATATATATCAAATGTAATTATTGTATAGTCACTTCGTTTGATTTCGATTTGTGTAGTTGGAAAAATTTCGCCTAAGTCGCAACGAACAAACAACTTAGCTCTGTTTAAGTTATCGAACGAATTAACCAAGTCTCTTGAAATGATTTTATTCATACCGCTATCATAATTTAGCTTGTATATCTTTATGGTATCTATTCCAAAATTGGAATTTATTGTAAATTCACAGCCTTTGCTATCAACAATTAAAACATTATCTTCGTTTTCTATATCTACATTTGAGTTATATGGAATTACATCAAATTCTTCATAAAGAGTATAACGATTTTTATATACTACCCAAATTCTACCTGATAAATACAAAAGAAAAGTTAAACAGGTTACTATTGCAGATATATTAGATATTATTCCCCACATAAAATCACCATCCTTTTTATTGTAATATAGCATTTTTCTTATTTATGGATGTTACTTGCAGGATAGTTATAACGCCAATTATCGTATTCCTCTTTTGAAATTTCGCCGTTTTTCAGCTTTTCAGTCTGTTCTTTCCAAGCAGTGAACATTTCAAACATAGTAATGTAATTTGTACCCATTCCCTTGTCCAAGTGCAGACATACTTCTCCGTCAAGCTCAGTGATTTTGAGACCGTATAAATCTTCAAGGGTAAACAAGGTGTGCATTAAACCGTTATAGCTGTCAATATCTGGTACGGTTAAAGCGCTTGTTGATACTCCGAATACTTCTGCAAGGCTGTTAGTCAGGTCTGCTTTCGGCGTTCTTGAGCCAGACTCATATTGCGCCATACGAATGTCGGCGGTCTTTTCAGGAAAACCAACCTGCATACCAAGATATTTTTGAGTCATACCTCTTAAATTTCTGAAAAAACGAATTCTTTCACCGATTGCCATAGCAATTACGCTCCTTGTTTATGTAATATGCGATAAGTATATCATATATGTTTAGTGTGTGTCAAGATAACCAAAGCAAAAAAAGTAAATATTTTCTCAAAAGCCACTTGACTTTACGAAATTTGTTTAGTATAATGGTTAAGCAAATAGCGTTAGGTTTTTTGCTTAACAACTGAATAACCGTCATATGTCACGGTAATGGCATATCCGCTCGGGCAAATCGGAATGC
>UQZS01000023.1 GCA_900545625.1 uncultured Oscillospiraceae bacterium | reverse complement strand
TGCGTGACCAGATATCCATGTAATTGAGCGGCTCGTCCAAAATGAACAAATGCGCCGGCAGCGACAGACAGGCGGCAAGCTGCACTTTCTTTTTCTGCCCCGCGGAGGCATTTTCAAGGCGGATAGAGAATTGCTCTCGAGAAAAATCAAGTTTGCGCAAAATGGTCTTGCAAAGCGTTTCGTCCGCACCGATGCCGGCGATAAAATCGGACAGCGTACCCGACAGTCCCTCGCTTTCCTGCGGGAGATAGGCGATCTTCAAGCCCTCGGGAACAAAAACGTTGCCCGTGTGCGGGATATTTTCACCAAGCAGGAGTTTGAGAAGGCTGCTTTTCCCTGCGCCGTTTCCGCCCTCCAAGGCGATCTTGTCGCCGCGCATTACCGAAAAGCGTACAGGCGCACACACGGGGCGTTCGCCGAATTGCACGGCAACGCGATCGAATTCTGCCAAGCGCGTTTTCGGGAATGGCAGCACGTGCAGCCGCAGTGCTTCTGCGGTCTCCACATCGTGCAGCAGCGCGGCTTTTTCCTGCGCTGCCGCAGATTTACGGCTTTCGATCGACTTTGCACGCTGCATCATTTTGGCGGACTTGTGCCCGATATAGCCGCGGTCGGGGCGCACGCCGGAATTGCGCGTTCCCTTTTTGCTCTTTTCCACCTGCGCCGACCATCCTGCGGCGCGGCGGGCGGCGTCGTTAAGCCGCGTGATCTCGTGCGTAAGTTTTTCGTTTTCTGCCGCCTCACAGCGGTCTCGCTGTTCCTTTTGGGCAAACCATACCGAAAAGCTGCCCTTCTGCACCTCGATACCGGTTTTATTGATCGCAAGCGTGTGGTCGGTGCAGCGGTCCAGCAGCGCGCGGTCATGCGAGACCAGAATAAAACCCTTTTTGCCGCGCAGATATGCGCCGAGCTTTTCCCGCGCGGCGCGGTCCAAGTGATTGGTGGGCTCGTCGAGCAGGCAAAAGCTGCCCACATGCAAAAACAACAGCGCGATCTGCACCTTGGTGCGCTCCCCGCCCGAAAGCGTTTTGTACGGACGTGTAAGCGCCTCCTCCGCTATCCCCAGCAGCCGCAGTTCACGCTCGAGTTCCCACATTTCCGCACCGGGCACAAGGGTATATAATTCGCTGACCGAACAACTCGAATCAGGCACATCGATCGGGAAGCGCGCAAACGGTACGCTGCTCTGAATCGCGTTTCCCGCAGGCAGTTCGCCCGTCAGCAGCTTTAAAAAGGTGGTTTTCCCGCGGCCGTTGCGCCCGACAAAGCCGAGACGCCAATCGGTATCCAGCCGAAAGGAAACGTCGGAGAACACAGGCGTAAATGCACCGTCATAGGAAAAAGTCAGATGGCGCACATCGATTTGAGACATAAAGATCCCCTTTCGCGAAAAAATCGGGCCGCAGGCAAAAGTCTGCGGCCCGAAATTGCGCACAAAGGGGCAAATTCCCGCTTTCACACGGGCGGACACGACATTTTTCCTGCGACAAAGCACACCGAACCACGGGCATAAGCCCGCAAGTCGCGTGCCGGACATTCAGCAGGAAAAATTGCGCATCCTTTCATCTCCCTTGTTTTACTTCGTGGGTATTGTAGCAGAACGAAAAAACGTTGTCAAGGCTTTTTCTTACTTCTCCAAATGCCAGGCGACGGTATCCTCTGCTCCGTTATCGCCGCGCGCGGTCACGGTATTTTCGCCCGCTTGCAGCGGTACATTTTGAAACAGGAACACATGCGCCTGACGGCATTGTGATGCCTTTTTTTCGGCGATCTGCATACCGTTGCAGGAAAGCGTGACCGTATTCGCGTTGGAATACACCTTGACACAAATCGTCTCCTGACGGCGTTCGGTAAAGCGGCGCGAGGTGATATACGTCACAGGCAGCGTTCGCCAATACGCCCGATACAGGAAATACGCGTCCTTTTTGGTGCGGCGGTCATAGGTCACAAGGCCTTTATCGTTCCTGCCCGGTATTCCGCCCTCATTGCGGCTGTCGATGGCAAAGTCGAACATATTCCATACGAACGTGCCCCACAGCTTTTTGGCGCGTTTGGACATAAAGTATTGGAGCGCATGTTCATGGACGATATTCGCCCACTCCTCGGGATGGAAATCACACACGGTGTTTTTCGGCTGCCGCGGCGTTTCGGTGTGGTGGGAGACATTCGAGCCCGCACCGTATTCCGACACCGCGACGCCGCGAAAACGGTTCGCCCGAACATGCGCGAGCGCCTGCGCCGGGAACTGCCGCGCACTGCCCCAATACCAGCCGGGGTAAATATTGCAGCCCTTTATATCGCTCGCCCATTTGTCACCGGCATAGTGATTCGTGGCAAGTGCCGTATAGCGCGTGGGGTCAAGACTTTTGGCGAGTGCGTTGAGGCTTTCAAGCATCTTTGCCGCCGTAGCCTTATATTGACGCATGACCTCGTTCGCCATGCTCCAGCAAAAAATCGAGGGTCTGTGTCCCTGCTGCAAAATGAGTTCCGTGAGCTGCTGCTTGGCGTTTTCAAGCTGCCGAGCGGTCACAGCCGCGTCAACGGTTTTGTCCGTTGCAAGCGGCGAGATGCCGCAGCCGCCGATATGGTCTACAAAGGGGATCTCCGCCCAAACAGGCAGCCCGTAACGGTCACAAAGATCGTAAAAATGCGGATGGTGCGGATAATGCGCCAACCGAACAGCATTTGCGCCCATTTCATAGAGGAGTGCAAAATCCTCGTCGTGCTCGTTTTCCGTGATCGCCCAGCCCATATTTTCACGATCCTGATGACGGTTCACGCCGCGCAGCGGATAGGATGCACCGTTCAAGAAAAAGCCCTTGCGCGGGTGAATCCGGATATAGCGGAAACCGATATCCTTCTGCACCTCGTCCACTGCGGTCTCACCGTGATACAACATGCAGATGACGCGGTACAGATACGGGTCGCGCCTGCCGTTCCACAAATGCGGCGACGAAATTGACAGCGTTCCTTCGGCTTTGCCGCCTTGTACGGGGAAGCGCGCCTCGGCAACGATTTGCGGCGCAGCCTTCGGCGGCGTAAAATCGGGATGCTCTATCCCCGCGCATGGCATAAACGGTGCGGGGGAAAGCGCCTGCACGCGCACCGTACAGGCTTCAGGCGTATCGGTACACACCTTTGCAGCCACGGAAAGCGCCGCACATGCACGAACTTCCGAAGTGTTCGGGTAAGAAAGCCGGACGCCGTCCGAGCCGAAATCCAGCAGTTCAAAATGCGAACGCTCCGTAACGATCAAATTGACCTCTCGGTAGATGCCGCCGAAAAAGGTAAAGTCCGCCGTAAGCGGGATCACATCGGGAAACGGTGAATTGTCTGCACAGACAAGCAGGGTGTTTTCGCCCGTGCGCAGGTGATCTGTCAATTCAAAGCGAAAACGGGTGTAGCCCCCGCGGTGCTGCCCGAGGTGCGTGCCGTTCAGGTACACATCCGCAACGCTATTCACGCCTAAGAATTCGATAAAGTATGCTTTTTGCTCGTCCTTTTCCAGGGAAAACACGCGGCGATAGAAGCCCTTGCCGCGGCGGTAATCCCCGCCGCCGTCCTGCCCGTCCGAATTGTTCCACGTGTGCGGCAGGCATATGGGTTCCCATGCCGCCGCGTCCGTTTCGTGCGGCATATCTCCGAAGCCGAATTCCCAATTTTGCATCAACGGTATCACTTCACGCATAGCTTTCTCCCCTTACTGCACTTCGTCATGCAGGAAATATTGCAGTGCGGAATACCGCCGCGTCTTTTTATCGTTGTGCACCATTTTTACCACTTCTTCGGCGGTGCCGACCAAAATCAGAAGCTTTTTGGCGCGTGTGACGGCAGTATACAGCAAATTGCGATAGCAAAGATTCGGCAGCACCGAAACGACGGGAATGATGACCGCCGGAAATTCGCTGCCCTGGCTCTTGTGCACCGTGACAGCGTAGGCAAGCTCCATTTCAACAAGCTGTTCCTTTGCGGCGACCACGGTGCGGTCGTCAAAGCGGATGCGTGCGGTCTCGGCGCGCAGGTCGATCTGCTCAATCACGCCGATGTCGCCGTTGAAGATCCCCTCGCCCGTTTCACCGTCCGCTTTTTCCCAAATCACGTCGTAGTTGTTTTTTGTCTGCATGACCTTATCGCCCATGCGGAAGGTGCGGAAGCCGACCGTGAGTTCCGTTTTTTTCTCATCCGGCGGATTGACACTGTTCTGCAAAAGCGTATTGAGGTGCACCGTTCCGACCTCGCCTTTTTTGGAGGGGCAGAGCACCTGAATATCCTCCGTCGGAGAAAGCCCGTATGCCTGCGGCAGGCGCTTGGAAACAAGCTCGGAGACCGTCTTTGCCGCCGCATAAGGATTCGTTCGCTCCAAGAGGAAAAAGTCGCCGTCCTTGCGGTCGAGAACCGGCATTTCGCCGCCGACGATGCGGTGGGCGTTTGTGACGATGAGGCTGTCCATCGCCTGACGGAACACCTCAGTCAGGCAGACCACAGGCAAAAGCCCGCTGCCGATCAGATCCGCGAGCACGTTTCCTGCGCCCACGGGCGGGAGCTGGTCGGCATCGCCGACCATAATCAAGCGGCAGCCGAACGGCAAGGCTTGCAAAAGGCTTGCAAACAGGTGGATATCCACCATGGAAAGCTCGTCGAGAATGAGGACCTCGCACTCGAGCGGATTGCGTAAGCCCCGTTTGAATACGGGGTTATCATGCTCGTCCCATTCGACTTCCAAAAGACGGTGCATGGTTTTTGCGTCGCGCCCGGTAAGCTCCGTCATGCGCTTGGCGGCACGGCCCGTAGGGGCGGCGAGCGCGATGTCCAGGCCCTGCCGTTCGAACAACTGCAAAATGCCTTTGAGCGCTGTCGTTTTGCCTGTGCCGGGGCCGCCCGTAAGGATCAGAAGGCCGCGTTCGACCGCCGTGCGGATGGCTTCGCGCTGGGTCTCGGCATAGGAGATGCCGTTTTCGCGTTCAATGTCGGCAATGTCCTGTTCGAGCGTCTCGGACTGCGGCGGCGGGAAGCGCAGCAAGATTTTGATGCGGTCGCTGATGGTCTTTTCGTCGTTATAGGCGCTCGTTAAAAAAACAAACTCCCGTCCGCCGAGTTCGCGCTGCACAAGGCTGCGCGCTTCTATGAGTGCGTCAAGCTGGATATCTATGGTATCTGTATTGGTTTCAAGATACGCTGCGGCGATAGACAAGAGCTTTTCGCGCGGGATACAGGTATGACCGTTGGAATACAGATTTTGGCGCACGATATATACGATCCCCGCCTGCACGCGCAAATGTGACGCAGGCGGATTTGGGAGCGCCGCGGCGATCGTTTCCGCGCGCTCAAAGCCGATCCCGGTTTCCCCGTTGCAAAGCGCAAACGGGTTTTCAAGAATACGCGCCACGGCGTTCGAACCGAATGCCTCATAGGCGGCGATGCATTCGCGCGGGGACATGCCGTACCCCTCAAGTGCGAGCATGACGCTGCGCACGGCAAATTGCTTTTTGAAATTCTCCTGTATCTTTTTTGCTTTATCAAGGGATATACCCTTAATCGTCGCCAGACTTTCCGGCTCGTTTTCGAGAATATCAAAGGTCTGCTCACCGAATTTTTTGACGATCTTTTCCGCAGTCGCGGGCCCGATCCCCTTGACCGCGCCCGCGGCAAGGTAATTGTAAAGCTGCTCGGCGGTCGCAGGCATTTCGCGCTCGAACGCTTCGACCTTGAACTGCCGCCCGAACGTCGGGTGATAGACCCACGCGCCGGAAAGGCGCACCGTTTCACCGACGGAGATATCGGAAAACGTGCCAACGGCCGTGACGAGCTCGTCGTCACAGCCGATCTCCAGCACCGTATATCCGTTTTGTTCATTGCGAAAGCGGATGTCCTCCACCGTACCGTTCAGCCGCTCCGCATTCTGTTCCTCGCTCATTTTGCCAATTCCTCGAATTCCTCGAAATCGCAGAGGTATATGCCGTTCGTCTCGCGGCAGACGTTCAGGCAGTTCAGGCGCTGCTTTTCCTCCATGCCGCAGTCGAGCACCACGACGCTGCCGTAGGCCTCGTCGCCGATAAGATGCATTTTCATACGCGCGGCATATGCCGCAGCGGTCACGTCGCTGTCGCACCGCCGCGCCGGAATCACTATGTAGTACCCGTATTTGCGCTTCGGGAGCATCACCTTGAGCATGATCGCGTAGCACAGCGCCAGCAGCCCGAACACCACAAGTCCCACGAACACCGCACCGAAAAAGGTCTCCAACATTAAAATCACCCCATAGCATTGTATGAGGCGCAAAAGAAAATGTGAGTAGGCCTGTAAGCCGAGTTCTGTCGTTTAAAGCAATTATCTATCTGCGCGCACCGTTGCCGATACGCTGAAGCCATCCGTCGAAGTATCTGCCCAGCTGACAACTTCGGTCGATGTTGCATCGGGTAGGGTTTACTTGGCCGTACAGTCACCTGCACGCCGGTGAGCTCTTACCTCGCCTTTCCACCCTTACCGCAAAAGCGGCGGTATCTCTCTATGCACTTTCCCTAAGGTCGCCCTCGGCGGCTGTTAGCCGTTACCCTGCTGTGTGATGCTCGGACTTTCCTCACACGCTTGCGCGTGCGCAATTGCTCAGCCTACTCACAAACGTATTTTAGTATAATTCCCGTCGGTTGTCAATCGGTGTTCGACGCGGCAGCGGTATGCTTTTTCTGAATGTAGCGGTACAAAACCACGCCCGCAGCGGTCATTAAAAGCGTTATGCCGTAAACCAAAGCCGCCGCAAGATAGTTCTTTTCCCCAAAATATGCGCCGCAGATCGTGGACGTGATAATGGAAGGAATACGCGCTACGGTAGAGATGAGCAGATATTCCGAAACACGGATGTCCGTTAAGCCCACAAAATAGGTCAAAATGTCTTTCGGCGCACCGGGGATCAAATAAATGATGAACAGGAGCGTGCGGCGGCGCGTTTTCTGTTTCAGAAAGGAAAAGCCCGTAAGGCGCTCAGGATCAATGAAATACGACACAAAGCGCATCCCGAATTTCCGGGTCAACAGCAAAATAATCACGCTGCCGATCTGGGTGCCGATCGTACACCACAAAAGCCCGCCCCAAACGCCGAACGCATAGCCGGAAGCGACCTCAAACGGCTCGGAGGGCAGATACTTGAATGCGACCTGCGTGATGCGCAGGAAGACAAAAATCACCTCGCCCCACGCGCCGAAGCCGTCGAGCCATGCTTTGAAGATCTGCGGCTCTTTGACCATGGTGAGCAGCTCGCGGCCGAACGTCGCGTACAGCGCCGCCGAAATCCCGAGCAAAATCACGATCGGCAGCACGATCGGCAGGAATTTTCGCAGACGTACCCAATGTGTTTTTTTTGTGCTTTCCCGTTCTTTCACGAGCTTACAGCCCCGCTTTCGCACAAATCGTTTCCCCTTTGCGCGCCCAGTCGGGATAGTAATCCCCTAAGCTCCCCTTGTAATCCGCTTTCCACGGTTTATATTTCCCGTCATAGTGCAAAATACAGGTATTTGCCCGAACAAAATCATGCGCAGCCGCTTCACCCATACGTTTGACCATACGCTTAAAGCATGGCTCGTCCAGATTATAATATGCGGCATCCAGCGCAAGGATGCGGTCGTAATACAAGGCGTTGAGCACGTCCTGATCGGCAAAGAACAAAAATGTGCCTTTCTTTTCTATATATCGGAACACTTCGTTCGGAGAAAAGAACGAACGAAGCGCCTGCACATTGATCATCAGGACGCCTGAGTTTAAATACACGGCATTTGACGGCAGATGCAGCCGCACAACATTCAGGACGTGATAAAACAGGTTGTTGTGCGTGCATCCCGCGTAAAATGCATCGCCGAAATCGATGTTATAAAATTCGGAAATATCCTTAAGGAAATACGTATCGGGGTCGATATAGAGCACCCGATCCACCGTTTTCGGCAGGTATTCCGATGCGAACAGGCGGTAATACGCCGCCTTTGTCAAACGTTTGGAGTGCGGCGCGCCGTCAAACAGCGTGTCCGGCACACGGATACCCATTACGCGGCTGCCGCTGCCTTCCAGCGCATCGCCGATGGTCTTGAAATCGCTGTCGGTAAGATGCGCATACGCCACATACACGTCAAACGAAACGCGCGGGTGTGTGCGCACCAGCGAGCGCAGCATCACGCACAGCGGATAAACATAATTGGAATCCAATGTGACCAGCAGGTTCATAGGCGGCCTCCTCATTTGATTCGCCTGTATTGTATCTCCCCCGGATTACAAATCCGTAAACGAAAAGCTTAAAATCGGTTAAATTTTACAGGATACTTCTTAAGAATTCCGCAAGAAACGCACATGCGCAGCGCCGCGGCCGCTCCATAGCGGTCACATGCGTTTTTCGAGATTTTGCAAGCTCTCGTCTAACAGTGCGAGCTTTTCTTCAAGCCTTGCTTTCGCCTGCCGCTGCCCTTCGACAACGGCGGCAGGTGCTTTCGAAACAAAGTTTTCGTTGGAAAGTTTGCCGTTGACCATGGCGAGTTCCTTTTCAACGCCGGCTTTTTCCCTTTGCAGCCGCGCTATCTCCGCTTGGAAGTCCACAAGCTCAGCCATCGGGATATACATACGGGCGCTTTCGGTTATGATAGAGACCGCATCGTCCATATCGTCAAACTTTGCGCCGACCTCAACCTCGCTTGCAGATGCCAGACGCTCAAAAAACACTTTGCCTTTTTCGAACGTATCGGCATATGCCGTTTCGATAAAGATCTTCGCTTTCTTTGAAGGTGCGACGTTCATTTCCGCACGGCGGTTGCGCACGGCCTTGATCGCCGACATGATGCGCTCCATCTCCTCCTCTTCCGCAGAAAAGCGCAATGCGTCGTCCCCCGTCACCCATTCGGAGATCATGATGCTCTCACCCGTGTGCGGCAGCGCCTGCCAGATCTCTTCGGTGATAAACGGCATAAACGGGTGCAGGAGTTTGAGCGTGTTGGACATCACATACACGAGCACCGCCTTGACGGTCTGCTTTGCCGCTTCGTCCGAACCATTCAGGCGGATCTTGGCAATCTCGATATACCAGTCGCAGAACACATCCCAGATGAAGTCGTAAAGCTTCTGCACCGCCATGCCCAGCTCATACTTTTCGAGTGCGTCCGTCACGCCCTCGGCAAGCGCGTTGAAACGGCTCAGGATCCACTTATCCTCAAGCGCGAGGTTTTCCGGGATATGCGGCGCGGGCTCGTCATCGGACAAATTCATCAGGATGAAACGCGCGGCGTTCCAGATCTTATTGGCAAAGTTGCGGCTTGCCTCCACGCGCGTGTCGGAAAAGCGCATGTCGTTGCCGGGGCTGTTGCCCGTCGCAAGCGTAAAGCGCAGCGCATCCGCACCGTATTGATCGATGACCTCCAGCGGATCAATGCCGTTGCCCAAGGACTTCGACATTTTTCTGCCCTGTGCGTCCCGTACAAGGCCGTGGATAAGCACGGTGTCAAACGGCACCCGCCCTGTCTGCTCGAGCCCGGAGAACATCATACGCATGACCCAGAACGGGATGATGTCATAGCCCGTCACAAGTGTATTGGTAGGGTAGTAATGCTTGTAATCCTCGGTCTGCTCAGGCCAGCCAAGCGTCGAGAACGGCCACAGCGCGGAGGAGAACCAGGTGTCAAGCGTGTCAGGATCCTGCTCCAAACGCGTGCCGCCGCAGTGCGCACAAGCGTCAGGCGCGGTACGCGAGACCGTGATCTCGCCGCAGTCGGCGCAGTACCACGCGGGGATGCGGTGCCCCCACCAGAGCTGGCGGGAGATGCACCAGTCGCGGATATTTTCGAGCCAATGGAAATAGACCTTTTCAAACCGCTGCGGGACAAATTTTGTATCGCCGTTTTTGACCGCGTCAATGGCGGGGCCTGCGAGGGGCTTCATTTTGACAAACCACTGCTTGGACACGCGCGGTTCGACCGTTGTGCCGCAGCGGTAGCAGGTGCCGACATTGTGGCTGTAATCCTCGATCTCCACAAGCGCCCCTTCGACTTCGAGGTCACGGACGATCGCCTTGCGCGCTTCGTAGCGATCCATCCCGGCATAGGCAGGATAGTCGTCGGTGATCTTTGCGTCGGGGGTCAGAACGTTGATGACGGGCAGATCATGGCGCAGCCCGACCTCAAAGTCGTTCGGGTCGTGCGCAGGCGTGATCTTCACAACGCCCGTCCCGAAATCCATTTCCACATAGTCGTCGGCGACAACGGGGATCTCACGATGCACCAGCGGCAAGATCAGCGTTTTGCCGACGGCATCGCGGTAGCGCTCATCCTTCGGGTTCACGGCGACGGCCGTATCGCCCAGAAGCGTTTCCGGGCGCGTGGTCGCAAGCTCCAAGTAGCCGCTGCCGTCTTTGAAGGGATAGCGCAGATGCCAGAAATGCCCTGCCTGCTCCTCATACTCGACCTCAGCGTCGGAAATCGACGTTAAGCAGTGCGGGCACCAGTTGATGATACGCTCGCCGCGGTAGATGAGTCCCTTTTCATAGAGGTTGCAGAACACCTCATTGACCGCCTTGCTGCAGCCCTCGTCGAGCGTGAAGCGTTCACGTTCCCAGTCGCACGAAGAACCGAGCTTCTTAAGCTGCTCGATGATGCGCCCGCCGTACTGTTTTTTCCAAGCCCAGGCGCGCTCCAAAAACTTTTCGCGCCCGATCTGTTCTTTGGTAAGCCCCTCTTTTTTCATCGCCTCGACGATCTTTGCTTCGGTCGCGATCGAAGCGTGATCCGTGCCGGGCACCCAAAGCGTATCGTATCCCGCCATGCGGTGATAGCGGATCAGGATATCCTGCAGCGTATTGTCGAGCGCGTGGCCCATGTGCAGTTGCCCCGTGATGTTGGGTGGCGGGATCACGATGGTATAGGTCTTTTTGCCCGCTTCGCGCTTGGCATGGAAATAGTTTTTGTCGAGCCACATCTGATAGGTGCGATCCTCGACATTTTTGGGATTGTACTGTTTTTCCAGTTCTTTGCGCATTGGTGTCTCCTTCGTATAACTGTACTGGCTTTTCAAGAGCCGATTTTATGTTTCAACAAGCGGCGACGATGAGGATTTTCGTCGATATATCGCCACTTTTCAGCATAGTCCTCATCGTTACGAATCACGTGTTCATAATAGTTTCGCTGCCAAAGAATTGCTTTGGGCTGGTTGATTATGCTTCTATACTGTTTGGTTGTATAAGATTTTAACCTACCAACCACATCGCGTAGTGGCAGGCTTCCATGCCTGCCTGTCTCGGACTCGGGTGCTTGCAAAGAAAAAAGAATATGCACGTGGTTCGGCATGATGCAATATTTATCGACCGAAACCCCATCGTAATGTTCGTGAATGTATTGAAGTGTTTTTTCGACTTCTCCACCGATTTCCGTTAGTTCGTAAAATGGTTCTTGGCAGGCGTGGAAGCCTGCCACTACGCGTTTGTTCGATTTTTTGATCAACAGATCCTGCTTAAAGTTTGTGCAAACTGTCACAAAGTAGCTGCCTTGTTGCGCGTAATCGTAGCCGGGCAGCCGCAAATCTTTTCGGAATTTTTCTTTCATCTTTTCCCCCAGCAGTAAAAGTGCCCCACGCGGGCAAAAGCCCGTGTGAGGCGAAAAAATCCGCGGTACCACTCACCTTGCCGCTTTTGGCGGCCGCTCATTACCCGATAACGGCGGAGACCGTTTTTGCTTAAAAACGCAAACGCGCATTCGGCAAAACCGCTCGGAAGCGACGCAGACGGCTCTCCCCCTGCCTTGCACCGACCGGCAGCTCTCTGTACGGATATGCACCGTCTTATTCTTCGTCAAAGCGTTTTACATATTGCAATTAGGATACCAGTAAAGATGCGGTTTGTCAAGCAGATTGCGCATTTTCAGTCATTTTTCGGCGAAAGCCGGTCAATCATCAAAATTCTTTGCCGCTGTCCGTATTCTCCCCGTTCCCGCTGTTCCCATGCGCCGCTTTGCCTTTTTTCCTTTTTGCTGCGGCAAACACGGCGGCATGCACGGACGAAGCGCCTGCGAGCTTAAGCACCTTTGCGCACTCCGAAAGCGTCGCGCCTGTTGTTTTGATATCATCCACAAGCAGGATATGCTTGCCCTGCACGGCGGCATCGTCTTCCACTTCATACACGCCGAAAACGTTGCCTGTGCGCGCCGTTCGGGAGAGCGTGTGCTGCGTTTGCGTTTCAAAAAGCTTGCGCAGCAGTGTTTCCGAGGGAAGTCCGAGCGCCTTCGCCGTCTCGCGCGCCAAAAGTTCGCTCGGATTGAACGCGCGCGAGCGTGCCTGCCGCTTGGTAAACGGGATAAACGTCACAACATCAAACGGCTGCTGTGCAAAATCACGGTGTACGGCCAGAGCGATCTCCTGCGCAAACGGGCGGGCAAGGAAATCCTTGTCTTCAAATTTGAAGCGGTGCACCGCGCGCTCGATCGCTTTTTCATAATAAAACGGCGCGCAGACCGCGTCGAATTTCAATTTTTTCCGCTTACAGGTGCAGTCCGACTTTGCATGACCGCAAAACGGACAGGCGGGCGCCGCGATGCGCGGCAGATTGGCCGCGCAGTCCTCGCAGACCGTGCGTTCGGGCACGATCAGCTTGCCGCAATACACGCAGCGCCGCGGGAAGAACGCACACAAAAGGCGGTCGAACAGCACGGAAATTTTTGACTCGGGTTTCATTGGATCTCCTGCTCGAGCGTATCAAATTCCGGCGTGGAAAAGAATTCCCCGAGTGTGATTCCAAAGCCGTCGCAAAGCTTCTTTAAGGTTACGATAGAAACATCACGGCGACTTTCGTCCATCAGGCTGTACACGGTGGACGGCGTGACACCTGCCTGAACCGCTAAAGCATTGTACGCAAGATCTCTCTGTGCGCAGAGTTCTTGAATCCTGCGTACAACAGTATCTTTTACTCCCATTCGTATCACCCAATAGGAGTGTACCCGATTCTTCGCCCGTGCGTATACGCAAACGCGTATATATGCTGAGCACTATATGCTCCAATTCATTTTGAACTTGCTCCAGTACATCCAATTCCGGGGTGGAAAAGGAGCCCCTGAGCGTAATGCCGAAGCCGTCGCAGAAGATTTTAGCGTAATAATTTTCGGGTTGGCTTTTCGCGTTCCGTTTCTGGTTTTAACAGGGCTTCAAGGAATTGATTTTGCCCCTCGAAAACATAGTCGCACTGCGCGCCTGGAACGTTTCGCTTCGACACGGCGCCCGCATGTCCCAAATTTAGGGCATCCGCTATGGTACTCTGATACCATTTGAAATGGAGGTTCTTGCCATGGACATACAAATATGCAGCCTGCCTGCCCTGATTCAGCTTGCGCACAAGCCTTTTGCACCGAACACCGCTCTGATCAGCATCGGGGATTTTGGGGACGAGCCGCCGGTTTTAGAATATGAGCCGGCGCATATGCTGCGGCTTAATTTTGATGATATTATGCTGTCGGACATCGATTACGAAAACTGCGGAAAATATGCTGTCCGCCTGTTTTCCGAGACGCAAGCCAAGCAGATTGCCGATTTCGTCTATCAGCACCTTCGGGATACAACGACCTTTCTCTGCCAGTGCCGATTCGGACAGTCCCGCAGCGCCGCTGTGGCGGCGGCCATTCAAGAGCACTTCGAGCACAACGGCATGGATGTATTTGCTGACGAAAAGGAGCGCTATTCCCCGAATATTATGGTCTTTCGCATGACCTTAAAGGCACTGAACGAAAGGGCTGAGCGGAAACACGATAAATTCGATGCAGAGCCGACGGCCTGGATGATCCGTAGGGACGGGAAAGCCATCCCCTGTCTGCAGCATCTGTACGGCAACGAAGAGAATGTGGAAGAAACCCTTTACGCCGCCGAGTGGCTGTACCAACACACTGCACACCAAAAAACGCAAGCACTGGTGCTGGATTTGATCGCCGCTTACGGCGCGTCGCTGAACCCGCACCGCAACGCCGTTCGAAATCTGCTGCTTGCGATCAAAAATAAGCCGTATGTTTTTTAACCTATTCTTTTATTTGGGACGTGATGGAAAAGCTGTATTATACCCATCCGGACAGCGTAGAACATCTGAACCGAAAAGTTATCGAGCAGCTCAACAGCGAATTCCTTCGCGCCCGTTTAGGCGGTCTGTATCACACGGTCAAGGGCTGCCGCGACATGTATTTTCGTATCTCCTCCGATGATTTTGATTGGTCAGACGTGATTTCGCGTTTTTTACGTGTGCATGCACACCAAACGAACACCGTAACCATTGTGCGTGACGAAGAAAGCACCGGTGAAGCCTGGCTCTATCAAGATGCGAATGGTGCGCCATTGGACAAAGCCCCGTACACCGGCGCGCCCGTCCGCATCTTTCCACCGGATCCCGAGCGAAAATAGAGCGCCGGAAATACAGAAAACCGTGGCCGCAGTCGATGCCTGAGGACAGCACAAACCATAAGATGTCGGTTCTTATTATTTTACACAATAATACTAAGGTTTTATTATATGCCGTGGTACAATCCCCGAAAAAGACAAAGGAGTGCAAAAGCATGGACAAAAACATTCTTAAGCTATCCGCTAAAATCCCGGTCATGCTGCTGGGAGCGCCGGGGATCGGTAAATCTGCGGTTGTAACGCAATTTGCCGAAGAATTCGGCGCAGACCTCGTGGACATTCGTCTTTCCGCTGAAACGCCGAGCAGTTTCGAGGGCAAAGACTATATCTCCCCGCAAACCGGCGACCTGCAAAAAGCGCGAGCATGGTGGTTACAAAGGATAGACCGCAACAGAGCAGAGGATACGCCGACGGTTTTGTTTTTCGACGAATACACAAATGCGCCGGACGCTCTGCAGCAGCTGGCGTATGCGCCTTTTAACGAGCGCAAGCTGCACGGCGTATCTTTTGACTATACGTTAAAAAGCGGTCAGCCCGGGCTTTATGTATTCGGCGCAGGGAACCGTGTGGAAGATGAGACCGGCGCGCGGGAAATGGTATATGCCTCCAAGACCCGTGTTTTTACGGTCGACTTTCCGGTATCTTCCAAAGATTGGCTCCTGTGGGCGGAAGAAAATAATGTCCACCCGAAAATCCGGGCTTTCATTTTGGCAAACCCCGACGCGTTGCTTGAAAAACCGTCAACCGGAACCGCCTGCCCGCGCGAATGGGTCAATTTGTCCTATGCGTTAGACGCGGGCATCCCTTATGCAGACGCGGCGCACGGAACAATACGCGGCGCGCACGAAGCCAAATTCTGCGCATTTTTCAAAGACAGCGCGCTTTGCCCCACCATTGAAGACATTGTAACCGGGCAAGCCACGCCGCATTCGGAAGTGCATTTGTCCGCATTTACGGCAACCCTTGCCGCCGCTTTGAAAGAAGACGAGCGGGCGATCGAACATTTTCCGCCTGTATACCGCTGGATCGCAGAACAAAGCGCGGAATGTGAAATCATTTTTGCAAAATACGCCATCGAGTTTTTGAATACAAGGCTGATCGCAAGTCCGGAATGTATGGCTGTATTAAAGTCCGCTGCGAGCAAGATTGGGATGCATGTCAAATGAATTTTTCCATGTTGATTTGGAGAGAACCGTGGTTAGCGCCGATCGTGCTGAATCTTCACAAGGTCATTGCGACAACGCAGGTTGAAACAGCAGGTGTAACGCCGGACGGGAAAACGCTTTATTATAACCCGAGCTTTTGGAAAAGCCTGAATCCGGACGAACGGCTTGGCGTACAGCTGCACGAAATGCTGCATATCGCCAATCTGCACGCCGCCCGAAAAGGCATCCGGCAGCATATGCTTTGGAATATCGCCTGCGATATGGCAATCAATTCTCAAATTCAGAATTCAAAATACACGTTACCAAAGGGTGCGATCGACGGGGAGAATGACACAGCCGAAAACATTTACGAACGACTGTTGCAGAAAAGTCGTAGATCTTCGCGGGGGCAGCAAGGCGCAAAGAAAAGTATATACAGCGGTTTTGGCGGGACGAGCGGCGGCAAAAGCTGTCCGCAGCCGGAGAAGGCAGGCGAACCCCTGTTCAACGGCGACCTTTTGGAGCGCAGCGCGGATGGATCGAGCGCTGTTCCGGATGCAGATACCCTGGAAGCCATTGAGAGTGCCGGCCGGCTTGCCGGGCTTGGCAACAGCCCGCTTGCCAAATGTTTTCAGCCGCGCGCTGCCAAGGCGGATTGGCGAGTCATTTTACAGCAGTATGTAAAAAGCGCGTTTGGAGATGACCTCGATTACCTTTCCTACGAATTTGACGAGTTCGGCATATGCGAGGATGTTTTGGAAAAAAAGCCGCGCGCGAAGATCTGCGCCCTGGTGGACGAAAGCGGCAGCATTGAAGACAAATTGTACGAACAGTTTTTAGGAGAGCTTGCCAAGATGGCACGGTTCGCAAAAGTATTTGTTTCAGGCTTTACCGACGGTACCGATCTGAACGCCGTGCCGCTCGAAAAATATCACCGCACGATGACGGGCGGCACGGACGTGCTGCCCGCCTACAGGCAAGCCTGCAAAGAAACATTTGACTGTATTCTTGTTCTGACCGACGGGTGCCTGACGTTTCCGATCACGGAGCCGAAGCCCACCATATGGGTCATGCCCGAAAGCCATCTACGAAAACGGGAGGTAATTCTGTGAAAAAACTTGGAGGCATCGAAAAAATTGAGGATTTTATCCTGGCGATCGCCGGCGGTGCGGATATCAACGGCACCTGGAAGGGCGTACCGCTGGTGGACTATTATTTTCAGCAGCTCATGCATATTTATGAGATCAGCAACAAAACGCATCGGACGCTTCTTCAAAAATACAAAATTCTTGTGGCCGCCGGGGCAGACGTTTCGTCCGTCATTCGCGGCTATCCCGGAAGTTATGACAACGCCTTTCATTTGATGCGGCGGACGACTCTGCGGCTGGAATTGCTCAGCGCCCTTTTGGAAAGCGCGCAGGCTCAAAACCTGCTTTGGCAGAATAACTACTACCATTCGGCGGTCCTTGAACTTCGAGATGCGTTACGCAAAACGTTGGCGCAAATCGAGCAGACGGAGGATGCATTATGAAAAGGTTAGGGGAAATTCGTGATATTGGAGGGTTTCAAAATATCCTCAAAGCGGGTGCTGACGTCAATCAGCTATGGTGCCGCAGACCGGTCATTGAATATTTTTTTACGGAGTGTATGCGGCACATCTGCCTAAATATGGACGGGGCCTGCTTTTTACAGTTCCGTATGCTGGTGGAAGCCGGAGCGGATGTTTTTCCGCTGTTTCACACCGTGTATTCCGAATACACCTTAAAAAATTTGATAGAGAGCGCTTGCTTGGGCGCTGAGATCTTCGCCGTTACGCTCGGCGCTCTCGGTGCAAAAAAAGCGATCGCCAATGCCCCCTCTTATACCGACCGTCTAACGGAATTGAAAAAAGCCGCCCAAGACGTGTTGCAAAAGATAGAGGGTACGGAAAGCGCCGTTTGTTCGGCCGAAACAGCATAAAGCTGCAAAGCGGCTTGATTTTCTTGACTTTGGCAAGTGGGAATGATATAGTGGAATTCGCAGATTTACGGAATAACCAGCACAAAGGAGAGATTAAAAATGGATAAAAAGGAAACGATCGAACAGATAGTTTCTGATCTTAAAAAAACAACTGGGCAAGAAGAGCCGGTGCGGATTTTGCAAGAGATCGGCGAACTGCTTTTAACGAAATATATCATTAAAATCAAAGATATTGTCATTGAGCCCTTGTGGGTCGAAGCGTACTATTTTAATCCAGATAAAGGATTCAAGGATCCCTTTGTTTATTGCGAAGATGAGCAAAAAGAGTTCGGATCGTTGTTTTTTCACCATAAAACTGACGATCAGCGCAGCGGAGTTGATATTTGCCTTTCATTGAGCAATGATGAAGGAAAAAGTTCCGATGCGTATTATCTTTCTTTTCTGCTTAAATACACGTTGGTGAACGGGGAGTTTACAACCCAAAGCCAATTAAGCGGAAAAATCCGAAAAGCTTATGAAGAATTAAGTGAAAGCGAAAAAAAAGAGGTGTTAAAAGAGTATACTACGGAAGTGGAAGCAATTGCTTGTACGGAAAGAATAGGATTAAAAGACAACAATAATGCCGAACGAAGGATATATTCGAATATGAAATTAGCGATTGTCAGAGATTTTCATAAGGTATATATGGTGCAGAAGTCCTTGCCGAAAAAAGAAAAGCTTGTTGACGAATACTTGCGCAACCACGAAGTTGAAAAAGAAAAATGGTGTAATAGCCATTTAAATTATTGCCCGAAAAAATATAAAGGTAAATGATGCTATATTTTTCATCTCTCTTAAAAGAAAATCCAAAACACAACCCCGCGGCGGACAGATTGTTCGCCGCGCTTGTTTCCTGCGGCGTAAATTACACCCTGCTTTCAAACACCCGCGACATTTGGCTGCGGGATTTCATGCCGGTCAAAACCAAAAGCGGCGTCTATGTTTCTTTCCGTTACGAACCGTCTTATTTGCAGGCGTATTTGCAGCTGCGCACCGATTTTCGCCGTGAGGTCGCCCCGCAGATCCCCCATTGTCCCATCATGTATTCCGGGATCAATCTGGATGGCGGTAACGTGGTATTTTCCCCTTCCAAAAGCCGGGCGATCCTCAGTGACCGTGTGTTTTCGGAAAATCCGACCCACCCTGAAGCCGCACTGGTCCGAAAGCTCGAACAGCTTCTGGAAGCGCAGGTCATCATAATCCCCTCGCTCAAAAGCGATATGACCGGTCACGCCGACGGCATGGTGCGTTTTTTGGACGAAAGCACGGTGCTCGGCAACCGCGTCTCTGCCAAAAACGGCTTGGAACAGCGCATCCGCTCGGTTTTACGCCGCAACGGCATAGAGGTGATCGATTTTCCGTATTATGCGTCGCCGAACGGCAGCGCTGCCGGGTGCTATCTCAACTTTTTGGAAACCGATGCACATATTTTTCTGCCCGTATTCGGCGGCAGAATGGACGGAGAAGCGATACGTGCAGCGGAACAGCTGTTTACAAAAGCCGTCGTCCCCATAGATATCCACGAGATCGCGCAGGACGGCGGCGGGCTGCATTGCATAAGCTGGGAAACCTGAGAAGTAAAAAATCTATATTTTTCACGGTCGGATTGTCGGAATGCGCCGTTTATGGTACAATAGAATCCATATACTGTAAGGGGTGTTTTCTGCAATGGACAATCTGGAACCGAAAAAATTGGCCCTGCTGCGCATTTTGCAAATATTTGAAAAACACAGCGACTGCGATCATCCCCTGACGCAGGAGGACATTGCCGAACATCTCGAACGCGACTACGGCATCGTGATCGAGCGCAAAGCCATCAGCCGAAATATTTCCCTTTTGCGAGAAGCCGGCATAGATATTGAATCCCGGCGCAACGGCAGTTATCTCGAAGGCAGACGGTTTGAGGATTCGGAGCTGCACATGCTTATTGACGGCGTGCTTTGCAGCAAATATATCACGGCGAAGCATTCCGCGGATTTGATCGAACGGCTGTGTGGGCTTTCCAATCAATACTTCCGCGCACATGTCAAAAACATTTACACGGTCAACGAGTGGTGCAAAACGGAGAATCAGGCCCTGTTTTACAACATAGAGGTAATTGATGATGCGATCGAACAGGGCAAACAGATCGCGTTTGACTACAATCGGTACGGCACGGATAAGAAGCTGCATAAATCGGCGTCGCATTTCGCCTCCCCGTATCAGCTTTTTCTGCACAACCAGCGCTATTATTTAATGGCGCGAAACGAGTATTGGAAGGATGTTGTGTTCTATCGACTGGACCGCATTACGGGCATGCAGCTGACAGATCGTCCGCTCACGCCGCTGCGGTCGGTCAAAGGATACGAAAACGGCATAAATTACAAGGAGCTCGCCGCTTCGCTGCCGTATATGTTTAACGACAAGCCGCGCACTGTGGAAATGCTTGCCGAACGGCATATCATCGACCAGGTCATCGACTGGTTCGGTACGGATATCCGCCTTCAGCCGCTGGACGATGATAAGGTCAAGGTCAGCCTGAAAGCCAGTATGCTGGCCATGGAACACTGGGCGATGCAGTATATCAACTATGTGGAGATCACCGCACCGACAGAATTGCGGGAAAAGATCAAAGAAAACTTAGAAAAAGCGCAGAAAAAATACAGCGCAGCAAGCGACCCCGCAAGCCGATAATGCACTGAAAAACAGCACGGCACGCGGGAAATGGTTTCCCGCAGCACAGGAAGCTGTTGGGACATCGCGCTTACATTTACAAAAGTTAAATTCTCGCCTTGCAGCACGAAGCCGGCATCCCAAAGGGATGTCGGCTTCGTGCTTGTGGTTTTATGGATTTATATCGTTTGTTGGTTTTTCAGCTGGTTTATAACTCTCTATCGCCTTTTTCACTTTTTCTAACACTTCAATTAACTTGGCTTCCAGCGTGTATTCTATACATGATGTCTTTTTCTCGTCAGACGTTATTCCTGATGCGCTTTTCAGCCGGGAAAGCAATTCTTCCGCGGAAAGGCAAATTTGTATCTCCGGCCAAATATAGAATTCCGCTTGGAACGGGGTCAAATTATTATAGTTTTTCTTTGCAACATCACTACTGAAATAATCACGGATCGTCTTTACAAAAAAGGAATATGGATAGCACGTTGTTCCATCGTTCTGCATCGTGCTCCAGGTCGGGATTTTTCCCCGAAAAATTTTTTTACTTTCCCTTACTTCCGGTTGGTTGTACCATACGGCGACCTCGCGCCAAAACCATTCCAGCATGAACGAATCGAGAGGCATATGGCAGTATTGGAATTTCTCTTTATATTGTTCCTGTTCGGCGCCTTTCAGGCAATACAAATACTTCATGGTCATATTGACGACTTTCTGCGCCTTGCCATAGGTTACGGAACTATCTTCGTATTGGGTTCTTAAAAAATTCAATATGATATCACAGGCTTCTTCATGTCATTTGTCATATGCCTTTGCTGTAACTTTTTCTTCGCTTTCAAACCAGATTTTTATATGATGCAAAAATTTGTATTCCTCTTTTTCACAGACCTCCGTATAAAAATCTTTGCAGGGAATTTTCCCGGTCCCCTTTCGTGTCATGGTGCGAACGGAGAGATCACCGAATGCGCGCTGAACCGCTGCTTTTATGCCGTTATCGTTTAATTTTCCGTCTTCAGTCAAGAAAGAATGCTGTTCATCTTTGATCTTTCCGTCCCAAAAATTATTGCGAACGGAATCAGGGGCATGAGCGTTATTATCCATTTTCTTCCTCCTCATTTTCTTTTGACACCCGCACAAGCTCCTGCCACACCTTCACCATGGCGAACGTATCCAGTTCGCAATATTTCAGCAGGTCATGCCGTGCTTTTTTCTGCTCCTCCGGCGGCAGGTCTTTGATCTTCGGGAAAAGCTCCATGGCCTCCCCGCCGTGATGCACGCCCTCCAAGTTGTGATAATCCAGCGTCGGGTCGTCCGGGAAAACGGCGGGCAGCACACTTTTGATGGAGAACGAACCGCCCATAGCGCGGTTGTAATAGTACCCCTTCTGAAACGGGTCGAGCAGGTCGCGTATATTCCTTTCGATGCTAAGCAGATGTTCCGCCAGATCCGGGAAGGCGGCTGCCAGCTCCCGAATACGCCCACATTCAAATTTCTTATTATACGCCGTTACGCAGGCATCCGCCGGGATATCCGCGCAAAGCCGCTCGGCAAGCTCTCGCCGCGGGTCGCTCCCGGATTCTGCAAGAAATTCCGTGTGCTTCGGTTCGCCGCCCTCCCGCTCGATATAGTGCAGCGAATACTGAAACGGGAGCTGCATGTACGGCGTTGTCCCGATAAATCGGGGGATCGCCGGCTGCATCGTCTCAAAGTCGAGAAAATACAGCGGATAGGACAGCGTTTTAAGAAAACTTCGGATTTTCTCTTTGTCCACATATGTGCCGCAGTCGGTTACGGCGTATTGCATCTGCCGCAGCTGGGTTTCGTTGGTGATCCCGGGATCGTGCAGCAGATCCGGAAATGTGATCTTCCCCTTTTTATAAAATTCCAGCTTTTTCGCGAAGGGCATCCGATAAAGATCGAACACGCAGGGCTTCGGAAGATGCCGCGTGCAGTACTGCCAAAAACCGCAGGGATACGGTTGATTGCAGCGGTCGGACAAATCGATGTCCGGCTCTTCTTTGGACGCTAGCAGACGTTCGGCGACAGACAAATTCGGTTCGATATTCTTTTCTTCCGCTTTTACCCTCTGCGCCACATCGGTGATTTTGAAAAGCCGGTGGATATCCGGTGTACCGTCAAACACATAATCGCCGTTCAGGGTGACTAGATACGTTCCCGTAACCGATACGCCGCAATGCTCCAGAACATACTTTTGATACGCTACGTCGGCGATATACACCGCCTTATCCTCGTGCGTGGAGCTTTTCACCTCATAAACAGCCCAGCCGCCGTCTTCCTGTTTCAAAATATCCACAGCGCAATAAAGCCCGTTATAGTCGAAAGACGCTTCGCAGAGGATGGGCGTGCCTTTTGCCATTTCTGCCTTTGTATTTTCGATCATCTTCGTAAGATCCAGCTTATCCCCGTTATAGGCGGTCACCTCGACATAATCGCCGAACAAGCCCATGGCCAGGTCGCCGACCTCGTTGCCGGTTTCCATGCGGGACAGTGCGCCGGAGTCGACCGTCATTTCCTCCGGTTTGTATTTTTGCAGCCAAGCCAGCTTCGGGCACTGCCACAATGCGCAATATTTGCTTTTGGATAAATACAGCATCGTTCTCCTCCTGCACCTTTTCATCAGTTTAGCATGGTTTGCCGTTTCTTTCAAGTTCGACAGCCTGCGGGTAAAATAGATATTTTTACTATATTTGCTGCCGCCCTGCCGAAACGCCCTGTTTTTGCACGGCGCTTCGGCAGGATATGCGGGACATTTATTTTCCTCGTCCTCCGGATCGAGAAAATGGACGTCACCGGTGGCGCAGACCGGGATCTGCAGCGTTTCCCCTAAACGGACGATCGTGCGGTTGAACACCTGCACCTGTTCTTTGCAGGCGGACAGGTCATCCTGCGCGCTTACTGCCTGCCCGCCTGCCGGCTGAATTTCCAGAAAATCGTAAAGCTTGGCAATATTGGTCAACGCCGAAGTCGGTTTGCCGTCTAAAATTGCACGATACAATTCCCCTTGTGCGCAGCCGCTGCCGAGCAACAGCCCTTCCCGATGCTCCAGCAGTTTGCTTTTGGTGACGCACGGATAGCGGTGAAAATCCTGTAAATGAGATCGGGAAACGAATTCGTACAGGTTTTTCAGACCGATACGATTTTGTGCTAATATGGTCAGATGATAGGGCTGTGTTTTCGCCGCATTTTCCGGTGCGGTGTCGTCCACATAGTATGCTTCCATCCCGTACAGGATCTTGATGCTCTGCCCTTGTGCACGACATTTTGTCGCAGCCTGCATGGCTTCGGGGAACGCCTGGACTGCGCCGTGATCGGTAATGGCGATCGCCGGATGCCCCCACAACACGGCGCGACGAATCAAATCGGCTGCCGAGTTCACGCCGTCCATGGCGGACATTTTGGTGTGCACGTGCAGTTCCACTCGTTCTTTTTTCATCTCGTTTGTCCTTTCGCCGCTCTTATGTATCATACGGCAACGGGAA
This sequence comes from uncultured Oscillospiraceae bacterium, assembly GCA_900545625.1. Lineage (GTDB taxonomy): Bacteria > Bacillota > Clostridia > Oscillospirales > Acutalibacteraceae > Fimenecus. The sequence continues at coordinate 2,065 of UQZS01000023.1, read as the reverse complement.
TAATTTTGCATTCACTTTTAATTTTTTGTATGTCGACGGTGGACAGCAGTTTCTTTTGCGCAAGGGCTACGGCGATCTTCTCGAAGAATTCCCAATTGGCTGACAAAATTTCTTTTGCCTTGCGGTAATATTTTTCAACCTCCGCCGCAACCGCCTGTTCCTGTTCCGACATAAGGCGTTCCGAGTTGCTGTAATTATTGTTATGAAAGCGAAAGCCGCTGGTACATTTTTGAACGATCAAATCACTTACCCTATCAAAGGCTTGATCCAAATCGCGTTCGCAGCCGAGGTCGGAGATCCCGAATTTCTGCTCGATAGCCGCTATTCCTCCAAGCGAACCGATAATGCGGCTTTTTTCCCAGTAAAGCGACGTTTTGCTGTTATCATTATAGTAGCTTGTGAAGCCCCTTACATCTCCGCTTGTGCAGCACGCAGAAACCAGCGTTACGCTTTCCGGGCAGAGCACCTCCGATACCACGGCATGTCCCGCTTCGTGATATATGACCTGTGAAATAGTATGACCCGGATCGGAAAGGCGGCGGGAACAATCGTCCGGTTCATCCACAAAATCACTTCTGTCATCGTACACAATATGAAACACCGTACGCAGACAGGCTTTCAAAAAGTGGTCCATCGTGATGGATTCAGCGCGTTCGTACCCTGCATATAAACCCGCTTCATTGATCACGGTTTCGAGTTCGGCACAGGAGCGCCCGTCCATTATTTTCGCAATGACGGCGGGATCGACCCCGTCCACAAAGCGTTTGGATTTTAAGTAATAGGCTATGATCTTTACTGCGTCTTCTCCGTGGGGCGCGTCCACCCGGATCGTACGGTCAAACCGTCCTGCGCGGCGAAGAGAGACCGGCAGGCAATGCATGTTGTTTACGGTCGCTAAAACGAACACCTGGGTATCCTTTGCTTCATCGATGCATGACTGCACCGTGACGTATTCTTCCGCGTCCGGATGCTGCTCGTCCCCGTTGGCGAATTTGTCCATATCGTCCAAATAAACGATTGACGGCGCATTTTGCATGGCTTCGTCAAAGGTCGCTTTGATTTTTTTGATAAAATCGCCGTTTGGTGAATCCTTGCGGCAGCAAAACACTTTGCGTCCGCTTTCTTGAATGACGGCGGTCGCCATCAGAGACTTTCCGACGCCCGGTTCGCCGTAAAGCAGAAGGCCCTTCGGCGCGGATACGCCCAGTTTGTCGTAGGCTTCCCGGTTTTTCAGCGTGTCGCTGATTTGTTTCAGCTCTTTTTTTACGGTAGCATACCCAATGATCTTGTCAAATGCGCTCATGAAAAACATCCTTTCTGTTTGCTGTGCTTATAAGTTACCACAGCAAATGTCCCTTTTTTGTCCCATTGCGTCTTGCAGAATACGGGCAATGGGAGTAAAATGGCATAAAGAAGAGGAAATGTCGCGGTACAGCCGAAAAAGATGCTGCAGGAATCGCCGGCGAAACAAGGGAGAAGCGATAAAAGGAGGCTATGGAGAATGATGGTATGTAAATAAATTGTGAATTTTAGTTTTACAGGGACCGATTTGTGATTTTGAAACAGTTATAGAAGTAGAAGTTTTTAACAATTTAATCAGAAAGAGGGAAAATCCGCAAGATAGCCGTTCAACTTTCCGCTTATCAGCAGATTCGTGTAGAATATCCGTTTATGCTGACGGATATATTGCCGGTTTCGTTGCCCTCATATCCCTATGGGCTTATTCTCATCGGCCGGCACGCGTTTCGTCACTTACAAAAGCAACGGACACCGCAAAAGCGGTGTCCGTTGCTTTTGGCAGGGGCTTCAAGGACTTGAATTTGCCCCTCGAAAACATAGTCGCACTGCTCGCTTGGAGCGCTTCGCATTGCTCCTTGTTTTCTCACCTCACCGCCTTGCCTTTTCCTGCCACCGGCAGCGGCAAGGCGCTTCGCCCCGGCACGCGCGCGTGCCTCGGATAAGTTTCATCTCTTACAAAAACAACGGACGCCGCAAAAGCGGTGTCCGTTGCTTTGGCAGGGGCAGAAGGACTTGAACCCTCGGCACGCGGTTTTGGAGACCGCTG
>UQZS01000022.1 GCA_900545625.1 uncultured Oscillospiraceae bacterium | reverse complement strand
TCGCCCAACCGGACGATCTCATCGAGGGCTTCGGGGAGCATCACGGCCTGTTGGGCGCCATGCTGGAGGCGGTCATCAAACCAAAATGGCCGAAGGATTTTAAGCGGATCATTGATATCACCTATCGTTTCTCTTCCGGGTGGCGTAGAGTGCATAACCCGATCACCGGGCACGATGTCGCCGATGATCTGACCACCACCGAGTTTGCCATGGCGATGCTCGCCGCCAGAGGCTGGACGAATCAGGAGATCGCAGAACACCTGCATATATCGGCAAATACAGTCAAAAGCCACATCTCCGAAGCCATGCGGAAATTGCATGTCGGAACCCGGAAAGAATTGAAACAGTATATGCTGCAATAGAAAAATGCCCGCAGACTTCTGCGGGCATCACCCATTTCAGGGGTCAAAACGGGTAATAGAAAATCCTCCCTTTTTTCGATACAATTACAGTGTAAGAATATACCCCAAGGCATGCGGAAGGGGATCTATACGATCGCAAACCGACGCGAAAAGGAGGAAAGGATCCATGAAAAAACGATTGACCGCGATCCTGCTGAGCCTATGCTTGGTGCTGACGCTGCTGCCCGTCGCGGCATTCGCAGCGGACGGCGACACAGTCTATGTCGGCGGCATAGCGCTCACAGGCAGTGCGGACGCCCCCGTCTACGCTCTGACGGATGATACAGGCGCGGTGATGACCGCAGGCGCTTCTGCGGACAATTACAACATCGCGTGGGACGGCAGCACGCTTACCCTGAATAACGCGACGGTCACGCAGGGCGCGCACGAATTTGAGGACGGCGCAGCCGCTGCCATCTATTGCGAAACCGATCTGACGATAGAACTGGTCGGGGAGAGCCATGTCAGAGGATCGGATAACGAATCCGGAAATGCTTATGTCTCCAGCTATGGCATTTATATCAACAATGAAGAGATCTTTATTTCCGGCGGCGGTTCTCTGAATGCCGCCGGCGGTACGGTGGAAGCTTCGGAAAATGCCAAAAGCATGGGTGTTTATGCCCATAGGGTCACCGTAAGTGCCGGTACGGTCACAGCAAAGGGCGGGGAAGCAGCCGTCACGGGCGGATACGGTTATACCTACAGCAACGGCATCTACACTTATGGTGCTGTTATCATAGAGGGCGGCAATGTAACCGCCGCAGGCGGCGAAGCCACCGCCATGGGTCATGCCTGCATGGTTTACAGCTGCGGTATATTTTCCAACAACGGAGACGTCTCCATACGGGGCGGGAAAGTCACTGCCGCAGACGGTAAAGCCGCCGCCACGAACGAGTACTCCCTTATTTACAGTTATGGCGTATGTGCCAATAACGGATACGTTTCCATAGAGGGTGGGGAAGTCACTGCCACCGGTGACAGCGAGGCCGTTTCCCACGCTCGCTATGCTGTCGTCAACCCGCAGACCGGCGGGGGCATTGAGGTGCATACGGGCGGGACTGCGGAGACTGCATCGGAAATCAGTGGTTCTCCGTTTGCAGCGGAAACAGAGATCACCGACCTCGTTGCCGGGGAAAAATACTTCCACAGCGTTGTGGTACAGCTTAACGACATTATCTGCGTAGGCGGCGTGGTGCTTGCGGGTAAGGCGGACACCACCGTTTATGCTTTGACGGATGCTTCCGGCGCGGTGACGACTGCGGGCGCTTCTGCGGACAACTACAACATCGCTTGGGACGGCAGCACGCTGACCCTCAATAATGCGACGGTCACGCAGGGCGCGCACGAATTTGAGTACGGAGGCGCCGCCGCCGTCTTTTGTGAAACCGACCTTACGCTCGAGCTTGCAGGCACGAACACGATCATCGGCCCGAATGGCGACGATGCAAACGGAATCGGTGCAAGCTTCGGGGTCTTTGTCGGCGGCAATCTCACTGCCTCCGGCGACGGCGCGCTGGATATTTCCGGCGGTACGGTGGAAGCTTCGGAAAATGCCGAAAGCACGGGTATTTATGCCTATAGGGTCACCGTGAGCGCCGGTACGGTTACAGCAAAGGGCGGGGCAGCAGCCGTCACGAGCGAATACGGTTATACCTACAGCATCGGCATTCACACCTATGATGCTGTTATCATAAGAAGTGGCGCAGTGAACGCCGCAGGCGGCGAAGCTACCGCCACGGGTGAAGACGGTTACGCTTTCAGCAGCGGCATCAAATCCGATTTCATTACCGTCACCGGCGGCACGGTCACCGCCACAGGCGGCGCTGCCACAGCTCTGCTTGCGGAAAGCAACGGTATCGGCGGTGTCAATATCACCATAAACAGCGGTGCAGTGAACGCCGCAGGCGGCGAAGCTGACTCCACGGGTGAAGGCGGCTACGCCTACAGCGACGGTATCGTTTCCGACGCCGGCGTTACCGTTACCGGCGGCACGGTGAAAGCCGCAGGAGGCTTTGCCGTGAGTGACGGCTCTGACGTTTACAGCAGCGGTATCGCAATCTATGGGGATATCATCCTCTCGGGTGGGAACGTAGCCGCAGTAGGCTATACGGAAAGCCTTTACTGCGAAGGGAACGTGATCGTTCGCCCCGAAAACACCGCGATCAGTATAAAGGTCCTGGACGACGGTATTTTCGATGAAAACACCCGGGAGCCGGCTTGGGAACAGATGCATGCCGACGCCACCCAAATCGACGGCTCGCCGTTTACGGAGGAAACGGCGATCGCAGGAACGCTCACCGATGGTAAACAGTATTTCAGCGCAACCGCAACAGTACTCGAGCAGGAAGGCCCGGTTGTCGCGAAGAGCAGAGCGCAGGTCAAGATGACGGTGACGAGCGAAACGACGGTCGCGGAGGATTTCATGTTCCGTGTGATCTCCACGATCACGGATGCGGATTGGGATACGTACTTCGCGAACACGGCAGCCGGCGGCGACACCAACGCGATCCAAAGACTGGGCTTCGTGGCGTACAAGGGCACGGAAGGCTTCAGCATAGAAACCGCACAGGCAGTGGCGCAGGGCACCGCGGCGGAAGGCTATGAAGTCGCCTGGACGAACTATATCCAGAAGACAAGCGACACGGCTGACGCATACTTCGGCGCACGTCTGGAGATCACGAGCGAAGCGACGCGTTCCGATTTGACGTATGTCGGCGTGGTCGAGTATCTCGATGCGGACGGCAGGACGGCTTACGCGTTCTATGATGCGGCCGAGCAGGCTTTTCTGAATACAAATTATGACGCCATTGCAGCGGACTATCTTGCGGCGTATCCTTACGCCGGCTAAGCCCAGCGAAAAATACAATGGGAACCGGAAAGATATACGCACCGCCGGACTTCGCGTATACGGCGTATGAGCAAAGTGAAGCAATCACAATTGAGATCAGCGGCGACTTGCCGGAGGACGGCGATGCGGTGATCCTCCGGTGACAAGGGATAATTTGATTCTGAAAGGAGCACGAGAAAATGAAACATCTCTATGAGACCCCGGATTTCGACGTCTCTGTGTATGATGTGGAAGATATCATTACCGTTTCGGTCGGCACCGGCCCGGTAGAGGGCGGGGACGACGGCTGGCTGGATATTTGAGTCTACGGTAAAGGGGGATGGCAGCCGGAACTGACCGGGCGACCGGGAACGGACGGTGGCGCCCGCTTTTCAAATCACAAAATTAAGCGCGGCGAGGAATTCCCTCGCCGCGCTGTTTTTCCCGACCGTGCGGGACACATCACTTTTTTCGGAAATACGTATTGCGCTCTTACAAAGCGCCGTGTCAAAAATCGCGCCTTACGGCCAGATGCCGCGGAACTGCGTGGTCTCTACCACGCGCTTGAGAGCGATGAGGTATGCGCCCATGCGCAGCGTGGTCTGCTTCTTCTCGGCAATGGCGTACACACTGTCGAACGCCTTGCGCATGTTTTTGGCAAGCTTGTCGTTGACGTCCTGTTCCTCCCATTCGAGCGCCTGCAAATTCTGCACCCACTCGAAATACGAGACGACCACGCCGCCCGCGTTTGCGAGAATATCGGGGACGAGCACCACGCCTTTTTTCTCTAAAATATCGTCCGCTTCGATCGTCGTCGGGCCGTTCGCGCCCTCTACAATGACCTTGGCGCGGATGCGCCCGGCGTTTTGCGCGTCGATCTGATTTTCCAGCGCCGCAGGGATGAGCACCGTGACGTCGGAGGTAAGCAGTTCCTCGTTGTTTATGCGCGTCATACCCGCTTCTTCATACCCTGAAAGCAGGTTGCCGCGTTTGGAAAGATATTGGCAGATCGCGGGGATGTTTAAGCCCTCCGCCTTATAAATGCCGCCGGAAACGTCGCTGACCGCCACGACCTTTGCGCCCTGCTCGTAAAGCAGGCGTGCCGAAACGCTGCCGACATTGCCCATGCCCTGTACGGCGACCGTCGCATCCTGAATGGAAATACCGAGCTTTTCACAGATGTACAGGGTGTTGAGCATCACGCCGCGCCCCGTCGCCTCACCGCGTCCCTGGCTGCCGCCGAGCTGGATGGGCTTGCCCGTGACCACAGCAGGGATGGCATGACCGTTTAGCATGCTGTATGTATCCATGACCCAGCCCATGACCTCCGCGTTCGTGCCCACGTCGGGGGCGGGAATGTCGCGGTCCGGGCCGATGATCGGCGCGATCATGGTGGTGAAACGGCGGGTGAGCCGCTGCAATTCCGCAATGGACAGGGTAGAGGGGTCGACCACGACACCGCCCTTGCCGCCGCCGTAGGGGATATCCACCACAGAGCATTTAAAGGTCATCCAGGCCGCCAGCGCCTTGACCTCGTCTTTGTTGACGTTCTGGTGGTAGCGGATACCGCCTTTCGCAGGACCGCGCACGGTGGAATGTTGGATGCGGAAGCCCTGGAACACGCGCACACTGCCGTCGTCCATGCGCACGGGTACGGAGACGCTCAGTTCCCGCTCGGGATATTTTACGGCTTCGTAATCCTCAGGCGCATAGCCGAGCATTTCGGCGGCTTTTTCAACCGTAGCAAGCACATTGTCGTAAGGGTTGTAGGACATAAGCATACTCCGTTTCATACTATATTTGGTGAATGAAGATTCACCCTATAAAAACAGTATGCAATATTTCCTGCGATTTGTCAATAGTGTTTAAAAAGTTTTTTATTAAAATATTTTTTGATATATTATTAACAAAATAAAGTACAGACAAGCAGAGAACAATCCGGCAGACCGGACAACTTTGATCCGGGCTGCCCGCAAAACATAAAACCGGCGGGCTTCGTTGAAGCCCGCCGGTGGTTTTGCTTCTAATTTTTCGTTTCCGCTTGCAAAAACACGTACCGCTTTTTGCAGCGCACACATGACAGCGCTATTGCTTGCGGAACCGTTTGCAAAAGCTCCAAATGTATGTATCCTCTCTATGTGAAAACCAACAAATGATCAAGAAACACAAATCACGCCGAGGATACAATTGACAAGCCAAACAACTTTACACGATTCGCTTGCCGCTTACAAAAACGGCGCTGATGCGCACGTCATCGTCGAACAGCAGCAGATCTGCGTCATAGCCCGCCGCAATCTTTCCCGTGTGGTCGTCGATCCCGACTACACGCGCGGGTGTAAGGCTTGCCATCTTTACACAATCGCAAAGCGGCAGCTCAAGCTTCTTATACAGATTGCGCACCAAAAGGTCGCAGGTCGCCACCGAACCCGCAAGGCACGAACGGTCGGCGAGCAGCATCACGCCGTCCGTGTAGACGACCGCCATGCCGTTTTCCTGCACGAACTCTTCGCCCTCCTGCATCTGCGTCGCGGCGAACTCCAGCCCGTCGGTGATGACATACATTTTGTCCGGACCCTTGCATTTGTAGATCAGCCGTAAAACGCCCTCAGGCTGGTGGCGCAGGTCGGCGATGACCTGCGTGGTCACATCGTCGTTGACGAGCGCCGCCTCCACCGTTCCCGCGTGGCGGAATACACCGACCTTGTGGCAGGAGGTGCAGGCGTTATACAGGTGTGTCACGTCCGAATACCCGTTTCGGAACGCCTCCTGCGCGATGTCATAATCCGCCGTGGAGTGCGCCACGGATGCCACCGCACCGTGCTTGCGGATGAGCTCACCGAGCGCCATGCCGCCCTTCACTTCGGGCGCAGCGCCCATGATCTTGATCCCGTCCCAGTAGGAGAGCAGATCCTCGCAGTCCCACTCGTCAGGCACAAGGATGTTATCGGGGCTTTGCGCGCCGCACATATTAGGCGAGAGGAACGGCCCCTCCAAATGCACGCCGAGGATGTGTACGTTGTCCGTAGCACTCTGTGCCTCGCGGATGCCGTCCATCGCGGTTTTGAGCTGCGCGATGGGCGCGGCGAGCGTCGTCGGCAGAATGGAGGTCGTCCCGTAGCGCGCGTGCGCTTCGCACATGTGCACGACTGCGTCTTTGCCGCCCATGGCGGAATATCCGCCGCCGCCGTGCACATGCAGGTCTATAAAGCCCGGCGAAAGGTATTGTCCGCCGCCGTCGAGCACCTCGGCGTCCTCGGGGCAGGGCACATGCGCGCCGACCTCAGCGATCTTGCCGTCTTTGACGAGGAGTTCGCCGGGAAACACGTTGTTTTCCCCAATGATTTGAACATTTTTTATATACAGCATCATAATAGGAAATGCTCCTTTCGCTATGTCAGTTTTGCTGTTATACAAAGGATCTCGCCCTTGTCTGTAATATCCGCCATCCCGTAATCCCCGGCGTGCACACTGCCCGGGCACAGGTAGTAAATGCCGTTTTTATATGCTGTGCGCGGGATGTGCGTGTGCCCGTGCAGCACCAGATCCGCGTGCAGGCGCTCGGCTTCTTCTTCGAGCATCTCGAATCCGTGCTTGACAAATCGCGTATGCCCGTGCAGCGCCAAAATACGCTTCCCGCCCAAAAGCACCAACTCCTCTTTTGGCAGCTGGGAGTAAAAATCGCAGTTTCCCGCAAGCGCCGTGACCTTTTTGTCACGACAAAGCTGTTGTATATTCGGAGACAGAAAATCCTCCTCCCCATCGCCGAGGAAAAAGACCGCATCCGCCTCGCGGTGCAGGCGAAGCGCACGTTCGAGCGCGTATCGGTCGCGGTGCGAATCCGAAAGCACCAGCAAACGAAGCATAATGTCTGCCTCCCGTTCATAAGTATTTGTATGACAAGTATATCAAATCGGTGAGGTGTTTGCAATGCAGGATAACGGATTTTTGGATAAAATGATCGGGGAAATGAAAGCCAAAGGCAGCAAAAAAGAAGTAGAAGATTATCTCATGCAGCAGTTGAGTCCCGCGCAGTCCAAAAAGCTCCAAGAGGTGCTGTCGGACGAAAATGCCGCGCGTGCACTGCTACAAACGCCGCAGGCGCAAAGCCTTATGCGCAAGCTGATGGGGGAGAATGCGGATGGACACGAACAGCATCAGTGAGCTTTTGAATTCCGTCAGCCCCGAGGAGCTCGAACGGCTCAAAAGCGTGGCGCAGAATCTGATCAACTCCGGTGCGGTGGACGGGGGAAAAGGACAAAACGAAACTTCTTCCAAACCGTCCGCCGCGGCGGGAAAGACAGGCGGTGGGATGTCTTCCCTGTTCGGTGAGGATCTCACAAAAACGCTTGCGACGGTAGCGGGGCAGATGGGCAAAGAGGACGATCGAACGCGGTTTATCCATGCGCTTATGCCCCTGCTTTCCGAAGAGCGGCGGCAGAAGGCAGAGGAAGCTATGCGGTTCCTGCGCCTTATGGATGTGCTTCCGCTTTTGAAGGGGTTGTTCTGACATGCAGGAGTATACTTATGATGAACTGCGCCGGATGCAGGAAAAGGCGCTCGAACGTGTGCGCAGTATGCAGCAGCGCGCACAGCAGTATGTAGAGGAGGACAATCGTGCCGCCCAAGGGCGCCCGCAGAATACGGATGGGCACAGGCCGCCCGTGCAAAATGTGCCTGCGCAAAACCGGCAGCCGCAGAAAAAATCGCCGTCCGGCCGCATCAAAATGCCGTTGAACCTGCCGGAAAATCGAGACCTTACCTATCCGAGCTTCAAGGAATATTTCGATCCCGAAACGCAGAAAGCCAAAGCGCAGACGGCGCAGAGCACCAAGGCAAATCTGCTCGACGACGTTTTGCGCGAGCCGGATGAAGCGATGCTGTTTTCCCTGCTGCTGCTCCTCAAATCCGAGGGCACGGACGAATCGCTTTTGATGGCGCTTCTGTATATTATGTCGTAAGAAAAGCAGGCAGCCCGTTTTTGTGCGGACTGCCTGTTTGTTGTGTTACGGCGTTATGCCGTAAGCTTCCCTGCGGTGTTTTTCCGTTCGGAAAGTATGCCGCAGGCTTCCAAAACGCTAAAGACGATTATCCCAACCGTCAGTACGGTTTTTAAAAAGCACAAAACGTGCAAGATCTGCGTGCCTGCACGCACAAGGCGCAGATCGCGTAAAAACTGCTCCATATCGTTCCCCACTACACATCAAATTTACAAAGCATTTTGCGGCGCGCTCACGAGCACCGCGTGTGCGATAGACGGGATGCTTTCCCCCTGCAAGGACGAGGTCTGCGACATCAGCGCCCCCGTCGCCACCAAAACCACGCGCTTTAATTCCCCGGCGGTCACACGGCGCAGGATATAGGAGTTGAACACCGAGCCTGCGCACCCGCAGCCCGAGCCGCCCGCGTGTACGTCCTGCGCTTCCAGGTCATACAGCAGCAGCCCGCAGTCCGCGTGCCGGTCGCCGAGATCTACGCCGTGGTCTTTCTGCAAAAGCTCCTTTAAGAGTTTTGTCCCCACAAGACCCAAGTCGCCCGTTAAGATCAGATCGTAATCCTGCGGCGTGCTGCCCGTGTCAGTTAAAAAGTCCGCAATAGTCTGCGCGGCGGCGGGCGCCATAGCCGCACCCATGTTGTTTGCGTCCTTTATCCCTAAATCCACGATCCGACCGAACGTGACTGCCTCCACGCACGGCTTTTCGGGTGTGGCCGCCGCCACGACGCTCGCACCTGCGGCGGTCGCCGTGCGCTGTGCCGTGGGCGGACGCTGCCCGCCGTATTCTAAGGGCTGGCGGAACTGCCGTTCCGCCGAGCAGAAGTGCGAGGAGGTCGAAGCAACCGCCACGTCCGCCGCTTTTGTGTCCACCAAAACGCTTGCAAGCCCTAAGGAGAGCGACATGGTCGAGCACGCGCCGTACATCCCCAAAAACGGGATATTCAGCTCCCGCAGTCCGAACGACGTGCCGATGCACTGGTTCAAAAGGTCTCCTGCAAGGATGAAATCCACTTCGGCGGGCGTTTTGCCCGCTTTGTCGAGCGCGCGGATGACCGCTTCGCGCTGCAGGGTGCTTTCCGCCTTTTCAAACGAAATTTCCCCGAGCGTGTCGTCCGTATAAATGTGGTCGAATTCGGCTTTCAGCGGCCCCTCGCCCTCGGTTTTGCCGACGACGGCGGCGTTGCCGATGATGGACGGGCGCGACGGAAGGTTCAGCGTATATCTGCCTTGTCTTACTGCCATAAAAGCGCCTTCCCTTTAATATAGCTTGAAAATATAGGCGATAAGCCCGTAGAGGGCCGCCGCGAACGTGCCGTAGGCGATGACCGGTCCCGCAATGGAAAACAGCTTGGCGCCCGTTCCGAGCACACGTCCCTCTGCCTGAAACTCCATGGCGGGGGAGACAATGGAATTCGCAAAGCCTGTGATCGGCACGACCGTCCCCGCGCCCGCCACTTTGGCGATCTTATCGAATACGCCGATGCCCGTGAGCACCGCCGTAAGGGCGATCAGCGTGACGGGTGTTGCCGCCTTCACGCCGTCCTCGGAAAACCCTGCGCGCGTATACAGCCACGTAAATACCTGTCCGAGCGTGCAGATGAATCCCCCGATTGCGAATGCGCAAAACAGATCTTTAGCTTTTTTGGAGGGCGGCGACGCCTTTTTGGTCATGGAATCATATTCTTTACCGGTGGTAGCCATTGCTTTTCACTCCTCATACGCTTAGATTGACCGAAAACCGCATGAAAATTCACAATTTGTCCATTGAAATATAGGAAAAAATCGGCTATGATTCAATATGGAATGATTTTGTGCCGGAAAGGAGCGCCGCGCGTGCAGCCGCTGTGCGGGAAAGCCGTATGGAACTGATCGAAGTTAAGGATATTTATAAGATTTATAACCCCGGTGAAAATGAGGTGCGCGCGCTCGACGGCGTGACGCTTTCCGTTTCGCGCGGGGACTTTGTCGCGATCGTCGGGCAGTCGGGTTCGGGCAAATCCACGCTGATGAATATGCTGGGCCTCCTGGACGTCCCCACAAGCGGGGAATATTATCTCGACGGGGAAAACACCTCCGACATGACCGACGACGAGCTTTCGGAGATCCGCAATAAAGAGATCGGCTTTATTTTCCAGGGCTTCAACCTGATCCCGAGCCTGACCGCACAGGCGAATGTCGAGCTGCCGCTGACCTATCGCGGCATGCCCGCCGCCGAGCGGCACAAGCTGTCGCTTTCGGCGCTGGAGCGCGTGGGGCTTGGGCACAGATTAACGCACTTGCCGAAGCAGATGTCCGGCGGCCAGCAGCAGCGTGTAGCGATCGCACGTGCGGTGGCGGCGCGCCCGCCGATCATCCTCGCCGACGAGCCGACCGGCAACCTTGACAGCCGTTCGGGTGCGGAGGTCATGAAAATTTTGCACGAATTAAACGACGAGGGGCGCACGGTCATCCTCATCACGCACGACAACGGCATTGCAAACGAGGCAAAGCGCGTGATCCGTATCCAGGACGGCAAGGTCGTCGAGGATTACCGCCGCGAAGCGATTTCGGCAAATTCTTAAAATTTGACGGAAACGTATTGTTTTTTGTCTGCGCTTCGTATATAATATATTCGTTTCGGCGGCGGGAAAACGCGCCGACATCGGAAGGGGAGGCACTGTATGCCGGATCTGAACAAGACCATTCAGTTTTCCATCAAGGACGAGCACGAGGAGGCGATGCGCCAAACCATCGTTGCGGTGTATGAGGCGCTTCGCGAAAAGGGATACAACCCCATCAGCCAGATCGTCGGGTATATTTTGTCCGAAGACCCGACATATATCACGACCCATAACAACGCCCGCAGTCTGATCCGCCGGCTGGACCGCGATGAGCTTTTGCAGGCGCTTGTAAAAAATTATCTGCAAATCGGTTCGGACGGCAAGTAAGGAGTGAAGCGCATGGCACAGGAGAAACAGGCGAAACAGGAGAAAACAGAGAAGCCGGCAAAACAGGATTTTTTGACCTATAAAGGCAAGCCCTTAGTGCGCAACGGCGACACGATCTATTACGGCAATATGTCGGACGATTATGTTATTATGCTGCGCATCACCTCGAAAAAGGATTTCGAGGGGTACGACCTCGCGTCGAAGGTCACGGTGCAGCTTTTAAGCACCGACCCGGACGCAAGCGCTAAGGAGCGCGTGATCAAAACCAGCGAGAAAAAAGGGCTGTTCGCCGCTATGGACATCGCCGAAATCTGGTTGGAGCGTGCGCTGCGCGGTTAAGAAAATGGGATTGCCGCTCTTTATCGGGAGCGGCTTTGCTTTTTTATCGTGCGGCTTGTAATGTTGAAACTACGGAGGCGAAATTTTGCGCGTTTTTGATTTTGACAATACGATTTACGACGGCGAGAGCGGACTGGACATTTTTCTGTTTTATCTGAAAAAAGAGCCAAAGCTGATTGCCCGCTATATCCCAAAGGTCGGCGAGGGCTTTGTGCGCTATAAAATGGGGAAGGTAGCGCTTAGTGAAGTTAAAAGCGAATACGGCTATATTTTGCGGGAATGCTGCGCACAGTTAGACAACATTGATCAAAGTATCGCTGAGTTTTGGGACAAGCATGAAAAGAAGATTAAGAGCTTTTACTTAAAGATCCGCCGCGATGACGATGTGATCGTATCTGCCTGCCCCGAGGTGATGCTTTCGGAGATCTGCCGGCGCATCGGGGTGCAGCATTTTATCGGCACGGAGGTCGATTTAGAAACCGGCGAGATCGGCCGTCTTTGCTATCAAGAAGCGAAGATAACCGCCTACCGCGAGCAATACGGCGATGTGCCCATTGACGAGTTTTACACCGATTCCGTAAACGACCGTGCTATGATGGATATTGCCCGCGACGTCTATTTCGTGACGGGCGATCGTGTTGAAAAAGTCAAGGCGGACGGGGTTTGGCTGAAAGACATAGAGCAGTAAAGGAGACGCCCATGAAAAAGATCTTAAAAATCGTCGCACTTGGCCTGAGCGCTGCCGGCGCGCTGATCGCTGTGCGCGCGGGTGTAGAGCTGCACCGTATCCTGAATGGGGAGATCCGCCTGCCCGAGGGATTTACCTATACCGCGCACAGCGGTTGTGAGGACACGGCGGACAATTCCATGGCGTTTATTGAAAAGGCGCTTGAGCTTGGCGTCCCTGTCATGGAAGTAGACGTCAGCGTGCGCAACGACGGTACGCCCGTTCTGCTGCATGCCGAAACGGCGGGCGACGATGAGGGCGTTTTGTTGGAGGATGCCCTGCGCCGTGTTGCCGAAGGCTCCGACAGCGTGCAGGTGAACCTTGATCTCAAGGCGTTTTCCAATATCCCCGCCGTATATGATACCATTGTGCGCTGCGGCATGCAGACGCGCTGCTTCTTCACCGGCGTGACGGCGGATCATACCCAAACGGTCAAGATCGACGCGCCCGGTATTCCCTATTACCTCAACGCCGATCTCAATCGGTTCCAGCTTGAGGACCGCGCCTATTTGCGCAGTGTGGCAAATGAAGTACTGCGCAGCGGCGCGGTAGGGCTCAACTGTCACTACAACAACGCAAGCAAAGCGCTCGTGGAGGTGTTCCACGAAGAGGGCTTAAAGGTATCCTTCTGGACGGCGGACAACAAATTCGTGCAGCGCAATTTGCTGACTTTGTCGCCTGACAATATTACCACGCGCCGCCCGGTGCTGCTGCAATCCCTGCTCGAAGAGGAATAACCCGCATAGACTTTGAAAACGCATACAGCCTCCTTTGTCCGCATACATATAGAAGGACAAAGGAGGTCTGTTTATGAACGAGGGCAATACCAATAACCTGATGAAAATGCCGCACAGCGTCGTGCTGGAGGATCGGCGTCGGCTGACGGTTTCGGGCGTTTCCGATGTAGACAGCTTTGACGAACAGATGATCGTTGTGTTTACGGAGCTTGGCGAGCTGACCGTCAAGGGTGCGGACCTGCACATCAGCCGATTGAGCCTTGAAATGGGCGAGCTTGCGGTCGAAGGCGATATTGCTTCGCTTTCTTACGCCGAACAGTCCAAGGAAAGCCGCGGTTCGTTCTTTAGCCGGGTGTTCCGCTGATGACCTATATCGCGGACATCCCGCAGCAGGTGACGGCATTTCTCCACGCTGTCGGCTTCGGTTTTTTGATCGGGCTGCTTTACGACGTGTTTCGTGCCGTGCGGCATACAGTCTCCGACGGCAAAAAAGCGTTTTTTATCTCCGATGTGCTGTTTGCCTTTTCTGCAGCGTTCCTGACCTTCCTGTTTGCGCTGACGGTGCACGGCGGCAGCGTGCGCGGGTATGTTCTGTTCGGCGAGCTGCTCGGATTTTTGGTGTATTATTTCACCGTCGGGGTTCTCGTCATGCGGCTGTTCGATAAGGTCATCGCCGCCGTGCGCCGCTTTTTCCATATGATTTTACGCGTTTTCTTAACGCCGCTGCAGCGGTTTGCAGCGTTTTGCAAGCGTGTTTTTGCAAAAAATGTTCAAAAAGCACAGAAAAAGTCAAAAACTTCGGTAAAAAAATCAAAAATATACTTGCAAAGTGTGCGACACTTGTTGTATAATCAAAACGATAAAGTATCATCCGCGGGTGAAGTGCACGCGCAAACCGAAAGTGACGGAAAGAAACACATGGCAAAAAGGAAAAGAAAAAAGCAAAAACATAGCTTCATTCTTTCTCTGGCTCTGCTGCTTGCAGTAGGGTATTTTGTCATTTCTTTTGTCAGCACGCAGCTTGATATCCGTGAAAAGGAAAAGGAAGCTGCAGCGCTGCAGGAGCAGTATACGCAGCAGGTCGCTGAGAATGAGCGTTTGCAAGCGGTCGTGGACGGTGGTGACGAGTCCGAATATATCGAGCGCGTCGCCCGTGAAAAGCTGGGATATGTTATGCCTGATGAAAAGGTATACTATGATATTACGCCGAGCAACTGACGCACGTTCGTTATAGCTTGGCAGGAGGAGACATATCGTTTCTATGGTCGAAGTTGGGGAAATTCTCGAAGGCAAGGTTACGGGGCTCACGGGGTTTGGCGCGTTTGTTACACTGCCGGGAAATGTGACCGGTATGGTGCACATTTCCGAGGTGTCCCAAAGCTATGTGAATGACATCCACGATTTTCTGCAGGAAAATCAAACCGTCAAGGTCAAAGTTTTGGATGTCACGCCTGAGGGCAAAATCAGTCTGTCCATTAAAAAGGCGAATCCGGCGCCTGAGGGGAAGCAGGAGCATCCGCGTCGCAGCGGTCCGCCGCGGCAGAAGAGCACGCCGAACGTTTGGCGCGGAAATGAGACGCGCCGTGAAGAGCCGCGTACCTTTGAGGATATGATGGCACGCTTCAAGCAGGTCAGCGACGAAAAGATCTCCGACTTAAAGCGCGCGACCGACGGCGGCCGCCGCAGTTCGTACTCGAAGAAGAGATAATTTTACAGAAACAGGCGCGGGCAGGCGGGATCGCTTGCCCGCGCAGCTTTGAAGGGAAGAGATAATCATGCGGGAGATCCATGTTTCCGAAATTGAAAATACCGTCGCAAAACTGCTCATCCAAGCGAATAAAGTGCTGCCCGACGACCTTTGCGCGCGCATCGCCGCCGCGGGGGAAACGGAAAGTGAGCCGCTGCCGAAAAAAATCATGGATACGCTTTGTGAAAATCTGGATGCCGCGCGCGAGCTGGATGTACCGATCTGTCAGGATACAGGGATGGCGGTGCTGTTTTTTGAGATTGGGCAGGATGTACACATCACAGGCGGTGATTTTGAAGCAGCAGTCAACCGCGGCGTTGCCAAAGGTTATACGGAGGGGCTTTTGCGCAAATCCGTGGTACGCGACCCGCTCGACCGCGTGAATACCGAGGACAACACCCCCGCTGTGATCCATACACGCATCGTCCCCGGCGAGCACATCTCGATCACCGCCGCGCCCAAGGGCTTCGGCAGCGAGAACATGAGCCGGCTTCGGATGTTTACCCCGAGCGCCAAAGCGGAGGATCTTATGGATTTCGTCGTGCAGGTCGTGAAAGACGCGGGCGGTAATCCCTGCCCGCCGATGGTCGTCGGCGTAGGCTTCGGCGGCGATTTTGAGTACTGCGCCTACCTTGCCAAAAAAGCGCTTTGCCGCCCCGTTTCCGAGCGCAACTCGAATCCGTTTTACGCCGATATGGAGCGCGCGCTGCTCGAGCGCATCAATGCTTTGGGTATCGGGCCGCAGGGCTTCGGCGGCAAAACCACGGCGCTGTGTGTCAATATCGAGACCGCGCCCACGCATATCGCGGGGCTGCCCGCCGCCGTAAACATTGGCTGCCATGTGACGCGCCATGCGCAAGCAGTCTTGTAAAAATTAGAGATTTTTAACAAAATTTTCAAATTCCGTCTTTATTCTTTGCCGAATGTGTGCTATACTGTTCTTGAAAACAAAGGCGGCAACGCCTTTGAATATATACAAAAGGGGATGTTGTAATGAACATTACCATCGTCGGCAGAAAATGCACACCCAGAGAATCCTTTAAGGAACATGCGGCCAAAAAGCTGCAAAAGGTGGAAAAGTTTTTCGGTTCGGAGGCAACCGCCAAAATCACGGCGACGGTTGAAAAGAACGCCAAAGTAGTCGAAATTACGCTCCAAAAGGGCGGTTTCATATTCCGCGCGCAGGAACGCGCGCAGGATCTGGAGGATGCGCTGGACGCCTGTGTGGACTCCCTCATTCGGCAGATCCGTAAAAATAAAACCAAGCTGGAGCGCCGCTTGCGCGAGGTCTCGTTTGACGAGGTGTTCAACGCGCCCGAAGCGGAGGAAGAGGAGTTCGACATCGTGCGTACCAAGGCGGTGGAGCTTCGCCCGCAGAGCGCGGAAGAGGCGATCCTGCAGATGAATATGCTTGGGCACACGTTTTATATGTTCCTCAACGCGGATTCGGGCGCGGTCAACGTCGTGTACCGCCGCAAGGACGGCGGCTATTCGATCTTAGAGCCGCAGGAGGCAGAAGCATAAACGCAAAAACAAACGGGCGGGTATCCTTTTTGGATACCCGCCCGTTTTGTTAGAGCGATCAAAGCATCATCATGTAATAGGAATAATCCGTAACCGCAGTGGAAAACGCCACGCCGAAAATTACAAAAAAGATAATATAGAACAGAACAACAAAAACGACTTGCAGGATCACGGAGATCAGTGCCGCCATCCCATAGGATTTTGCGCACTTCGGGCGGTCGTCACGCTCGACTAAGTACATGATCAGCCCCAAAACGGGGATGAAGAAACAGGCGATGCGCAGCCAAATGGAGGGCTCGTCGACCTTCACGGGAGTCGGTGGCGCAAATGCACAGCCGCATTTTAAGCAGACGGCGGCGTTGATGTCACACGGATTGCCGCAGTTCTGGCAGTATTTCACAGGTGTACTGCCTGCGGTGTTGGCGCCGTACGGCGGCGTGGTGTTATAAATGGGTGCGTTTTGTGCAGGTGCGGCTTGCAGCGCCGCGCCGCAGGCAGCGCAGAATGTATCGGTATCGCCGACAGCGTTGTGGCAGTTCGGGCAGGTTTTCATCTCTTTCACCTCACGGAAGTTTTCTACCGTCATTGTAGTATACGCCGCGAAAATTGTCAATAGAAATACATGTAAAGCGAACCGCCCCGAAGCCGAAGCCTCGGGGCGGGTTTTGCGCTTTTCGTCAGACGATCATTCCGCGTCCGGCGCGTAGAGGTCTTTGAGCTTGAGCAGGTGTGCATACCGTGCTTTCGCAACGTCTTCCGATTCCTGGAAGAGAGCCTTTGCGCGTTCGGGGAAGGAACGGGTCAGCGAGGAGTAGCGCGCTTCGTTCATCAGGAAGTCCTGATAGCTCGCGGTGCCTTCCTTGCTGTCAATGGTGAAGGGGTTCTTGCCCTCGGCCTTGAGCGCAGGGTTGTAGCGGAACATGTTCCAGTAGCCGCAGTCCACAGCCTTCTTCATCTCTGCCTGGCAGTTGACCATGCCGCCCTTGATGGAGTGCATCTCGCAGGGCGCATAGGCGATGATGATCGACGGGCCGTGATAGGCTTCCGCTTCTACCAGCGCCTTGATGGTCTGATTCTGGTCAGCGCCCATGGCGATCTGCGCCACATACACATAGCCGTAGCTCATGGCGATCTCGGCAAGGCTCTTCTTGGCAACGGATTTGCCCGCTGCCGCGAACTGCGCGACCTGGCCGATGTTGGAGGCTTTAGACGCCTGACCGCCGGTGTTGGAATAGACCTCGGTGTCGAAGACCATGATGTTCACGTCTTCGCCCGTGGCAAGGACATGGTCCACACCGCCGAAGCCGATGTCGTATGCCCAGCCGTCGCCGCCGAAGATCCAAACGGACTTCTTGGAAAGGTATTCTTTATTGTCCAGAATATCCTTGCGCGCGTCGCAGTCGCAGTCGAACGCTTCAAGCGCCGCAACAAGGTCTTTTGTTGCCGCCGTGTTCTTATCGCCGTCGTTGACGGTGTCAAGGTACGCGCCGCAAGCCGCTTTCACAGCTTCCGTAGCCTTGTCGGATTCCGCAATGGCTTTGACTTCGTCGATCAAACGGTTGCGGATCGCGTTCTGGCCGAGATACATGCCGTAGCCGTGCTCGGCGTTGTCCTCAAACAGCGAGTTTGCCCAGGCGGGGCCGTGGCCGTCCTTGTTGACGGTGTACGGCGAGGTTGCCGCAGGACCGCCCCAGATGGACGAGCAGCCCGTCGCGTTGGAGATATACATTCTGTCGCCGAACAGCTGCGTGATGAGTCTCGCGTAGGAGGTCTCCGCGCAGCCCGCGCACGAGCCGGAGAACTCCAGAAGCGGAGTCTTATACTGGCTGCCGATGACGGTGTTGTTTGCAAGGTCTTCTTTGACGCTGACGTTTTCGACCATGTAGTCGAACGCCGCCTGCTTCTCATCCTGCGATTCGCGCGGGACCATCTTCAGGGAGTTGGTCGGGCACACGCCGACGCAGACGCCGCAGCCCATGCAGTCCATGGGGGAGACGGCCATCGTGTATTTGTAAACGTCCTTGCCCTTGCCCTTTTTGTCCGCAAGCGTGGCAACGGCGGGCGCCGCAGCCGCTTCCTCGGCGTCAAGCGCATAGGGGCGGATCGTCGCGTGCGGGCAGACATATGCGCACTTGTTGCACTGTACGCAGGTGTCGGGGTTCCATTCGGGAACCATGACCGCTACGCCGCGCTTCTCGTAAGCGGAAGCGCCCTGTTCGAACGTGCCGTCCGCATGATCCACAAAGGCGGAAACGGGAAGGCTGTCGCCGTCCATCTTGCCGACGGGCTTCATGATGGAATCGACCATCTTGACGAGCTTCGCGGGGCCCTTGTCGGTCTCGGGCTGCGCGTCATCCGCCGCATTCGCCCATTCGGCGGGCACGTCGATCTTCACGTACGCAGTAGCGCCCGCATCGATCGCCTTTTCGTTCATTTCAACGATCTCTTTGCCCTTCTTCATGAACTTCTGTGCCTTTTCCTTCATGTAGCCGATGGCTTCCGCCTCGGGCAGCACCTTGGAAAGGGAGAAGAACGCGGACTGCAGAACCGTGTTGGTACGCTTGCCAAGGCCGATCTCAGCGGCGATGTCGATCGCGTTCACGGTGTAAAGCTGGATGTTGTTCTGCGCGATGTAGCGTTTGGTCTCGGCGTTGAGCTTTTCGGCAAGCTCCGCGGCATCCCACTGGCAGTTGATGAGGAACACGCCGCCGGGCTTGACGTCCTGCACCATCTTGAAGCCCTTTTCAATGTAGGAGGGGTTGTGGCACGCCACAAAGTCCGCCTTGTTGATGTAGTAGGGGCTCTTGATCGGCTTGTCGCCGAAGCGCAGGTGCGAAATGGTCACGCCGCCGGTCTTTTTGGAGTCATACTGGAAGTATGCCTGAACATATTTGTCGGTATGGTCGCCGATGATCTTGATGGAGTCCTTGTTCGCGCCGACCGTGCCGTCGCCGCCGAGGCCCCAGAACTTGCACTCGATGGTGCCTTCTGCCGCGGTGTTGGGCGAGGGCTTCTCGGGCAGGGAGAGGTGGGTGACGTCGTCGTTGATGCCGATGGTGAACTGGCGCTCGGGATGCTCTTTCTCAAGGTGCTCATACACGGCAAATACGGATGCGGGCGGGGTATCCTTGGAACC
The DNA here is from genome assembly GCA_900545625.1 of uncultured Oscillospiraceae bacterium. GTDB lineage: Bacteria > Bacillota > Clostridia > Oscillospirales > Acutalibacteraceae > Fimenecus. The sequence continues at coordinate 6,804 of UQZS01000022.1, read as the reverse complement.
GAGACCGTAACGGCCGCCGCAGACCTCAATGTTTCTGCCGGCTTCGTTCAGCGCAGCGACAACATCTAAGAACAGCGGTTCACCGATGGAGCCGGGTTCCTTAGTGCGGTCAAGCACAGCGATCTTTTTGACGGAAGCGGGGATCGCATCCGCAAAATGCTTGACGCTGAACGGACGATACAGACGGACTTTCACAAGACCGACCTTTTCGCCCTTAGCGGTCAGGTAGTCGATGACTTCTTCCGCAACGTCGCAGATGGAGCCCATCGCAACGATCACGCGATCGGCATCCGGCGCGCCGTAGTAGTTGAACAGCTTGTAGTCCGTGCCGAGCTTTTCGTTGACCTTGTCCATGTACTTTTCAACGACAGCGGGAACAGCGTCATAATATTTGTTGCACGCCTCTCTGTGCTGGAAAAAGATGTCGCCGTTTTCGTGCGATCCGCGCATCACGGGGCGCTCGGGGTTGAGCGCGCGCTTGCGGAACGCATGGACCGCGTCCATGTTGCACATTTCCTTAAGGTCCTCATAGTCCCAGACCTTGATCTTCTGGATCTCGTGCGAGGTGCGGAAGCCGTCAAAGAAGTTGATGAACGGCACTCTGCCCTCAATAGCAGCAAGGTGCGCGACCGCACCGAGGTCCATGACCTCCTGCGGGTTCGTCTCAGCGAGCATCGCGAAGCCCGTCTGGCGGCAGGCGTACACGTCGGAGTGGTCGCCGAAGATGTTCAGCGCGTGGGAAGCGACGCAGCGTGCCGAAACATGGAATACGGACGGCAGCAGCTCGCCGGCGATCTTATACATGTTCGGGATCATCAGAAGAAGACCCTGCGAAGCGGTATAGGTGGTGGTCAGCGCGCCTGCGGCCAGCGAGCCGTGCACGGTGCCGGCGGCGCCTGCTTCGGACTGCATTTCCGCCACGCGGACGGTTGTACCGAAGATGTTCTTCTGCCCCTGGGCTGCCCACTGGTCTACGTAGTCGGCCATGGGCGAAGAGGGCGTGATCGGGTAAATGCCCGCGACTTCCGTGAATGCATAGGAGACATACGCGGCGGCATTGTTCCCGTCCATCGACTTCGACTTGCGCGAGACGATGGGCTTTTTCGTTTCTGCCATGATATTTCCTCCTTGGTGGATAAGTTGCCTGCAAGGAACGGGGATCCGCACCTTAGAAAACGGGATGGCAGCCCGTTCGCATACGAAATCATTTTAGCACGTCGCGGCGCGCATGTAAATATGAAATCCGATGAAAATCCCGCCAAAAACAGATTTTTTTTGAAGATTCTGCGGGAAAACCACATGGCGCGGGCATCCGCCGCATAGGCTTATCGCAGGAGAGGGCGAAAAAGTAAAACGACACTTTGCCTTGCAAAGTATATTTCTGCGCCGCGGCGTTGACTTTACAGTAAAAATAGTATATACTATACAGAAATTTATATATTGAAAGGAGTCCACAAACTATATGGACGACGCAGACCCCGGGAATATTATACTGAAGCTCGTATTGCTTTTTGTGCTCACGATGCTCAACGCCTTCTTTGCCATGTCGGAGATCGCGATCATTTCGCTCAACGACGCGAAGATCGATAAACTCGCCGAAGAGGGGCACAAAAAAGCCCGTCAGGTGAAAAAGCTGACGGAAAACTCCAGCAATTTCCTTTCGACCATCCAGATCGGCGTGACGCTTGCAGGCTTTCTGACCTCTGCTACGGCGGCGCAGAGCTTTGCGACCATGCTGACCGACGCGATTGCGGGAACTGCGATTGCAAATGTGGTGCCGCTTGGTGTTATCAGCGGCGTTTCCACGGTGCTCATTACGCTTGTCACCTCGTATTTTTCGCTGGTTTTGGGTGAGCTCGCCCCCAAAAAGATCGCCATGCAGAAGCCCGAAAAGGTTTCGTTTGCGGTTGTGCCGATTTTGTTGTTTATCAATAAGATCTGCCTGCCCTTTGTCAAGCTGCTTTCCGTCTCCACAAACGGCGTCGTGCGCCTCTGCGGCATGGATCCGAACGCCGACGAGGAACCCGTCACGGAAGAGGAGATCCGCATGATGGTGGACGTCGGGCAGGAAAAGGGCGTTATTGAGGATGTCCAGAAGGAGATGATCAACAACATCTTCGAATTCGACGACATCGACGTGGCGGACATCATGACCCACCGCACCGACATGGCGTGCGTGGATATTGAGGATCCCCTTTCGGAGGTGCTCGCGCTTTCTATCAAGGAGGGCTATTCGCGCATCCCCGTGTATGAGGAAGACCCCGACAATGTCGTCGGGATCGTATACATCAAAGATCTGCTCAAATACGTCGGCGCGTCGCTGCCGAAATCCAAAGGCATCAAGGACTTTATGCGCGAGGCGTATTTTGTGCCGGAGACCAAGCGCTGCGGCGCGCTGTTCTCCGAAATGACCGAAAAGCATATTCAAATGGCGATCGTCGTGGACGAATACGGCGGCACGGCGGGGCTTGTAACGCTGGAGGATATCGTGGAAGCCATCGTCGGCAATATCCAGGATGAATACGACAACGAGGATGAGGAGATCTCCAAGATCAACGAAACGACCTTCACCATGGACGGTGTGACCGATCTCGAGGAGGTCGAGGAGCAGCTCAACATCGAATTCCCGGACGGCGATTACGATACGCTCGGCGGCTTTATCATCAGCCGGCTCGGCTTTTTGCCGAAGGACGGCGACATGAACGCGGTCGAATATGCGGGCGTTCGCTTTACGGTGCTCAACGTGGAGGAGCGCCGCATCGGCAAAGTCAAGGTAGAGATCCTGCCGCCGCCTGAGGCGGACGAACAGTCCGAAGAGCGCAAATCGATCTTCGAGCGCACCCGCCGCGACGAAAAAGCGGAAGAAGAATAAACAAAACAATAAATCGGCAGTCGTAGCGATACGACTGCCGGTTTTTGCTGCTTTTCCATATTGCGCAGCGGCAGGCTTCCACGCCTGCCAAAGGCGCGCGCAGCGACAGTGTAAGCGAAAGCTTCGTTTCCTCTCTCCGACGCTCGCATCGTATCGAACATTCAAAGGGAAAGTTAAGAATAAAAAAAGCAAAACGAAGCGACGCTCCGCTTTGCTTCGTTCGTTTGCTTCGCAAGCCTTCCGCATTATATGTCGGTTGCGGCTCTGCCTTGCGGCAAACCGCCGCAACATCGACGATGGGGTTCGATCCCTTCTTGGTTTGTACGGTTTAGAAAAAGACTGCAAACTTTTCATTTGCAGTCTTTTTGGTGGAGACAGAGGGGATCGAACCCCCGACCTCACGGATGTGAACCGTGCGCTCTGACCAGCTGAGCTATGCCTCCGTATGCAGTTTTTATCGCAGAACGGGACCTCCCGTATTTTTCAACTGGTCCGAGTGACAGGGTTCGAACCTGCGGCCTCATGGTCCCAAACCACGCGCGCTACCAACTGCGCCACACCCGGATATCGCGGTGCGCGCCCGAAGGACGCGGCGCTAAAGTACGCTTTCAAAGATGCGCAACTTCAAATGCTCGTGTATTATACATCATCCGTTTCGGTTTGTCAATCCGAAAATCAAGAAAAGCCCAAAAATCTGTGTGCGTTGACATACCATATAAATATGATATACTACTGATGTATAGAAGAGCTTGAATATTTCAAGCGTATAATTTGTCCCGGCACGTATTGCGGCGGCGGTGTCATCGTGATCGGCACAAGACTATCTTTTCGGGCGCGTAAGGCGCAAACACACCCTTACGTGTGCCCCTTACAGGCGCAAAGCCGCGACATACAAAAAAATACTTGACGAACCGCTTTCAATATGGTATAGTACTTTTACCTCTGAAAGAGGGTTCTTTTTTTGTGCCCTGTTTTCTGAGGCAGGCTATGAAAAAGCGGCTTTGCCGCTGCGTTACGGAGGTGCCGAAATGAGAGTCAAGATCACCCTTGCGTGCACGGAGTGCAAACAGCGCAACTACAACACCAAGAAGAACAAGAAAAACACGCCCGATCGGCTGGAGATGAACAAGTATTGCAGATTCTGCAAAAAGCACACGCTCCACAGGGAAACCAAGTAAGACGGAGGATTGACAATGGCTGACGAGATCAAAAAGGGTTCTGCCGAGCAACCGAAGTCCTCTAAAGAAAAGCCCGCCAAGGCGGAAAAAAGCTCTAAAGAGAAAAAAGAGCCCAAGGCGAAAAAGGACTCCAAGGGCGGCAAGGATTCGTCCAAGCAGAAAAAGGGCAACATCTTTGTGCGCATGGGCAGAGCGATCGCCAAATTCTTCAAGGATGAAAGATCCGAGTCCAAAAAGATCGTTTGGCCAGACGCCAAGACCGTGCTCAAGAGCACGGCTGTGGTCATCGTGGTCGTTGCGGTGCTGGGCGTGATCCTGTGGCTTATCGACACGGGCCTTTCCGAAGGGATCGGCGCGCTGGTTCGCCTTGCTGAACGCGTCGGCAGCGACGCTGCGGCCGAGGGCGAGACCACCACGGCAGCCGCAGGCGCGATGCTTTCCGGGCTGCTTGGATTCTGACGAAGGAGCTTATCGAATGGCAGACGATGCAAGATGGTATGTCGTGCACACCTATTCCGGCTATGAAAACAAGGTCGCAGCGAATATCGAGACCGTTGTGGAAAACCGGAAAATGCACGATCAGATCCTCGAAGTCAAAGTGCCCACCGAGACCGTGACCGAGATCCGTGAGGACGGCACGAAAAAAGAGGTGGAGCGCAAGGTGTTCCCGGGCTATGTGCTCGTGAAGTTTGCCGTTTTTGAAAACGAGGATACCGACGAGGTCAAAATGACCGACGACGCCTGGTATGTTGTGCGCAACACGCGCGGCGTCACGGGGTTTGTCGGCCCCGAAAGCAAACCCGTCCCCCTGACGGAGGAGGAAGTCCTTCAGCTCGGTGTTGAAAAGCGCGTGGTGGAGGTCAACTACGAAAAGGGCGATATGGTCACCATCGTGGACGGCGCGTTTGAAGGCGTCATCGGCGTTGTGGACGATATCGATACGGAAAACAATTCGGTGCGCGTCATCATTTCCATGTTCGGGAAAGAGACGCCCGTCGAGCTGGAACTCGACCAGGTCGAGACCGTCAAAGAATAATCATCGGTAATTAAGCGGGTCTCCCGCTTGGTTTCGGCGTGCCGCTGCGGCGCGCTGTGGGAGGGTCGGCAGGCAGCCGTCCCGCCACTACCACGAATTTCGGAGGTGCTAACTAATGGCTCAAAAGGTTGTAGGCTTCATTAAGCTGCAGATCCCCGCCGGCAAAGCAACGCCGGCACCGCCTGTCGGACCGGCGCTCGGTCAGCACGGCGTTAACATCATGGCGTTCACGAAAGAATTCAACGAACGCACCAAGAACGACATGGGCATGATCATCCCCGTCGTTATCACGGTTTACGCAGACCGTTCGTTCACGTTTGTAACAAAGACCCCGCCCGCCGCCGTCCTCATCAAAAAGGCATGCGGCATTGAAAGCGGTTCGGGCGTCCCGAACAAGACCAAGGTCGCGAAGATCACGACGGAACAGGTCCGCAAGATCGCTGAGCAGAAAATGCCCGATCTCAACGCTGCAAATGTCGAAGCAGCTATGCGTATGATCGCGGGTACCGCGCGTTCCATGGGCGTCACTGTTGAAGATTGATGCTCCTTCGTGGGAGGAAAGATCCGATAACCACTTTATAGGAGGAAATGAATGTTATGAAACACGGTAAGAAATACGCGGCAAGCGTAAAGCTGGTGGATAAGACCAAGCTGTATGATACCGACGAAGCGCTTGCGCTGACTGTAAAAACCGCCACGGCGAAGTTCGACGAGACCGTGGAACTGCATATCCGCCTGGGCGTAGACTCCCGCCATGCCGACCAGCAGGTTCGCGGCGCGGTCATCCTGCCCAACGGCACCGGTAAGCGCGTGCGTGTCGCCGTCTTTGCAAAGGGCGCGGACGCGGATGCCGCCACCGCTGCGGGCGCAGAGATCGTCGGTGCGGAAGATCTCGTTGAGCAGGTGCAGGGCGGTATGCTGGATTTTGACGTCTGCATCGCGGCGCCCAACATGATGGGCCTTGTCGGCCGTCTCGGTAAGATCCTCGGTCCGCGCGGGCTTATGCCCTCGCCCAAGGCCGGTACAGTTTCGCCCGACGTTGCCAAAGCCGTAACCGAAGCGAAAGCCGGTAAGATCGAATACAGACTTGACAAGACCAACATTATTCACTGCCCCATCGGCAAGGTCTCGTTCGGCCCTGAAAAGCTGGCGGAGAACTTCAACGCGCTGATGGATGCCGTCATCAAGGCGAAGCCCGCTGCGATGAAAGGTCAGTACATCAAGTCCTGCGTGGTCGCGACCACCATGGGCCCCGGCATCAAGGTCAACGCCAACAAGATCGGCGCTGCCGAATAAAAGATACTTGACAAGCCGGATCGCTTGTGTTAGTATACTATCGCTTGCCGAAGACAGCAGGTGCGTTTGCGTAAGGGCTTAGCCCGCCTGCCGAGGAAAAGTGCTTTACTTTTGATAAAGGTAAATCCGGCCTTTTCCGTCTTTGTGCGGAAAAGGCTTTTGTTTTCTCATAAAGCAAGCGTCATTTTAAGTTTTGGAGGTGAATGTTTTGCCGAGTGAGAAAGTTTTAGAACTGAAAAAGCAGCAGGTCGCTGACCTCAAGGCCCGTCTGGACGGGGCTTGCGCAGGCGTGCTTGTGGATTATCGTGGGATCTCCGTCGCCGATGACACCCAGCTTCGTAAGGAGCTTCGTGAAGCGGGCGTGCAGTACACCGTTTCCAAGAACACGCTTCTGCATCTTGCTTTTGCCGGTACGCCGTATG
>UQZS01000021.1 GCA_900545625.1 uncultured Oscillospiraceae bacterium | reverse complement strand
CTTCTTTCCCGGTCAGCCGGAAGCTTTTCAGCAATGCCTTTTTCATCACGCCGTTTTTTAACAGCTCCATCCGCTGTTCATAGGAAAGATCGTCCAAGTGCTTCCGGCACTGATAGCGGGCGGCGCGTTCCTGCGCCAGCGCCTCGTCCGGATGATCGTCCCACTTTGCCCGGGTCCTGTCGTCCGAATTATAGCGGATGGGGATCGCCCTGCCGGGAACCATACCGGCCATCGCCGTCATGGGAATGATTTTCCGCACGCTGGTCTGGAACACCGTTCCGTCCTCCGCCAGGGCGTCCAGTTCAAAAAGCAGCTGCGGGTTTTCGTTGACATACATGCCGGTCTGCCGGGTGGAGCGGATAAATCCCACGGTCTGTACGGTGCAGGAATTTTTGCTGACATGCCCTTTCGTCAGCCTGCGGATCACGGACAGAATCGGGAGCGCAAACGCCAGGATGAAGATCACTGGAATCATCCAGTTCAAATTTGACAGCAGCCAGTCAAAGAAAGCCCCCATAAAAAACGCCTCCTCTATTAGATACAGCAATTCAGTATAATTATATCGTGACTCGTGTTTGACATCTATCATGAACGGGTTAAGCCTGCGTAAAAATTATGGAATAAACCGGCTCGAAAGCATGAAAGCGAAAATGTGCGGGAATGAGGAAGCGCCGCCTGCTTCCGTCGTTCGATTTACATCGATTTTACACAAATTTAACCCGTTTATGGTCGCGCCTTAATACTGACAGAGGTATCATTACATAATAGGATTTTATACATACAGGTTTTTGGTTTCGACCCCGGTTTTTCCAAAATGGGGACGTATTCTATATACAGGAGGGATTCTGCCGCATGAACGATGCACATAAAATCGTAGAACAGGTCTATGCGGCCAAAGAAGATGTCCGGGCGGCGGATGACCTGATCCGCGCATACCTGCCCTTTATCAAGGCGGAAACGGCGAAGTTCTTCAAGCGTCCTCCCATAGAGGGGCAGGATGATGAGCTGAGCATCGCCATGATGGCCTTTCACGAGGCAATCGGCGGGTATTCCCGCGCCAGGGGTTCCTTCCTGAAATATGCGGCCATGCTGATCCGAAGCCGCCTGGTTGATTACAGCCGCAGGGAACAGCGTCACAGCCGCGTCATATCGCTGGACGCACCGATAGGAGAAGAAGACACAGCTCTGGGAGAGGCGCTGGCGGACGACAGGGATCCCCACGAAGAAACGGCGTTGCGGGACGCGACCCGCGCAGAGATTGAGGAGCTGACGCGGCAGATGCAGGAATTCGGCGTCAGCCTCAGCGATGTGGCGGACAACTGCCCTAAGCAGCAGCGGACTTTGGACGCCTGCCGGAGAGCATTGGAATACGCAAAGGGGAACCCGGAGCTGTTGGAGGACCTTTTAAAGACAAAACGCCTGCCCATCGGGCAGCTGGCAACGGGGAGCGGTGTGGAGCGCAAGACGCTGGAGCGGCACCGCAAGTATATGGTATCCCTGCTTCTGATTTATACCAACGGGTATGAAATCATCCGCGGGCATTTGAAACAGGTGATGAAAGGAGTGGCAGCGCGATGAGTTATCTGGTTATGGAATGCCACCCCGGCTATGTAATTCTACTGGATGAAGAGGGGCGCTTCTTGAAAGCAGCCAATCTGCGATACGAAACCGGGCAGACGGTGTACGATCCGGTGCTGATGAAAGAGACGCCGGAAAGACAGCGGCATACCGTCCGGTGGATCAGCAGCGGCATTGCGGCAATCGCGGCCTGCTTCCTGCTGTTCTTTGGCATCGGCTATTACCAGAACTATATCCAGCCCTATTCGTCCATATATCTGACCATCAACCCGGAGGTGCAGATGGATCTGAACCGGCAGGGCACGGTTGTAGGGTTGACGGGGACAAATGAAGACGGGGAAACGCTGCTGGAGGGCTATGACGGCAAGGGGAAAGACAAGATAACGGTTGCCGACGAGCTGATCGACCGGGCCATTGAAATGGGGTTCCTGTCGGAAGGCGGCAGGGTTTCCTTCTCCATCGATTCCCCGGACGAAGCCCTGTTCCAGGAGTATGGGACGGAGCTGCGCACCAAAGTAACAGAGCATTTGGACGGGCGGATTACCGTCACAATCGAAATTATGAACCATCAAGACGGACAGGGCCAGGAAAACCCGGAAAACAGCTCATCTTCGACTCCCTCTCAGCCGAGCACTTCTCAGCCGGAGCCAACCTCGCCTTCCCCGTCTGAGCCGTCTCACCCCGTGGTTGTGCCTCCGACCTCTTCCAACGCCACCGATTATGATGATACCGATTACGGCCCAAATAGCGATGGCGTCACCGACTATACGCCGCCTTCCACCAGTACGCCGCCCGCGGACACGGACTATGGTCCCGGCAGCGATGGGGTCACGGATTATACGGACGGCGATACCGATTATGATCCAGGAAACGACGCTGACGACGACAATGACGATAACGACGGCGACAGCGGCTACAACGAGGATGATGATTCGGATGATAATTCAGACGATGACAACGATCCGGACGATGACGACTGAATTTTTTAAAAAATTTTTCCAGTTTACCCCGGTTTTGAAAACCTGCTCCCGTAATCTATAGGTGTAAGGCAGAACAAAAGCCACAAACAAACGGAAACCGAAAGGAGCAAGTCATATGAAATTGAGAAGAAAAGTTTTTGTAGCGGTCTCTTCCCTGGCTGTAGCGGCTGCAGTCCTTCTGGCCGGATGCGGGGCGCCGGCACAGGAGGGAACGGCGCTGAAGGAAACCGGTGTTCTCACCTTGAGCGTCAATCCGGAAATCCAGATCGAGTACAACCGGGATGGCAAAGTCACCGCCCTGACCGGCCGGAACGACGACGGCAAGGGCATTGTGGAGGCCTATCCGGATTATATCGGAAAAGACTGCGAGACTGTCCTGCGGGATCTGATCGTTGAGATCAATGAGGCAGGTTACTTTGTGGATGACATCGACGGCAACAAAAAGAACATTGTCCTGCAGCTGGAGCCGGGCTCGGTACTTCCCAGCGACGATTTCTTGGCGGATATGAGCGCCAGCACGCAGGAAGCGGTCAGGGGATTGGAGCTTTCCTCCGGCATCGTGACCATTGACGACGACGACTATGATCCCGCCTATGCCAAAGACGGCAAGCCGTCCCCCTACATCACGCTGGAAAAGGCGCAGGAAATTGCGCTTGCCCAGGCGAATGTCAATGCAGCGGACGCGGTATTTGACGATAAGGAATTCGACCACGATGACGGAACCCCGATTTTTGAGCTGGAGTTCATGGCGAACGGGAACGAGTACGAGTATGACATCCACGCGGTCACCGGCAAGGTTGTCAAGGCGGAACATAAGACTGCCGGCACGCAAAGCGGAACCCCGGCCACCGGCGGCGGTTCCACCAATTACAACGATACCGATTACGGCCCGAATAATGACGGCGTGACCGACTATAACGACACGGACTATGGCCCGAACAACGATGGCGTCACCGACTACAACGACACCGACTACGGTCCCAACAACGACGGCGTCACCGATTACAATGATACGGACTATGGTCCCAACAACGACGGTATCACTGATTACAACGATACCAACTATGATGATCACGGCAATACCAATTACGGTGATACCAATTACGACGACGGCGGAAGCGATTATGACCGGGAAGCCGACGACGATTGGGACGATGGGGATTCCGGTTATGACGATTAAGCCGGAGAGCGAGTTTCCCTTGCGGCATGAGCTGAAGCACCGGATCAACCTGCGGGAAGATCTGGTGCTTTCCCAAAGGCTCAAAAAGCTGTTTCTCCACGATAAAAACGCCGGGCCGGGCGGTACATACCGGGTTACCAGCCTGTACTTTGACACGCCCTATGACAGCGCCCTGCGGGAGAAAATCGACGGGGTCAACCGGCGGGAAAAATTCCGGCTGAGGTATTACGGAGCGGATACCTCCTTTGTCCGGCTGGAAAAGAAGTACAAAATAAACGGCCTGTGCGGCAAGCGCAGCGCCCGGATGACGCAGGAACAGGTAAAGGAGTTGCTTTCGGGCAGCTCCGAATTCCTGCTGGATTCGGATGAACCGCTTTTCATCGAGCTTTACAGCAAAATCAAGGGGAAAGGTTTGTCGCCAAAGACGATTGTCCGTTACGACCGGGAGGCGTTTCTCTATGCGCCCGGCAATGTGCGTATCACGTTAGATCGGGATATCCGCACCGCCCTTGGAAATGTGGACTTCCTGAATCCGGAAATTTTCTACATGCGCACAATGGAGCCTGGCACGGTGCTGGAAGTGAAATACGACGCGTATTTGCCGGAGCTTGTCCGCATGGCGGTGCAGGTACCCGGAAGGCAGGCGGCGGCCTGCTCCAAATACGCCCTGTGCCGGCGGTTCGATTAAAATTATCTGAGGAGGAAGGGCCTTATGACCTTTCAGGATATTTTCAAATCCAGCTTTCTGGAGAATATCGCCAGCATCTCCATACTGGACATGGCGATCGCCATGGTATTGGCCTTTCTGCTGGGATTGTTTATCTTTTTCATCTATAAAAAGAGCTACAGCGGCGTGATGTATTCGGCCAGCTTCGGCGTGACGCTGATTGCTCTGTCGCTTATTACCACCCTGCTGATTATGACGGTGGTAAGCAACATCGTGCTGTCTCTGGGCATGGTGGGCGCCCTGTCCATCGTCCGGTTCCGCACCGCGATCAAAGAGCCCATGGATATCGCCTTCCTGTTCTGGGCGATTGCGGTGGGCATTGTGCTGGCGGCGGGCCTGATCCCGCTGGCGGTATTCGGCAGTATCTTCATTGGGGCAGTTCTCTTTGCCTTTTCCCGAAAGAAAACGGCGGATTTCCCGTATATCTTGGTGGTGCACTGCAAAAACAGCGAGATTGAGGAACAGGCGCGGATTTTTGTCAAATCTCAGGTCAGGCGGCTGAATCTCAAAAGCAAGAGCGTGGACAACGGCTGTGTGGAACTGAATTACGAAGTCCGCCTGAAAGAGGACAGCAGCGCCTTTGTCAATGAGCTGGAGGCTATGCCGGGCGTGTCCCGGGTGGTGCTGGTCTCCTATAACGGCGACTACATGGGATAAGGCGATGGTAAAGCATAAGTATATTGACCGGATTTGTATCGGCGCGGCGGTTTTGGCTGCCCTTCTCACCATACTTCTGATGTTCGGCGAACAGCTGGGGATCCCCAAAGCCAGCGCCAACCCAGGATATGCGACCCGGCTGTTTGACGACAGCCGGGTGCACACCATTGATATTCAAATTGCGGACTGGGGCGCTTTTATCGAGGACGCCGCAAAAGAAGAATACGTGGCCTGCACTGTCGAAATCGACGGAGAAGCGTTTCATAATATCGGGCTGCGGGCAAAGGGCAACAATTCCCTGCGGCTGACGGAGGAATACGGGCTTTCCCGCTACAGCCTCAAGCTGGAATTCGACCAGTTCCTGGACGGCGGGAATTATTATGGGCTGGACAAATTTTCCCTGGACGCTTCCTTTCAGGACAACAGCTATCTGAAAACCTATATGGCCTACGATATGATGGCGTTCATGGGGGTGCCTGCGCCCCTTTGCAGCTATGTCTGGGTGACGGTCAACGGAGAGGACTGGGGGCTGTTTCTGGCGGTAGAGGAGCCAGAGGAAGCCTTTGCCCGCCGGAATTTCGGGAATGATTACGGGAAGCTGTACAAGCCGGATTACCGTTCCCTGAATGCGGAAAACGCCGACGTGGCGCTGCGATATATCGACGATAACCCGGACAGCTATCCCGGCATCTTTGAAAACGCCAAGTTCAAGGGATCGGAAGCCGATCAGAAACGGGTGATCGAGGCGCTGAAAATCCTGTCCACCGGTGAAAACCTGGAAACCGCCGTCAACGTGGACGAGGTGCTCCGGTATTTCACCGTTCAGGTCTTTGTGATGAACTGGGACAGCTATCTGGGCCATACCGGGCACAATTACTTTTTGTATGAGGAAAACGGGATCCTCAGCATCCTTCCATGGGATTATAACCTGGCCTTCGGCACCTATGCTCTGGGCATGACCGACCCTATCAAAGATCCCAACATTCTTATTAACTATCCCATTAACACCCCGGCGGAAGGAAAGATCATGCTCAACCGGCCGCTTTACCACAACCTGATGAAGCACGAAGGATACTTTTCCCGCTATCACACCTATTTCGACAAGCTCCTTTCGGAATACTTTGAAAGCGGTCGGTTTGCAGTCACCCTCCGGCAGACGGAAAAGCTGATTGCCCCTTATGTTCAAAAAGATCCCACCGCCTTTTGCTCCTACGAAGACCACCGGCTGGCGGTGGATACGCTGGAACAGGTTTGTCTGCTGCGGGCCGAGAGTATACGCGGGCAGCTGGACGGTGAAATCCCCGCCACCATCCGTGGTCAGGCGGAAAATCCGGACGCCAAAGTTGACGCTTCGGAAGTTAAATTGACCGACTTGGGCGATTTCAAGGACTTGGAGGAATCAAAGGAACGGCAGGATGCGGCGTTGGGAGACATAACAGGCAAAAGCACTTAGAACCACGCGATTCTAAGCGCTTTTTACAATAAAAGAGATTCGTTTTATTTTTTCACGCGATTCATAGCATTCTGATAAACAAAATATATCCTTGACAAATCTCGTCTCAAAAGGCGCTGTTAAAGGAATATGCGAGAAAGCACAGCTTCTAACATCTGCAATTTTTTGTCGATGACGGCTATTCCGGGACGAGCTTCGACCGTCCGTCTTTTCGGGAAATGGAACAGCTTATTGAAAGCGGCAAGGTGGGAACGGTTATCGTCAAGGATATGTCCCGGCTTGGCAGGAACTATTTGCAGGTTGGGATGTATACGGACATTGTTTTCCCCGAAAATGATGTGCGGTTTATCGCTGTCAACGACAATGTAGATTCCGCTGTACAAACGGAATTTGATATGACGCCGATCCGCAACTTCTGCAACGAGCTTTATGCCAGAGATACCGCCAAGAAAATCAAGTCTACCTTCCGAATGAAGGGCGAAAGCGGAAAGCACCTGACTACCAATCCACCATTTGGATTCGTTAAGGATGCCGAAAACAAGGACAAATGGCTGATCGACGAAGAAGCGGCGCAAACCGTGCGGTATATCTTCAAGCTGTGCTATGACGGGCTTGGGCCTACGCAGATCGCTAAGAAGCTGAAAGCGGAAAAAGTGCTCACTCCAACGGCGTACAAGGCACAGAAAGATGGAAAACTGCTTCCTGCCGAGCCGTACAAATGGGCGCAGAAAACCGTTGCGGGGATTTTAGAGAAGCTGGAATATATCGGGCATACCGAAAACTTCAAGACGACCTCTAAGAATTACCGCAGCAAAAAGCGTGTGTGGAACGATAAGGAAAAACGCCGGATATTTGAGGATACCCACCCTGCCATTGTTGACAGGCATATCTTTGAGACGGTACAGGAAATCCGCAAACACAAACGCCGCCCGACCGCAACAGGAAAAATCAGTATCTTTTCGGGCAAGGTATTCTGTGCGGACTGTGGAGCCAAACTGCACTACTGCACGGCAAACGCTTTCAAAGCAAATCAGGACTTTTTCGTCTGCGCCAACTACCGCAGCAATACGGGAACCTGCACGGGGCATTATATCCGGGCAGTTACCCTGAACCGGCTTGTGTTTCGGCATATTCAGGGCGTGTTGTCCTATATCCAGCAGTTTGAAGCGTCCTTTGTCAAAAAGGAAATGGAAAAAGCAAACGCAGAACGAAAATTATCCGTTGAAAAGGCAAAGGTAGATATTGTAACGCTCAAGCGCCGGGATGAGGATTTGGATACGCTGTTCAAGCGAATCTATGAGGATATGGTATCGGGCAGGCTGTCGGCGGAACGGTTTGACAAGCTTTCTTCCGAGTATGAAACGGAGCAGAAGGATGTCAAAGCGGCGATTCTTGATTTGCAGGATCTGATTGACAGCGGCGAACAGGAACAGCACGACCTTCAGCGGTTCCTGAAGAATGTTCGCAAATACACCGATCCCCAAGAACTCACGGCGGAAATCCTGAACGATCTGGTTGACAAAATCGTGGTACACGCTCCCGATAAGAGCAGCGGCCACAGAAAGCAGAAGATTGAGATTTACTACAAGGCTGCGGGTATTATCAACATTGCCGATGAGGACTGCGTTGCCCTCGACGGCAGACTCGGTATGCAAAACCGAAAGAAGAAAACAGCCTGACAACGCAAAGCGGCGGCACAGCCCTTCGGCTGCTCCGCCACCTTACATATTTCCTTCGTTATCGCACCTCGGCTAAAAACGGAGATGCTGCTTTTTCTATATGGAGAGCTGTTATTTTAGCACCAGGTCGCAGTCCTCGATCTCTACGCCGTCGATGTCCGACAGGAACAGCTTGATCTGCCGATAGCCGTATGCCTTGACGGAAAAGTCCTTGAACCGTTCGGTCAGGCGGGTGTTGATCTCGCCGATATTCATGCGCTTTGCGCGGCTTTTTTGTAGAAGGGATTTCACATAAGCCTCGATCTCCTCACGGCGCACGGAGCGTTCCTGGCACAAGCAAAGGTTGTGCGCGCCGTCAAGCACGACGCGGAAGCTGCTGAACGATTTCAAAAAGTTCGAAAACTTGGAAAATCCGTAGTTGCGCTCGTCAAAATCAGGGAACTTGCGCTGCAAATATTCTTTGACAACACTGATGAGCACGCGCGCACCCGCCTCCCCGCGGGAGAGCATGGAAAGGATCTCCTGCTCGATCTCCATGCGCGGGGTGATGCTGCTTTCATTGGAAGCGGGCTCGTCATCCGTTTTGCCGCTTAAAACATCCAAATACCGAAATGAATCGCAGGCGTTGACAAACGCCTTCGGCGTTTTGCTCTCGCCCATGCCGACGACCTGTTTGCCGCTTTCGCGCAGGCGCACTGCAAGGCGGGTAAAATCGCTGTCGCTCGAGGCAAGACAGAACACATCCACCGTATCGCGGTAGAGGATGTCCATCGCATCGATGATCATGGCGGAATCCGTGGAATTTTTGCCCACGGTATTGGCAAACTGCTGCATGGGCTGGATAGCATATTCCGGCAGAACGCTCTTCCAGCATTTCACATCATCGCGCGTCCAATCGCCGTAAATGCGTTTGACCGTGACCGTCCCGATGGATTTCAGCTCATCGAACACCGTTTCGATATAACGAGGAGAAATGTTGTCTGAGTCAATCAGCAAGGCAATATTCCGATTTGTATTTTCCATAAAAACTTCCTTTGCCAACAGGATGCTTTTATTATACTAACTTTTATAAAAAAATGCAAACTGCAGGCGGTGTTTTGCTTGACGCACACGGGTTAATTTGGCATAATAGACTTAAATCCGAACAATCGGTTCGATTTTTTGTGCGTATACAAAAATGCTGAAAACAAAGGGGTTTCACGATGTCAAACAAAAGATCTGCACTGCAAAGCAAGCCGAGCGAACACGCGTCCCGCAAGGTCTCTAAGGCCAAAAGGGTGCTGCGCGTTCTGTTTACCATTGTATGTTTGCTGCTTGTCTTCGCGCTGGTCTGCACCGCGCTTTCTTTTAGCAATGCAAGCAAGGCGGAGATCAAGCCGGAACAGGATCTGCTGGAAAACGCAGTTGTCTCCGTAACAAACGGTGAAGTATCGGGCGACGGCTTTACAGGCACGGCCGGGACAGTGTACACAGCGGAGTTTTCCGCGCCGGTCACCTTGAACACCGTTGTTCTGCGTGAGGATGGCGCAAACTGCCGCGGGTTTTCCATTGAAGCGCTGGTGGACGGCGCATACACACAAATCCATGCGCAGGATGATAAGATCGGCGAATACCGTTACTGTGCATTCCCCGAAGTCGAGACCACTGCACTGCGCATCACCGTACAGGGCGCCGACGCACCTTTCACGATAGAGGATGTAGAGGCTTTTTCTTCAGAGCGCAAAGCGGCGGAGGACTTCCGTGTAACGACCTACATAACTGCGGCGACTGCATATGATTTGGAAGGCCTTCGCACACAGGCGGGCAGTTTTGATGTGATCACAGATGTTATCCTGTTCGGCGCGGTACGCTTTGCAGCAGACGGCACGCTGTATTACCCCGATCTGGATCTCGGGGATGGGACGACGGCGGACGGTGAGACGGTCTTCCGAACGGCGCTTCAAAATCTGCGTGAGGTCATCGGAGACCGCGACGTGCGCATCCATTGCAACTTTATCGGTCCCGATGCGCCTGAAGGAACAGCCGCCGAAAATGCGGCGAACGCAAAATGCGACCAGCACAATCTGGCGTTTGGCGACAACCGGGACACCCTGATCGCGGCGCTTTTGGAGTTCACAGCGGCAAATGATTTCGACGGGATCTATTTTGACTACGAATATCCGCGCCGTCTCAAAGACTGGTTCACGTTCAGCCGTTTCCTTTCGGCACTCAAAGAAGAGATCAACGGGCAGTATCAGCTCGGTGCGGCGGTGCCTGTTTGGAAAAATCTGTGGGAGATCTTTCTGAGCCGTTCGGTAGACACCGTAGAGGTCATGGGATATGATGCATTTGATGCAGAGGACGGACATCACGCCTCCTTCGCACGCACGGCAAGCGGCGTGATCAGCGACTATCTGAGTCTTGGCTATTCTGCGGATAAAATGGATCTGGGCATGCCGTTTTTCTCCCGTCCCATAGACGGCGGTGAATACTGGTACACCTATTCCGGCGACGCCCGACAGCTTGGGAAATATCAGAATGTAGCCGAGGGGCTTTTGGAGGGTTGTCCCGAAACCGAGGAGGAGAACACCCCCGACCGCTATTATAACGGCTGGCAGATGGTTTATGACAAGACCGCCTATGCGATCGACGCGGGCTTGGGCGGCGTGATGGTCTGGCATTACGGCTGCGACCTGCCTTATGAAGACGAGCTTTCTCTGTTCGGCGCCATGGCACAGGCGATCGAGGACAGAACGGTACAGGCGTGAGGATCAGCTTTTGATTACAGTAGACTTTTTAGAAACATCTGCATGTACACAACCGCTTCTGTTTGCCGTGGTCGCGGCGCGGTATCACGGCAAGTGGCTTTACTGTCGGCACAAGGCGCGTACCACGCGCGAGCTGCCCGGCGGGCACATAGAAGCCGGTGAAACAGCGGCGGACGCCGCCGCACGCGAGCTTTTTGAAGAGACGGGCGCTTTGCGTTTCGACTTGCAGCCGATCTGTATCTATCGTGTAACAACCGAGAAAGAGGTTTCGCACGGTATGCTGTATTTTGCAGAGGTCACTTCGATGGATACAATTCCCGCTTCGTCGGAGATGGCAGAGGTCGGGCTTTATGATACCCCGCCCGAAGACCAGACTTATCCCGAGATACAGCCCGAGCTTTTTAATCGCACGCTTTTGTACCTGTATGAGCAAAAAACCGCGAACGAGCTTTGGGACGTTTTGGATGGCGACCGCAATCCGACAGGCAGAACCGCGCGCCGCGGGGATATGCCGCTGCCGGCGGGCGATTACCATTTGGTCGTCCATGTTTGGGTACAAAACAGCCGCGGCGAATTTTTGCTGACCCGCCGCACGCCCAACAAAGCCTTTCCCCTTATGTGGGAGGTGACGGGCGGTTCGGCAGTCAGCGGAGACAACAGCCTGCATGCCGCCCTGCGTGAGATACGGGAGGAAACCGGCTTCCGGCTGCGACCCGAAAGCGGGCAGCTTTTATTCTCCGAAAAACGGCGGGATAATTTTTTGGATGTGTGGCTGTTTCGTGCAGACTTGGATCTGCGCGACGCGGTTTTGCAGCCTTTTGAAACCTGCGATATATGCTGGGCAACCGAAGAGCAGCTGCACAGCATGCAAAAGGGCGGCGTACTCGCACCGATTGCCTATCTGGATAAAGTTTTAGAAAAGGTTCGTTCGTAGCAATCGCTTGATCGGCAGAAAAAGTGCAAAGAACTTTATAAGCGGAAAGGACATGTGATTTATGGCACGCAACGGCTCAAACAGCGCTGCGTTTTCTCCGGGAGAAAACCTGCTGGAAAACGCAGCCATCACCGTTCACGGCGGCGAACGCGCCGGGAACGGCTTTTCGGGTCATGCCGGCGCAGCGTTTACCGCGGAATTTTCCGCACCGACGGCTGTCAACACCGTTGTTTTGCGCGAGGACGGTGCAAACTGCCGCGGGTTCTCCGTGGAAGCAAAGATCGACGGAGAATTTCGGCAAATTTATGCGCAGGACGACAAGATCGGTGAATACCGCTACTGTGCCTTTCGGGAAATACCCGCCACGGCGCTGCGTGTCACCGTCCGACAGGCGGAAACCCGATTTACACTGACAAGTGTGGAAGCCTATTGCGCGTCTAAGAAACGTGTTCCCGACTTCCGCGTTACGGCGTACCTGACGGCGGAGACCGCATATGATGCGAACGCGCTGCGTGCCCGCGCGGGCAGTCTCGACTGCATCACCGACGTCATTTTCTTCGGCGCGGTGCGCTTTTCTGCGGACGGCACGCTGTACTATCCCGATTTGGAAGCCGAGGACGGCACAAAGGCCGACGGCAAGACCGTGTTTCAAACGGCGCTGCAAAACCTGCGTGAAGTTACAAACGGACGCGACATACGCATACACTGCAATTTTTTAGGACCGGACGTGGATTCGGCGAACGAAAGATGCGAACAGCACACCTTAGCGTTCGGTAAGAACCGCAATACGCTGATTGCCGCCATTCTGCAATTGATCGAAGCAAACGGCTTTGACGGGATCTTTTTCGACTACGAATACCCGCGGCGCTTGAAAGACTGGCTTACGTTCAGCCGCTTTCTTACCGCTTTGAAAAAGGAGATCCACGGGCGCTTTGTACTCGGCGCGGCGGTGCCCGTTTGGAAAAATTTGTGGGAAACACTGCTTGCGCGTCCGCTGGATGTTGCTGAGATCATGGGCTATGACGCCTTTGATGCGGACGGTCACCACGCCGCTTTCACAGCCACGGCAAGCCGCCTGGTCGCCAATTACCAAAGCCTTGGCTTTGCACGCAAGCGGTTGGATCTCGGCATGCCGTTTTATGCGCGCCCCGTCGACGGCGGCTTGTATTGGTACGCCTATCGGGAAGAAGCGCACACGCTCGGCACATCATGCAACATCGCACAAGGCGCACTCGCGAACTTCCCGGAAACGCAGGGCGAAGCGGCGCCGGCGCGGTATTACAACGGGTGGCAGATGATCTATGACAAGACCGCCTACGCGATCGACGCGGGTCTCGGCGGCGTGATGGTCTGGCATTACGGCTACGACCTGCCGTCTGCGGACGAACTTTCCCTGTTCGGCGCGATACAGCAAGCGATCGAGGATCGCACGATTTATAGGAAATCATTATAAGTTTAGGAGGTATTTTTATGCCGTATATCCATGTCAGCACTACCGAAGCCATTTCCGAAGCGAAGACAGACGCCGTAAAAGCGCGGCTCGGCAAAGCCATTGCCCTGCTGCCCGGAAAAAGCGAAACGTATTTGATGGTTCGGCTCGACGGGGACTGCGATATGTATTTTCAGGGAACAAACGATGCGCCCGTTGCCATGTGCGAGGTCAGTGTGTTCGGCAAAGCGAATCACGACGCGTGCAACGCCCTTACAGCGGAGCTTTGCACGATTTTGTCCGAAGAACTCGGCGTTCCCCCTGCCCGGTGCTACGTCAAATTTGTATTCACGGACACCTGGGGCTTTTCGGGCGGGCTGTTCTGACGCAGATGCGTACATATACATACACTGCCTCGGTGCCGCAGAAGTAAATCTTGTCTGTTTGTTTTCGAAACCGCGCAAAGTAATTTTACACAGCTTTTTCCTTGTAAGCAAAGGGGGCCGCACGGCGCAGCAGCGCCGTGCGGCCCCCTTTGTTTTTCAGTTTCAGACATCCAGCCAACCATCGTCGCCGCCGTCTACGGATCTTGTGCCGACCGAAACGGTCAAAACATCGTCCAGTTCAAATTCGACCCTTACAAAATCAGGCGTTCCGTATTTTTGCACGTGAAAACTCCTTTCTCCTGTTTGCGTTCTTTCCGCTTTCCCCACCCCCACCCTATGTACCGCTATTCGCCGTCCTGCGGGTGATCGTACGCACATGCCGTCAGAAACAGCTGCAAGACAAGCGCGCCTACGCCCACCGCGCCGAGCATCTCCTTACCGCACAAAAGCAGTTCTTCGGACATGCGCAGCATTTTGTCAAATTCCCCGACCGTGCCCGCAAGCAGACGGCATACGAACCCCGATAACAGCATGCCGAGCACAAACGGCATCCCCCAGCGCAGAATTCGCACGGTAACAGGGGAAAAACTTTTTAAAAACCTGCGGATTTCCGGAAATAACGCTTGCATTTTTATGCGCCTCCCTATTACAATACTAATAGTAAAATATCATGCGCGTCTTTACAATGCACAAATATTGGCAGGCGCGGTCAAAGCAGGAAAGGGCGCAGGTGCAATGGCAATCGGGATCTCAACATCTTGTTTTTATCCGCAGACAACGGAGGATTCGCTGCGCATGGTTGGCGAACTCGGCGCAGACTGCACGGAAATCTTCATCAACTCCCCTACAGAGCTTAGACCGCCGTTTATGGATATGCTGAAAAATATCTGCACGCAGTATTCGCTGCGAGTCAAAAGCCTGCACACCTATGCCTCGTTTACGGAATCCTATTACTTTTTCAGTTCCTATGAGCGCCGGTTTTATGATAGTATTGAGGATTTCAAGCGCTATTTTTACGGCATGGGGCTTTTGGGGGCAGAGTTGCTTGTCATGCACGGGGCGAAGATCCCCGGCAGCATCCCCGACGAGCAGGTGTTTGAACGCTTTGATACACTTTACACCCTCGGACGCGAGGCGGGTATCACGCTCTGCCAGGAAAATGTGGTGCACTACCGTTCGGAAAGTCCCGACTTTTTGATGCGCATGCGCGCCGCCCTCGGGGATCATTTCCACATGGTATTAGACATCAAGCAGGCGCGCAGAACGGGCATAGACCCGTATGTGTTTGCCGAAACGTTTGCAGACAACATTGCGCACATCCACATCAGCGATTACACAAATGAAAAGGATTGCGTTGTGCCGCTGTGCGCGGGTGCGAGATTTGATTTTCCAAAGTTTTTCCGCTTCATGCGGGATAAGGGCTACCGCGGCGACTACATGATCGAGCTGTATGAGAAAAGCTACGAGACACCCGAGCAGATCCGCACCGCCGCCGCACAGCTTTCCGAATGGTTGTAAGGTTTTGTTACTTTACTTTGTGGCTTTTATTTGATATACTAACAATATATAGTAAAAATGCATCCTGCCGTTTGGCGGATGCGCCTAAATCTGACAGGGATGTGATGCCGTTTGAAGTGTCCGTTTTGCGGTTATGAGGAAAGCAAGGTCATTGACTCGCGCCCCACGGATGAGGGCGAGCGCATTCGCCGCCGCCGCGAATGTTTGCAATGCAAAAAACGCTTTACGACCTATGAGATCATCGAAAGCGTGCCGATCTTAGTCATCAAAAAGGACAAGTCGCGCGAGGCGTTTGACCGTAACAAGCTGCTGCGCGGCATGCTGCGCGCGTGCGAAAAGCGTCCTGTCGCCATGGAGACGCTCGAAAAGGCTGTGGACGACATCGAAAGCAGCCTGCAAAATTCGCTCGACCGCGAGGTAACGTCCATGCGCATTGGGGAACTCGCCATGGACAAGCTCAAGGACATCGACGAGGTCGCTTATGTGCGCTTTGCCTCTGTTTATCGCCATTTCCGTGACATCAACGCGTTTATGGATGAGCTTTCGGCGCTTTTGCAAAATCGTTAAAACCGCCGCATGAAAACAGCAGCCATAAAATTCTTCCAAAGAGGGTAGATACATCATGAAAAAGGTCAAATGGATAAGCCTGCTGCTTGCTCTCGCGCTGCTGCTCAGCACATTGGGAATCGGGGCTATCGCGGCGGCGACCGATGAAGTCCTTGTCCGCGGCATCGACGGCGTTTATGAGCTCGACCGTACATATCCGGCGCCTGCCGTAAACGCAAACGGTGCTTCCGCCATTACATCGGCACAGTTCCAAACCGGCGACCCGGACGCACCGTATCTTTTTTATACAAGCCTGAACCGGATGCAAAAAGATGTCTACGACGCGTTGGCAGCCCAGGACGTAACCACGTTTGCACAGCAGCCGGACGCGCAGGAATCCGGGCTTGTCGCCGTTGAGATCCCGCTTACAACGCCGATCTCTTTTGATGCAGAAATCTACATTGACCGGAATGGCGACGAGGTCGTGGATATTCCGCAGGAATATATAGATACGATCCTGCAAGCGCTTGTCGGCGGCTTTTCTGCCATTGTCAGCGACCGCCCCGATCTGTTTTGGCTGGGCAATTTCACGCTTGATCTGGTTAAAGAATCCCATAAAATCAGCGCGACCGTTTCACACGTGGAATGCACCGGGCTGATTGCGTATCTGTATCTGCCCGCCGGCTATAATTCATGGGAAGCCGTCGCTTCGGATTATGCCGCCATGATGCAGGTCGTTGACAACTTCACGGTGCGCGGCAACACGCGCTATGAAAAGATAAAATACATCCATGACTGGATCGCGGGCAGTGTAAAATATGACACTCAATTCCAATATGACACCTCGTATTACGCAACCAGCGTCTTTTTAGAGCCGCACATCACGGTATGCGAAGGATATTCCGAAGCCTTTAAGATGCTTTGTGACCGCGAGGGGATCCCCTGCATCCAGATCATAGGCGATGCCGGCGGCCCGCACGCGTGGAACTATGTAAAAATGGAAGACGGCAACTGGTATGCCGTAGACGTTACATGGGACGATTCGGACACAGCCGGTACGTTTTACGATTACCTCCTGATCGGCGCAGACGCCACGACCCGATATTATTCTGAAAGTGAAGCGGATCGAACCACCTTTGCGCAAAGCCATGTTTCAACCGGCGTTCGCTATACCTCCGACGGCGTAGCGTCATATGTATTGACATATCCCGCATTGGCCGCAGAAAGCTACACCCCCGGGCTTTTACTGAATCCCGACGCACAGGTCAGCGTATACCGTGCGGAGAATATCCTGTATGTATACAGTGATGCTGCGCTCTCAAACGTCTTTACGTCGCCTGTCGGGTATTCGCTGGGCTTTGCCGATGACGGCAGTGCCGTGTATGTATACGAAAGCGGGAACACACAACCGGTCGGCACCTACACGGTGGTGCGCGTTACGGTGGAAACGCTGCTTGGTGACGTCAACAAGGACGGGCAGGTTAATGCCTTGGATGCGCGCTGGGTATTGCAGGCCGCGGCAGGCATGCGGTATCTGGACTATGCGCAGGCCCTTGCCGCCAATGTATACACACAAGACGGGATATCCGCTGCGGATGCGCGCTGGATCCTGCAAGCATCGGCAGGCATGCGCGACTTCGCGGCGTAACGCCTTAAAATAACAGCATAAAAAAGGACGGATGTTCCTGCACGGAACATCCGTCCTTTTGATTTGGTTTTCACGAATTTAAAACCCAACCACCTGATGCGTGCGCGGCACCGAGGGCGGGTCGCCGATCATGCCGTAGGTGCGCAGAGAGGCAATGCGCTCCATATCCTCTTCGGAGATCGAAAAGCCGAATACATCCGCATTATTGCGAATGCGCGCAGGCGTCGCCGATTTGGGAACAGGCACAACGCCGCGCTGTACAAGCCAGCGCACGCAAAGCTGCGCAACGCTCACGCCGTATTTTGCCGCCGTTTCCACGAGCAGCTCGCGCTTAAATGCCTGCCCCTGAATGAGCGGGCTCCATGCTTCTGGCAGGATATGATTTTTTTCACAATACACGACCATATCCTCCTGCGGGCACTGCGGGTGCATCTGCACCTGATTGAGCATCGGATAGATCGAAAAATTCGCTTTGATGATCTCAATGTGCTCTTCCAAAAAGTTACTCGTCCCCGCCGCGCGCAGTTTGCCGTCCTGATAAAGCCGTTCAAACGCGCGCCATGTGTCGCACAAATCCTCAGATACATGATCCTGATTTTCCACAAGCACGGGCCAGTGGATCAGATATGCGTCGAGATAGTCCGTTCCGAGCTTTTGCAGAGAGCGTTCGCATGCTGCAATCGTTTTTTCGTAACCGTGGTCGGCGTTGGGCAGCTTGCTGACCAGAAAGATCTCGCCGCGCGGCACGCCGCTTTTGCGCAGGCCCTCGCCCACACCCGTTTCGTTTTGATATGCGCCTGCCGTATCGATATGGCGGTATCCGCTCTGCAAGGCGCAGCACACCGCCGCCGCGGCGACGTCGTCCGGCATTTTCCAAGTGCCGAACGCAATGCACGGCACTCTTACACCGTTATAAAGAGTATACGCATCCTGTAAGCTGTTCAAATCCTCACCTCATCGTTTTCAGCGGTAAATCTTACCGCCCGTATTGTACCACATCGCGGTGCATAAAACAATCGTTTCGGAAAAAAGTAGGAACGGAGGGATTTGCAGTGATTTTTTTGAAAGCGTTTCTTATCGGCGGGCTGATCTGTATGATCGGGCAGCTGTTGATCGACAATACCAACCTGACCCCCGCGCGCATCTTAGTGCTTTTCGTCGTGCTCGGTGTGGTGCTCGGCGGGCTTGGCCTGTATCAGCCCCTGGTAGATTGGGCAGGTGCGGGAGCAAGCGTCCCGCTGACGGGCTTCGGCAATACACTTGTACAGGGCACAAAAGAGGCAATTCGCGAACAGGGGCTTTTGGGCGTGCTCACAGGGCCGCTTTCCGCAGGCAGCGCGGGGATCACGGCAGCGATCCTGTCGGGGATCATTGTTTCACTTCTCGCAAAACCCAAAAGCAAGTAAGCCCTTTCCCGCCGCGCCGCGAAAATGCGGCGCGGTATTTTTCTTCAAACTTCTATTCTGCTCCCAAAAAGGGAAACCGCCCGCGCAAAATACGCAGGCGGTGCAAAAGTTCGATGCAAACGCAGAAATGAACCGTAACTTTTGCCCTGTTAGCATATGCACCGGCAAGACATTTATGCGCTGCGCACACAAGAAAATATTTTTCTCTCCGCAAATCCGTCGCTATTGTGCACGACAGCGTGTGCCGCAAACCGAAAAGCACGACGGATTCCGCACTCGCGCGCGCAAAATCGCGTAAAAAGTGAAAAAAGGCTTGCATTTTTATGCGCGGTGTGATAGAATACCAAGGCATTGAAAAACTACCTTGTTCGAACGGAGGTTGAGATATGGGCGCTCTTGAAATCATTCTCGGTGTGGTATTGATCCTTTTGTCGATTGCCACCATCGTGGTCGTGTTGATGCAGAAGAGCCGCGAGGGCGGTCTTTCCGGTGCGATCACCGGCGGCGGATCGGACACCTTCTTCGGCAAGAACAAGGGCAGAACGCGCGAAGCCATGCTGGCGAAAGCCACCAAGTACATCGCGATCCTTTTCTTTGTGCTGGCGTTTGCCGCAACGCTTTTGATGCTGTTCTTCTAAGCCGTTGCACGTCATTTTTACAACCCGGCGGTTCTGCGTTTTGCAAAGCCGCTCTTTAT
This sequence comes from uncultured Oscillospiraceae bacterium, assembly GCA_900545625.1. GTDB lineage: Bacteria > Bacillota > Clostridia > Oscillospirales > Acutalibacteraceae > Fimenecus. The sequence goes on along the minus strand of UQZS01000021.1, from coordinate 6,791 downwards.
GAGCCATTAGCTCAGTCGGTAGAGCACTTGACTTTTAATCAAGGTGTCCGGAGTTCGAATCTCCGATGGCTCACCAAACGAAATCCCCCGAAAGTCTTGATTTATCAAGGTTTTCGGGGGATTTTTTGTTTACACGCGAGATTTTTGGCTTGATTTTTCATGCGTTTTGCTTTGTTTGCCGAAAGCCGTATAGATATGGCAGGTACTGCTTTACAAACCCCGCATATACGCCAGTGCGTTTTCTATCACGGCCGCGCTGTTTATTGTGCTGTCTGCGTCCTTTTCGTACACGGAAACATAGAAATACAGCATCGTGTTCCCCCGCCGCACCGCTAGCGCCGCATACGGCGTTGGCGCTAAATCTGTCGCAGTATCGCGAAAGCTGACGATATACTCCATATCTTCGCCTATGGCTTCAGGCATTGCTACCCGCCTATGTGCTTCACCGGGAACTGCTTCAAAACCCGCCATGCGCGAAGTGCTTTGGACTTTTTCGCAATATGTGTTCCAAACGCGGTCGGCGATCGGTGCAGGACAATTCTCCACAAAGCCCAGATTATACCAAACGGGCACTTTCCCTTCCTCGGCAACGTTCGGCGCAGACATCTCATAAACGCTGGTATACAAGGCCAGCCGATCCCCGACGCCAAAGCTCCTGAGCGCAACATCTTCCGGCGGCGATGCTGAAACCGTTGCGCTTTTCTGCGCCAAGAAATCCTCATCGATCAGCGAAGCTAAAATCTTTTCCTGCGCCTGTTCTCCCATTCGATGGTCATTAAGTACGCCGGGCAGAAATACGGATGTAAGCATCAAAACGGCACACGCTATACCGATACCCTGACACCACCGCTTGTGCCGGAAAGGCTGTCCTTTTCTTTCTTTGTATGCATATACTATGGCGCACACAGCGGAGATCAACCAAAAAATATCCGTCGGGATGAAAAAAAGCCAACGTTCCAGCAGAAGCGGCACATTTTCTGCGTACACATTCAGCAGTTGATACGCGCCGTACCCAAGGCGTAAAACGCCATATAAAATCCATAAGACCAAAGCGACAATATCCATAATTTCCCCTTTCCTTCCCCTTTGCGCAGGAATCCCGCAAGCTATGCTGCCTGCATTATGGCAGCGACGGGCAGCAAAGGCAAGCCGCTTTGGCATACTCAAAAGGTCTCTCCCCCGTTCGGATGCCTGCCGACGCGGGCAGATATACGCGCGGCGGTGATCGCCATATAAATCAAGGTATTGCCGATGTAGCCGGGAATCACGGGCTTTCTCCTCTTTGCGCGGCGTTTGCGCTGTTCGTGCCGTTGCTGCCGCCGATCGCTTTGTTTGCCTGCATCTGCCGTACCGTAAGCCCTATGCACATACAAACAAACGGAAGCGCCATGACAAAAGCGTTTGCCTGTATATCATAATGCAGGTCGTAGATACGATCGGAATTGAACGCATCTGCTACACAGATGATGGGGAAATTTGTCATGATCATGCTCGTATGCTCGGAATCAAACACCCACCCCACAAGCGCCCACAAAAACGCATAGCCTAAAGCCACAGACACGAAATTCAGCACGTGCGACCCGGTCGCCGCAAGTGTATCCTTACCAAAAAAAGAAAAATCCCATAAAGGACAAGGCATATAGAATAAGCAAGATGACAGGCGCGATCGTATCATAAAAGACCGGCATCGGTTCCATGCTAAGGTCCCACTCCACCGTGCTAAAATCATACAAAGCATGCACAAACAGGAAAAATGTGTTGTAGAAAATCCATACGGCCGTTGCGCACAGGGTGTTCCAGGCGAACCGTTTTAATTTCTGCATTTTAACCCCTCCGCATAAAATCCCACGCAAACCTCGGTTTTTTATCTGCTTTTACCTCTTTTGCATACAAGACCGTTCGGAGAGCAGTTAGATCACCAAAAGGCGGAAAAGCAGGGCACCGGATTCAGTATAATCGAGAAAAGGCAGAGCCGCACCCTGCCTTTTCCCAAACAAAATGTTTACCACGCTGACATCAGGTTGGTTAGCATACTGTCCCGCACCCCTTCAGACCAAGTGGGAATGAGCGCCTCAACATCATCGTCTATTCTTTCCGCTTCGCCATCATAAAGATACAGGCTTCCGCGCATATATTCTGTGCTGTAATCATACAGATACAGGACCTCGCCGTCAGGTGTTGCCGTGAATTCATGAACCTCATCAGCAATGTGCACGGCAGTTTCATCACAATAGACTTTTAATGTACCATATGCATCATCGTCATCCCAGTCCGTAAAATAAATCAGCGTATCGGTTTCGTCGATATAATCTAGATAGAAACTGTCTACCTCATAATCTGCCAGCACCCCGTCAACATACAAATCGCCCTCGCCAAAATACTGGCTGTTCATTTCTTTAAAATACACTAAGTGCTCACCGTAGACCGCAAGGGTCCGCGCCTGCACGTCGCTATCGAAGACCTCCGGTGTCGACGTTCCCCCTTTAGAAACAGCCATGCGATACAGATTACCGTGATAATCATCTTCTGAAATATCATCTACGAAATAGAGATTCTTACCGGACATATCAAAGCAGAAACATTCTGCGGCCGTTTGCTCGATCGTCGCCACGGCACCCTGTACGGCAATCTGCTTTTCGCCGCCCGCATTCAATGCCTCTTCGACCATAGTCTCAACATCATAGGCATATTCGATCTCGGACAGCTTGACTTTGACATTTGCTGCCTGCGAGGCAACGGAATAGACAATGATCGGTTCGTCGGCGAACACGGTATAATTTGAATTATAACCATTTTCTTCGACAGGATAAGCGTCAGTCAGCACCTGTTCTGTCTCGCCGTCATAATAGCAAAGACTTGCCAAGGAACGGCTAACGGTTTCTTCCGCCAGTGCATTGCGTAGCTCATCGCGCTCCAGTTTTTCGCTGTAGAGTTCATATGCCTCCCTATAGGCGTCGTAAGCAGCGTCATACGCTTCCATGCTTTCATAAGCAAAAAAATCAGGGTACTCAGGCTCGGTTATAGCGGCATCGGATGTATATAAATCATCCTCTACAAAGTCTGCCAAGGACAGCTCGTCAGAGTACTCCGGCGCTTTCACATAATAGAGTTCGCCGGTCTCATAGACTTGCAGTACATTTGCGACATCGGACGCAATCTTGATTTTTTCGGATCCGAGGACCTTTTTGTAGAGCTGATCATCCTTAATATAATATATCGTGTCGAAGGCCTCATTGATATTCGAAATACTCTGCACATCGCTATCGAGCTTTTCTGCTTCGCCGTCTGTCGATTTCAAAAACAGCTCATTGTCTTCGTTGCAGTAATATACCATTTCGCCGTCCGCCGAGGCAGCAAACCATTCCACACCACTGGCCAACTTGGTCTTTTCAGTCAGATTGTGCTGATACAGAGCACTCTCCTCCCCCTTGAGATAGGTGACGAGGCTGCCGTCATCGTTGAGCATATAGTACACCACTTGCGTATCAATGCGGGTAGCCTGTGATGGCTCAGAATTTACACGACAGCAAGAAAGCGTGAATCCTGCGTCTTCATCTATGTCTTCCGGATAGAACAGCGTCTTGCCATCCTTGCTACTCTGAATGAAAAAACTCAGAAAATCCCATGTGATTTCCGAATAATCATCCCAATCAGTAATAAGATCTCCCAGGTCAACTGAAAAGAGTTGATCGGTCACTAACCACGGTTCGTCTTTGGTAGGATTCAGATAAGTAAGCCCGCCGTCTTTGATATACAGCGCATAATTCGGTGCGCCGCGGCCACGGAGCAACACCGTACCGAGTACAATGGCCACAACCAAGATCACGGCTATGCACGCGCTGCCGATCGCGATCGCTTTTTTGGAGAGCTTTCCGCCCGTTTTAGGCAATGCGAACTTCTTTTTAGGCTTCGCCGTCATGGAAGCGGGCGCAGGCGCAGGCGCAAACACGGGCGCCGATGCAGGCGCCGGAGCGGGTGCAGGTTCAGGCGCGGGAGCGGGCGCCGATGCAGGCGCAGGTGCAGGCGCAAACGCGGGCGCCGATGCAGGCGCGGGTGCAGGTTCAGACGCCGGAGCGGGCGCGGGTGCGGGTTCAGGTGCAGGTGCAGGTGCAGGTTCAGACGCGGATGCCAACGGTGCACCGCAATGCCTACAGAATCTTGCACCTTCCTCTACCGGTGTGTTGCAATTTGGACAAGCATTCATTTTCTTCCTCCTTAAAATAAATCCCCAAAACACTTTGGAAGATGGATTACCGGACTGCGAAATGTGGCAAAGCAAACGCAAAGAAAGCCCGATGCGGCAAAGCAGAATCCGCAAACATAGGGAGTCTGCCTTTTCAGATCAACCCGCCTATATAAAGCAAGACGCCGTATCCGTCCCCCGTTCGTCGGATACAGCGCCTGTTCAGGATTTGCTACGCTTTCTCCCCTACTATATCCCCCGTTTTACAAAAAGCATAGTTTTCTTAGAAAGATATTATCATATTTTGTTGAATTTTGTCAAGAGATATAGGAAGTTTTCTTAAAATTATATGTTTCAGTTTGTGTGCCGTGCACGGTTTCAAGTGAAAGCGTAAATATGGGCGGGCATACAACATGGCCAAATCCTTTTATATTTTTCTTTATACCTTACGCTGTTGAAAAAAATCCTCATTTTATACTTGACAGCGCATATGCAGGGCTGTATACTGTTATCGGAAATATAACACTGTTATATCAAAGGTGGTGATCCCGTGGGCGCAAAATCCGAGCTGCAGACCCGTACACGTATTTTGCAGGCAGCGCAGGCAGAGTTTTTAGAAAAGGGCTTTCGCGCCGCTTCGCTGCGCAGCATCGTCAAGGCGGCGGGTGTGACCACGGGCGCGTTTTACGGGTATTTTGAGAGCAAGGCGCAGCTGTTTGACGCGCTGGTCGGCGAGCAATATGAGACGATCATGGCGCGCTACCGCGAGGCGCAGGAGGCGTTCCGACGCCTCGCCCCCGAGCAGCAGCACGAAAACGTCGGTGAGATCTCGGGCGACTGCATGGACTGGATGCTGGAATACATGTATGCGAACCCCGTCGCCTTCCGCTTGATCCTGTGTGCTTCCGACGGTACGCCCTATGCCGATATGGTGGACGAAATGGCGCGCATCGAGGTGGACGCGACAGACAAATTCATTCACACCCTCCAGCAGCTCGGGCAGCCCGACCCGAAGCTGGATGAACAGCTTGAGCATATTCTTGTCAGCGGGATGTTTACGGCATTTTTTGAGATGATCGTGCATGAAATGCCAAAGGAGCGGGCCTACGACTATATGCGGGAGCTGCGCGCGTTTTACACGGCGGGCTGGAAGCAGATCATCGGGTTTTGATGCCGCTGGTTTTTATATATATGAGTTAGCCTATGCTAACCATTCCTTTTGTAAACCGCCCCCGCGTGGAAGGATGCTTCGCATTCGGTTATCCGTTGGTTAGCATATGCTAACCAACGCCCTGTTGTGATTCTCGGGGGATCGCCCCGTTGATCTGCATATATTTTACTTTTTCAAGGAGGTTATCCGATGAAAAGAGAAAAGAAAAGTGATGTGACAGCCCTGCTGCACTACGCGGGCAGTCACAAAGGGCTGACCTTTTTGGGCCTGGCTCTGTCAGCGGTATCCATGCTGTTGAGCATGGCGCCGTATATCTGCATCTGGCTGGCGGCGCGGGCTCTGATCGCCGTGGCGCCGAACTGGACACAGGCGCAGAATGTCGCGCAGTACGGCTGGATGGCGTTTGCCTTTGCGGTGGGTGGTATCGTGCTGTATTTTGCAGGGCTGATGTGCACCCATCTGGCGGCCTTCCGCACGGCGGCGAACATCCGTAAGCAAGGCGTCGCCCATGTGATGAAAGCCCCGTTGGGCTTTTTTGACGCCAACGCCTCAGGGCTCATCCGCGGTCGGCTGGACGCGGCGGCGGCAGATACCGAGACGCTGCTGGCACATAACTTAGCAGACATCGTCGGCACCGTCGTCCTGTTTGTTGCCATGGTGGTGCTGATGTTCGTCTTCGACTGGCGGATGGGCGCTGCCTGCCTTTTGGCGGCGGTCATCTCGGTGATCGCGATGTTTTCCATGATGGGCGGCAAAAATGCCGGTCTGATGGCAGAGTACCAGGCGGCCCAAGACCGCATGACCAAGGCCGGGACCGAATATGTACGGGGCATCCCCGTGGTCAAGATCTTCCAACAGACGGTCTATTCGTTCAAAGCATTCCGGCAAGCCATTGAGGATTACAGCACCAAGGCGGAGCACTATCAGTCGAATGTGTGCCGAGTACCCCAGTCTGTCAACCTGACCTTTACCGAAGGCGCCTTCGTGTTTTTGGTCCCCGTGGCGTTATTTTTAGCGCCCGGCGCGTTGGTCGGCGGTGATTTTGCCGGATTCGTCACCGATTTCGCGTTCTACGCGGTGTTTTCCGCCATCATCTCCACGGCGCTTGCCAAGATCATGTTCGCCGCTTCCGGTATGATGCTGGCAAGCACCGCCCTCGGTCGCATCGACCAGGTGATGTGCGCCCCCACCCTGAAAACGCTTAAAGATCCGCAGATACCGCAGGGCAATCGGGTGGAATTCAAGGACGTGAGCTTCACCTACGACGGGGCAGAGACGCCCGCTCTCAGCCATGTGTCTTTTACAGTAGAGCCGGGACAGACCGTGGCCCTGGTGGGCCCCTCCGGCGGCGGCAAGACCACCGCCGCCAGCCTGATCCCCCGGTTCTGGGACGTAAGCTCCGGCGCGGTGCTGGTGGGCGGCGTGGACGTGCGGAAC
>UQZS01000020.1 GCA_900545625.1 uncultured Oscillospiraceae bacterium | reverse complement strand
GACCGAAGAGGAGGAGGACGTCGTGACACGAAGCCCCCGATTTGAAGCGCGGTTTAAGATCGTCGAGCTCTTTGAAAAAATCGCCGAGAAAATCCGATAAAAGGCTTGCAAAACCCCGTGCGATTTGTCATAATGTCTTTGTGCGCCGTATGCCGGCGCAAGGGATATTTTCGCGCGGGGTTCGCGCCGTTCCGGGAGGAAGAGCTGTGCTGAAATACAATATCGTGCCGAAACCCAACCGCTATACGAAGGAGCCGGGCAGCTATACCGTGTCGTCCGGTACGCAGGTGCTCTGCGCCAAGGAATTTTTGGATGCCGGCAATTATCTGACCGCCTATCTGAAAACCAAGCCGCGCGAGGGCGAGGGCGCGATCAAGATCAAAAAGGCGGAGGGGATGGCAGCGGAAAGCTACCGTTTGCGCGTTTCTCCGGAGGGGATTTTGATCGAGGCTTCCGACCCGTCCGGTGCGTTTTACGGCGCTGTGACGCTGCGCACGATCTTGATGCAGGCCAAAAAGCAGAACGGCAGGGCGACCGTGGAAGGGCTAACGATTGAAGATGCGCCGCTGTATTCTTATCGCGGTGTGCAGATCGACGACGCGCGCCATTTCTTCGGCAAGGATATTGTGAAGCGCGTGCTCGATTCCATGGCGATGCTCAAGCTCAACACGCTGCACTGGCACCTTTCCGACGACCAGGGCTTCCGCGTGGAAAGCAAGCTGTTCCCCGAGCTTACGTCTGTCGGCGCGAAGCGCAAATACGCGGGCTTTGAAGGCTGCGGGCTGGAGCACCGCGGCGGGGAATATTTCCACTACTATACGCAAGAGGAGATCCGCGAGGTCGTGGCTTACGCCGCGTCGCTGCACATCGACGTGATCCCCGAATTCGACATCCCCGGGCACACCACGGCGATCCTTGCGGCGTATCCGCAGCTTTCCTGCTTCGGAGAATCGGTGGAGGTCGCTTGTGAGAACGGGATCTTCGACACGATCCTCTGCGCCGGGAACGACGAGGTCTATGCCTTCTTAGATACCCTGTTCGGCGAGCTTTGCGCGCTGTTTCCCGGCAAATATTTCCACATCGGCGGCGACGAGGCGTCGAAGGGACATAAGGTCTGGGAAAAATGCCCGAAGTGCCGCGCGCTTATGGAGGAGAACGGCTTAAAGGACGGCAAGGCGCTGCAGGGGCTGTTTATGAGCCGCGTCAACGAGATCGTCAAGAAATACGGAAAAACCACCATCGCGTGGAACGACTGCATCGGCGACGGCTTTGACGAAAGCATCATCTGCCAGTTCTGGCACCCGTTCAACCGCAGCGCGGTGCGTGCGCAATCCTATAAGCGCGACTTCATTTTGTCGCCGGACGCCTTTTTCTATCTGGATATTTCTTATGCGAACATCCCGCTGAAAAAGACATACAGCTTTAAGCCATCCAAGGTCGGTTTCAGCAAGCCGAACCAGCGCGTGCGCGGCATAGAGTGTACGCATTGGTCGGAGTGGCTCGATTCCGAGCAGGCGCTGCAGTTCGCCATGTTCCCGCGCATCGCCGCCGTCGCGGAGGTCGCGTGGACAAAGCCTGAATTGCGCCGCTACAAGGATTTCCATAAGCGGCTCGATTGGCTCAAGACCTATTGGCGCAAGACGGGCGTGTACTACTCCCGGCTTGAAAAACGCAAATGGAACGTCAAACGCGTTCCGCTCTATCACCTCGGTGCCGACGGCAAGGAGTTCCGAATCAGCGAACAGCTCCGCGCCGCGGAAGAAAATACATAAAACAAAACGGGAGACAAAACCATGCGATCTGATTTTATTTTATCTTGCTGCTCGACGGCGGATCTGCCGCTGTCGTATTTTGAGGAACGCGATATTCACTTTACCTGCTTCCATTTTCAAATGGACGGCAAGGATTATCTCGACGACCTCGGGCAGTCCATCCCCTTTGACGAGTTTTACCGGCGCATCGCCGACGGCGCGCAGCCGACCACCTCGCAGATCAATGTCCAGCAGTATGTGGAATACTTCGAGCCATTTTTGAAAGCGGGCAGGGAAGTGCTGCACATCGCGTTTTCAAGCGGACTTTCGGGTTCCGTAAATTCGGCGCGCATCGCGCAGGAAACGCTTACGGAAAAGTATCCGGACGCGAAGCTGTATATCGTCGATTCCCTTGCGGCTTCTTCGGGGTACGGGCTTTTGGTGGATAAAGCCGCCGATCTGCGCGACAGCGGAAAATCCGCCGAGGAAGTCCGCGATTATCTGGAGCAAAATAAGCTGCGTCTGCACCATTGGTTCTTCTCGACGGATTTGACCAGCTATATTCGCGGTGGGCGCGTCACGCCCGTGGCGGGCTTCTTCGGCACGGTGCTCAAGATCTGCCCGCTGTTGAATGTCAACAACGAGGGTAAGCTCATCCCGCGCCAGAAATGCCGTGGCAAGGTCAAAGCGATCGACGAGATCGTCTCCAAAATGGTGGAACACGCCGAGGGCGGGCGCGATTACAGCGGCAAATGCTTTATCTCGCATTCCGCCTGCGAAGCGGATGCCCGTGCGGTCGCCGACCGTGTGGAAGCGACCTTCCCGAACCTTGACGGCAAGGTGATGATCAACAGCATCGGCACGGTCATCGGCGCGCACACAGGCCCCGGCACGGTTGCCCTGTTTTTCTTCGGCGACGAGCGCGGCGCGTAAAGAAATATTACTCAAAAGTTTTCGCCCGCCTTTTACAAAAGGCGGCGGATTCCAAAGGCAGAGCCTTTGGTCGCGTCCCGCAGGACGCGAAATCTTTTCCCATCCAAAAGCGCAGGAGGGGCGTAAAACGTCCCGGCGGGACGTTTTACGGCGGGGAACCCTCGCCGGGGGTTCCCCGATATATGTCGTGCAATTACGCATCAATAGAGTTTTATGCAATTTGCCCATTGGGAAGTTTTGCTTAACACACAAAAAGCGGTATCGCAAACGCGGTACCGCTTTTTGTATACTGTATTTCGGTCAGATCAGCGATTCATACAGCGCCTTGATCTCCGCAACGCTTGTGTCTCTCGGGTTGCCGGGGCGGCACGCGTCGTCGTAGGCGGACTGTGCTAAGAAGTCCAGATCCTCGGGTTTGACGATCTCCTTGAGGTCGGCGGGGATGCCCACATCCTGCGAGAGCTGCCGCACCGCGTCGATCGCCGCTTTGCGTGCGTCCTCTAAGGACATTTCGTCCACGCCCGCAACGCCCATGGCTTTCGCGATGTCGCGGTATTTTTCGCCGGTCGCGGGGGCGTTGTACGCCATGACTGTCGGCAGGATGATCGCGTTTGCCACACCGTGCGGGGTGTCATACAACGCGCCGAGCGGGTGCGCCATGGAGTGCACGATGCCAAGGCCCACGTTCGAAAAACCCATACCTGCGATGTACTGGCCGAGCGCCATGCCTTCGCGTCCCTCGTCGGTGTTTTCCACCGCGCCGCGCAGGGATTTCGAGATGATCTCAATGGCTTTTAAGTGGAACATATCGGAAAGCGCCCATGCACCTTTCGTGATGTAGCCCTCAATGGCGTGGGTGAGCGCATCCATGCCGGTAGCGGCTGTCAAGCCTTTCGGCATGCTCGACATCATATCCGGGTCAACAACGGCGACTACGGGGATATCATGCACATCCACACAAACCATTTTGCGGTTTTTCTCTGCGTCGGTGATAACGTAGTTGATCGTGACTTCCGCCGCTGTGCCCGCCGTGGTGGGCACCGCAATGATCGGCATCGCCTTGTTCTTGGTGGGCGCAACGCCCTCCAAGCTGCGGATATCATAGAATTCGGGGTTTGCCGCCACAATGCCGATGGCTTTCGCCGTGTCCATCGAGCTGCCGCCGCCGATGGCGATCAGATAATCCGCGCCCGAAGCCTTGAACGCATCCACGCCGTGCTGGCAGTTTTCAATGGTGGGATTGGGCTTAATGTCGGAATAGATCTCATACGCGAGCCCTTTTGCGTCCAGAATATCGGTGACCTTTTTCGTAACGCCGAACTTCAGAAGATCGGGGTCGGAGCAGAGAAAGGCTTTTTTGAAGCCACGGGCGATCGCCTCATCTGCGATGCTCTGGATCGCGCCTTTGCCGTGATACGAGGTTTCATTGAGAACAAACCGGTTTGCCATATAGTACACTCCTTTGATTCAGTTATTGCCGCGCGGGTAATTTCCCCGCAGCTTACGTTAAAATTTTATCAAACCTGTCGAGAAAAAACAAGGGGATTTTGCAAACATTTTATGAACTTTTCCGAAAATTTCCTATGGGTGAAATAAAGTCCTATTGCTGTCTTGACGACGTTATAAAAATATAGTATACTCCAAATACTGTATCATATGAGACAGAAATGAGGCGAAAATATGACGGAAGCATTGAAAAAAGAATGTACGGCTGCGCTTTTGTGCGCGGACATTTTTTCCGTGCTGACGCCCGACCGGCTTGACACGCTGTTAGAAAGCGCCGCATCTGTCCATACTTACAAAAAAGATGAGCTGATTTTTTCGCGTGAAAGCCGCGCGCGCTGTATCGGCGTGCTGCTGCGGGGAGAAGCACGGGTGATGAAGGACCATGTGACCGTCAGCGTTTTGAAACGCGGCGGGCAGTTCGGTACAGTCACGCTGTATAACCGCGCCGAGGGGTTCGTGAATTCGATCATTGCAAAAACCGCCTGCCGGGTGCTGTTTCTCGAAAAACCGGGCGTGGATGCATTGATGGCGCAAAGCCGTGATTTTGCCGTGGCGTATATCACCTACCTTTCGGAGCGCATTTATTTCCTGAACCGCAAGATCGAGGCATATACCGCCCCGAGCGCAGAGGAACGCCTGTTCGCGCATCTGCAAAGCGTCTGCGGCGATGACGGTACACTTTGCAATGTCAACGTCACCGAGCTATCCCGCCAGATCAACGTCAGCCGTGCGGGTGTTTACCGTGCGCTGGAAAGCCTCTCTGAAGAGGGTAAGCTGCGGTATGCCGGAAAAACCATCACACTCACAAATGTTTAGGCGTCGCTTTTGCGTCGCCGTGAAAGGAAGATCCATATGAAAAAAACCATCGCATTGCTGTTGAGTCTCCTGATGGTGTTCTCGCTTGCCGCCTGCGGCAGCAGCGATACGACCACAGATGACACACCGGCGCAAAAGGCTGTTGTACGTCTTGGCACGCTCATGGGCCCGACGGGTGTCGGCACCGTGAAGCTCTGGTCGGATGACGACGCAGGCACTGCGGCCAACGACTATATCATCACGCTTTCCACCGATCCTACGGAGATCTCCGCAGGCATGATCGCCGGCAATTACGACATCGCCGCATGCCCGCTGAACATGGCTTCGGTATTGTATAATAAGCTGGAAGGCAATATCCAGATGCTCGCCATCAATACGCTCGGCACGCTGTATCTGCTTTCCGCGCAGCCGTTGGAAAGCATCGCGGATCTCGCGGGCAAGACCGTGATTTCGGCGGGGCAGGGGGCTACGCCCGAATATGTGCTCAATTATCTTTTGGAACAAAACGGCCTTACCGACAGTGTTACGGTGGAATACCGCTCCGAGCATGCCGAGGTCGCTACGCTTGCCGCTGCGGCGACTACGGGGGACGATACGCTGTATCTGCTGCCCGAGCCGAATGTGACCTCCGCACTGTCGCAAAACGAAGCGCTGCAAACCGTACTTGATCTTTCCGACGCTTTTGAAGAAGCCAGCGGCGTAGCGCTCGCTATGGGCTGTATCGTGGCACGCAAGGATTATGTAGAACAGAACAAAGAGACCGTGGACGCCTTCCTTACGGAATATCAGGCGTCTGTCGAATACACGCAGACCAATCTGGATGAAACGGCAGCGCTTTGCGAGACCTACGGCGTGATCCCGAAAGCCGCAGTTGCAAAGCAGGCGATCCCGCGCTGCAGCATCACGTTCCAAAGCGGTACGGCCATGCGCGATATTGCTACGGCAAACCTGACGGTGCTGTATGAGGCAAACGCGCAGTCCGTCGGCGGCAGCCTGCCCGGCGATGATTTCTGGTATGGCGTCTGAGCGCGGCAGCCGGAAAAAAGAGATCGGCAAAAAAGCTGCACGCATTGTCCTTTCGGCGTGCGTGTGGCTTGCCGCCTGGCAGGTGTTGAGCAGCGTTGTCGGCAAAGAGGTGCTGTTTGCGTCGCCGTACGCGACGTTTACGCGCCTGTTCTCCCTGCTCGGCACGGGGGATTTTTGGCTTAAAACGCTGCGTTCGCTTTTAGGGATCACCGAAGGGTACCTGCTCGGCATATGCGGCGGTGTCCTGCTCGCCGTGCTCACGGCGTGCTCCGAGTGGCTCTATGCCGTATTCAAGCCGATGCTCACGGTCATCAAGACCACCCCCGTCGTTTCGTTCATCATTCTGGCGCTTGTCTGGCTGCAAAAGGAAAGCGTACCGATCTTCATTTCCTTTTTGATGGTGCTGCCGATCGTGTGGGCAAATCTCGCAACGGGGATCGCCGAAACCGACCCGCAGCTTTTGGAAATGGCGCGCGTGTATGGCTTTTCCAAACATAAAATTTTGCGGTATGTGTATTTCCCGAGTGTTCTGCCGTCTTTGCTGACCGCCTTGACCACCGCCATCGGCTTTGCGTGGAAGGCGGGCATCGCCGCCGAGGTGATCAGTACCCCGCGCGATTCCATCGGCGCGCAGCTCAACAACGCCAAGGTGTATTTGGAAACAGCTGACCTGTTCGCGTGGACGTTGGTCGTCATCCTGCTGAGTATGGCGTTTGAACGGCTGATCGTGTTCCTCGTGGGGAAAATATCCGCTTATGCGGCAAAGGAGGGCGCCTGATGGATGTGACCTTTCGGGATGTTACCGTCCGTTACGGTGAAAAAACGGTCTTTTCGCACTTTACGCAGACCCTTTCCTTTGCGGGCGTTACGGCGCTGATGGGGGTATCGGGTGTCGGCAAGACGACCTTCCTGCGCGTGCTTTGCGGGCTTGAAAAGCCGCAAAGCGGTACGGTCGAGGGCTTTCCGGCGCGTTTTACCTACCTGTTTCAGGAAAACCGCCTCTTGCCGTGGCTCGATACCCTGCAAAACGTCGCACTCGCAAGCGACGAGGCATCGGCGCGCACGGCTTTGGAAAAAGTAGGGCTTGGTGAAGAACTGCACACGAAACCTGCAGCCTTGAGCGGCGGGATGCGCCGCCGTGCAGCATTGGCGCGCGCCCTGGCGCACAGCAGCGAATTTCTGTTGCTGGACGAGCCGTTCGGGGGGCTGGACGAGAGCTTGCACGCGTCGCTTTTGCCGCTGCTTAAAACCGAGGCACAGCGCCGCCCCGTGCTGTTTGTAACGCACGATCCGCGTGAAGCGCAAAGCCTCGGCGCCGAGGTGCTTGAGCTGCACGGCAGCCCTGCCGAGCTGTGATAATGCGGCACGTTTTGTGACAAGCCCGAAAAAATTGTGTAATATATTGTCATATTCTTTCGTTTTGGAAAATTTTACCAAAAGGATGTGACGGCGATGGACAGGAAACGGAATGCGGTCCTGTTCACCGCCGCTTTCTTTTTGCTGGCGTTCGTGCTGCTCGGCTGCACGCTTGGGATGCAGCTTTCTTTGCGCGCAGAGCTGGACGCCCTTCCCACAGCGCAGGAAGCTCAAACGACTGCTGATCCGGCTGAAACCCTCGCGTCTGCGGATGCACCGAATGAGGCGTCACTCGTTCTGACACAGACGCAACCAGCGGCTTCGATAGCGGAACAGACAGAGACGTCCGGGCAGACGACATCGCGCAGCCGCACTGCAGCGGTGCGCACGGAAACGACCCGCCGGCAGGCGGCGACCACCACCGAAAAGTCCACGCAGCTTTCCGAGGTGCTCGTTGTCAATACCAATTCTAAAAAGATCCACAGCCCGGACTGCTCGTATGTGCGGAATATGAAAGAAGAAAACCGCGCGGAGATTTCATCAGCCCAGCTCGAGGAATATTTGGCGAACGGCTATTCCATGTGCGCGCACTGCGAGGGGTATGTTCAATGAAAAAGGGGCTTGAAAAACTTGCGGATTTTCTTAGAGACCGTCCGCTCATACTCGCCTCCTGTGCACTGATCTGCGCGGTGCTCGGCGCCGCGCTCCTTGGCAATCAGGTGCTGCTGAACCGTACTGTACAGGCGAAGCTTACAAACGCCGAAGAAGAAACGCTGCCGTCGATCCATTGGTATGACGAGCAGACCACGGTGCCTGCCGCCACCACGCAAACGCCCGTGCGGAGCATTGAGACCGAACCCGCCGCAGCGGAGTATGTTGTGAATACAAATTCCAAAAAGATCCACAAGGCAGACTGCCGTTACGCCGCGTCTCTCAAAGCGGAAAACCGCGCCGAAGTGGGTGAAACGCAGATCCCCGAGCTGCTTGCGGACGGCTATACGTATTGCAGCGTCTGCTGCGGGTAGTAAGATTCTCGAAATCTGCCGAAGCCGCGGGTATACCGCGGCTTTTTTGCGTGCGCGGCAAGCGGCTATGGTAATTTTGCCCAATTTTTCAGCGCCGAAAAACGATGAAAAATCCCGATGCAATCTACCGAATTACCAAAAAAAAATATCTTTTTTGGGCAAAATGCAAATGAAATTTTGAAAATATCAAAAAAATCCCTTGCAAAAATTCCTATCATTGTGTAAAATACATAGTAACGAGTTTGTCGTATTTGTATAATACATAGTTTTGGAGGGATCCTCTTATGTCGAACAGGCTCTTTCAGGCTGTCGTGCATCAAATGACAGAGGCAGTCGAGCGTACGCTCGGCGTTTTGGATGAAACGGGTACCGTGATCTCCTGCAGCGAGCTCGGCAGGGTGGGCGAGGTGCTTTCGCCCGAACTCAACGCCGTGTTCCAAACCAGCGACCCTGTCGTGGCGAACGGTTATGTCTACAAGTCCTTCGGTACGCATATGCATCCCGAATACGCCGTATTTGTGGAGGGTGACGATGAGCTTGCCCAAAAATACGCGGCGGTGCTGGCGGTCTCGCTTTCAAGTATCAAGCAGTATTATGACGAAAAATATGACCGCGGTAATTTTATCAAAAATGTGATCCTGGATAATATTCTGCCCGGTGATATTTACCTCAAGGCGCGCGAACTGCGCTTCAATAACGAGGTCACGCGCGTCGTGATCCTAATCCGCATCACCGAGCATGTGGACATCTCCGTGTTCGACGTTATCCAAAACCTGTTCCCTGATAAGAACAAGGATTTCGTCATCAACCTCAATGAAACGGATATCGCGCTCATTAAAGAGGTCAAGCCCAACGTTGACCCGCGCGACCTCGAAAAGCTCGCCCGTTCTATCGCGGATAGCCTCGGCGCGGAGTATTATTCCCATGTGCTCGTCGGTATCGGCACTACGGTCGAGGGCATCAAGGATCTGGCGCGCTCCTTCCGCGAAGCGCAGGTGGCGCTGGAGGTCGGCAAGGTGTTCGACACCGAAAAGACGATCGTCAGCTATGATAATCTCGGCATCGCCCGTCTGATTTATCAGCTGCCTACGACGCTGTGCGAGATGTTCCTCAAAGAGGTTTTCAAACGCGGCTCGATCGAATCGCTCGATCAGGAGACGCTCTTTACCATTCAGAAGTTCTTTGAAAACAACCTGAACGTTTCCGAGACGTCGCGCAAGCTGTTTGTGCACCGCAACACGCTGGTGTATCGCCTTGAAAAGATCAAAAAGCTCACGGGGCTCGATCTGCGCGAGTTCGATGACGCCATTGTGTTCAAGGTGGCGCTGATGGTCAAAAAATATTTGGATTCCAGCCCCGTCAAGTATTGATTTCTACCAAATAGCCGGTTAATTTTGCATTTGTTCACAAAATGTAGGACTTTTTCTGTGAATGTTGCACAGCCTGCGACGCATATTTTGTGGAATAATACAGAATCTTTGAAAAGCGGTTACAAAACGGTTACAAAAACGACGGATTTATGCTATACTATATGGGTGGTATGGGGTTTTGCACAGCAAACGCCGTGCCGCCCTTGCTTTATTTTCTGAGTTCGGACAGATTATCGAGGTAGGTATTTTGCAGTGATTGAATTTAAGAACGTTTCCAAAACATATAAAAACGGCACAGAAGCGCTCAAAAATGTCAACATCCGCATCGAGGACGGCGAATTCGTTTTCATCGTCGGCTCTTCGGGCGCGGGCAAAAGCACGTTTTTGAAGATCATCATGCGCGAAGAGGTGCCCAACAGCGGTACGGTGCATATCAACGGCTTTGACCTGACGACCATGCGCAAGCGCGACATCCCGATGCTGCGCCGCACCATGGGCATCGTGTTCCAGGATTTCCGCCTGATCCCGACCATGTCGGTGTTCGACAACGTGGCGTTTGCCATGCGCGTCATCGGCGCGAAGGAAAAGGAGATCCGCAAGCGCGTGCCCTATATTTTGAGCCTTGTGGGGCTTACCTCCAAGGCGCGGCAGATGCCGACGCAGCTTTCGGGCGGTGAGCAGCAGCGCGTCGCGCTCGCCCGCGCATTGGTCAATAACGCGGGCATCCTTATCGCCGACGAGCCGACCGGGAACATCGACCCCGAAATGTCGTATGAGATCGTCGACCTGCTCAATCACATCAACGCCAACGGCACGACCGTTGTTATGGTCACGCACGAGCACAACCTCGTGCGCCATTTCCACCACCGCGTCATCACGATTGAAAGCGGTTCGGTCGTGTCCGATACCAGCGATACGGACAAGCTGCCTGAGGATTATGCTTCCATCGAAGCAAATTATCCGACCGCGCCGGACGGTTCGCCGGCTTCGGAGGACGCGACCAAGAATGCGGTGCTTTCCGATGCCACGGTAGAGCCTGCAAAATCCACCTATTACATCCAGCCGAACGTGGATAAGGATCTGGAGGATTTCATGCAGAACTACGGGCTTGAGGATCTGGATCTCGCCGAGGACAATATCGATTATTCCGCGTATCTGGACGATGCGGCGGATACGAACGGAGGCGAGAGCAAATGAAAGGTGCAAGTCTGAAATATTTAACGCACGAAGGCTTTCGTAATATCTGGGTCAACCGCCTGATGTCGCTTGCCTCCGTAACCGTATTGCTCGCGTGTCTGGTGATCATCGGCGTAGGCGCCATGGCGTTTTTCAACATTAACGCGCTTCTCGACCGTGTCGAGGCGCAAAACGTCGTCATGGTCTATCTTGAAATGAATGCCGACGAAGCCACGGTTTCTTCCGTGGGCGAGGCGCTTGAGGCGCTCCCCAATGTCGGCAGCTGTGAATTCGTCCCGAAGGATCAGGCGTTTGCGGATCAGGTGGCTTCCCTCGGCGGCGACAGCAGCATTTTCGAGGGCTTAAGCGGCAATCCGCTGCCCGACGCATATAAGGTCACGATCTCCGATCTTTCACAGTTTGATACGACCGTCGGGCAGATCCGCGCGCTCGAGCATGTGGATACGATCCGGGAGAACAGCGACCTTGCAAGCCGGCTTGTATCCGTGCGGCGTGCGGTCACGATCTTAAGCGTCGGCGTCGTGGTGCTGCTTTTCCTGGTGGCACTGTTCATTATTGCAAACACCATCCGCATCACGATGTTCAGCCGAAAGCTCGAGATCAATATCATGAAAGCCGTCGGTGCCACGAACGGGTTTATCCGCTGGCCCTTCTTTGTGGAAGGTATCCTGCTCGGCGTGATCTCGGCGATCGTTTCCCTCGGCGTGCTGTGGGGGCTGTATGAGCTCATTACCGTTTCGTTTGCCGATCTGTTCGGCTCGTTTGGCTTTACGCTTGTGCCCTTTGCGGATTACGCGCTGCAAATGTTCGGCGTGTTCCTCGTCATCGGCGTATTCACGGGCGGCGTCGGCAGTATGATTTCGATGAATAAATACCTGCGTGAGCAAAGGAGCGTGGTCAGCAATGAATAAGCTGTGGTCCAAACGGATGGTCGGCGTGCTTGCAGTACTCGTTCTGCTTGCAAGCTGCTGCCTTTCTCCTGCGGCGGCGACGGATCGTGACGAGCTCCAGTCTCAGATCGACGAGCAGGAGGCGGTGCAGGATTCTTTGAACAGCGATTTGGATGATCTGCAGGCGGAAATGGATGTTATCAATGACCGCATCACACAGCTCAATTCGCAAATCGCAGAGTACAACGACGCCATTGCGCAGTATCAGTCTGAAATTAATTCGCTTGAAGCGAAAATCGAGGAAGCCGAAAAGCGCCAGACCGAGCTGGAAGCGCAGATCAGCGATACATATGAACTGCTCGGCGACCGGCTGTACGCGACCTATGTCGCCGGGTCTACCTCCACGCTGGAGCTGCTTTTGAGCGCCGAGGACTTTGAAACATTTTTAACGCGCTTGGAGCTGGTAAGGCGCATTTCGGAATACGATACAAGTCTGGTGTCCGATCTGCAGGCGGACATTAACGAGCTGGAAACGACGAAGACACAGCTTGATGCAGATATGGCGGCGGTTGAGCAAAAGCAGGCGGCGGAGCAATCCGCGCGCGACGCGCTTGCGTCCGACCGTGCCGAAGAACTGGAAGCGCGCAGCTTGCAGGAAAGCAAGCAAAATGATATTGAGCAGAAGATAACAGACAGCGAGGAACTGCAGGCGGAATTGGAAGCGGCAATGGAAGCCTATGACAATGATAAGGCGAACGGCATGGAAAACGGCAGCGGCGGAGCTGTTGACAATGCCGATCCTTCCGAGTTCCCCGTTTCCTCAAAAGGCATGATCTGCCCGCTGCAGTATTCCAACGTATATGTTTCCGCCGGTTGGTACGGCTATGCCAACCATAAGGGCATCGATTTCTGTACGCGCGGCGCCACGGGCAACACCTACGGCAAGGCAATCCGTGCGGCGGCGGACGGCGTCGTGTATTCTGCGGAATACCATTACAGCTGGGGCAATAACGTTTATATCAACCACGGCGACGGCGTATATACGCGCTATGCGCACTGCAGCAGCATTGTGGTATCCGCAGGGCAGACAGTTAAACAAGGGCAGATCATTGCCTATGTCGGCAATACGGGGAACGTGTCGCCCCGTCCGTCCGCATCCAACCCCCATGCGGGCGCACACCTGCATTTTGAAGTGTGGGTCAACGGGACGCGCGTAAATCCCGAGCCCTGGCTCCCGTGATCGAATCGGATATCGAATAACGGGAAGGGGACCCTTTATGAACCGAAAAATTTCTTTGGGCCTTGCGCTGGCACTCATTTTTCTTGCCATTGCCGGCTCAGTCGCAGTGACGGCGGCTGTGACCATGCGTGTTTACAATTCCATCATTAAGGATCTGCCGAGCCGCACGAGCCTGTATTCCACAGTCTCCGAGATCGACGATATCGTCCGCAATAACTATTTCGGTGAGATCAACGACAGCCTTTTGAACGCCGATTTATCCGAAGGCTACGCCAGCGGCATCGGCGACCGATACAGCTACTATATGACCGCTGCGGAGTACGCGGTATATCTGGACGAAATGCAGGGGCAGATGGTCGGCGTCGGCGCCAATGTATTTTATGATCCGACGGATGCGGGGCTTTATGTGTCCGCAGTGTCCGAAAATTCTCCTGCGGCGCTTGCGGGATTGCAAAAAGGTGATCGGATCGACAGCATCAATGAGGAAGCGGTCACAGCGTATAATTACACCGAGCTTATGGAAAACCTCACAGGCGACCGCCTTTCGAGCGTGACCGTGACGTTTTCGCGTGACGGCGCTTCTCAGACCGTGAATCTGGTCAAAGGCTATACGGCGCAGACGGTTTTTACAAGTCTGAACGGCACAGTCGGCTATGTGCAGATCACCGCGTTCTACGCGACCACCGCAAGTCAGCTGGAAGCGGCGGTGGAAACGCTTTCCGAGAACGGTGCGACCAGCTTGATTTTTGATTTGCGCGGCTGCTCGGCGGGGACGATCGAATATGCCGCGAATACGTTGGATGTGCTTGTTCCCGTAGCAAGCGAGGGCAGCGGCGCGCTTGCCACCGCGTATTCCAAGGATGGCTCGGTGCGCCGCACCTTTACGGCGGCGGCTTCCTCAGTCTCCATGTCGATGATGGTGCTGGTCAACGGTGAGACAGCCGGCCCGGCGGAGCTGTTCGCCTGCGACTTGCGCGACTACGGCATGGCGCGCCTGATCGGTGAGACCACGGCGGGCAATGGCTGCCTGCAAGAGGTGTTCGCGCTAAGCGACGGCGGTGCGATCATCCTCACAACAGCGGAGATCCATCCTTACATCAGCGAAAGCTATAATCAGGTCGGAATCGTTCCTGATGAAGAAGTCATCCTTTCCTCTGAAAAGGCGGTTCGGCTGCCGCTGCTCGAGCAGGCGGACGACGACCAATACCAGCGCGCATACAGCCTTTTGACCGGCGAGACGGAAGAAGACACGGCGGCGTAATCTTTAGACACAGCCCCACATACATTGGTTGTATGTGGGGTGTTTTTATGTTTCTTGTCTTAAAAACAGAACCGTTTTCCCGCGCGCGAAATCCCTTTGTGCGTCTGTTCCAAAGACCGAAGCCGCCTGAACTTTCACGTGTTGCCGTGCGCGGCGGCGCGTATTTCTATTCCGCCGTGCTGTATGCCGATAAACACGGCGAAACGGATTTTTCCTTACTGCTGCCGCTCGGCGGCTGCATACAGCGCATCGTTCCTAACGGGACGCTCCCAACGCTGCCCGCACCGTTTGCGGTTTTCCGACCGCGCTTTCTCCCCGCGTATCTTTTTTTGCAAACGGCCTTGCAGCACCTTCGCAAGCAAACGAAGGGCACGCCTCTGCCGCTGCTGGGGATCTCTGACCGCAACGGGCTGCTCGCAAACTGTATCCCGCCGTTTGCGGATGTTGCAGCGCACATCCGTATTTTTACGGCCGCCCCGCAGCGATACGCAGCGGTGTGCGAGCAGGTGTTCTGCGAGCGGGGCTTGCCGCTGATTTTATCGGACAGCGAAGCTGCCCTTCGATCCTGCGCGGTGCAGCTGCATCCGTTTGCCGAGAACGCCGCACCGTATTTCCCCGGGCAGCTCGTAAGCACTGCCACGGGTGCTGTGTATGCCGGCACGGGACTTAAGCTCCCGGACGAATTAGAGGCGCGCCGCCCGCCCGATACAAACACGCTGCAATTTGTTTCGGCTCTGCATGAGCTTTGCAATGTCCCGCTTCCGAAAACGCTTTGTTACGATGCGCTGCACCCTATAAAATCGGGGAAAATCTATTGACACGACCCCGCAATTCTCGTATAATAACTATTTGTGTAAATGCAAAAACCGAAAGGAGTTTATCCGCAATGTTGCAGGAAACGCTGTTGACCGCCGAAGGGCTCAAAGAACTCGAAGAAGAGCTGGAACAACTGAAAACCGTCGGCAGAAAAGAGGCGGCGGAAAAGATCAAGGTGGCGCGTAGCTTCGGCGACTTGTCCGAAAACGCCGAGTATGACGAAGCAATGAGCGACCAGGCAAAGCTGGAAGCACGCATCAACGAGATCGAAAATATGATCAAAAACGCCAAGGTGTTCGATGAAAGCACGGTAAGTACCGAGATCGTGCACATCGGCTCCAAGGTGACCATTCAAAACAATAAGCGTCAGAAATTTTCCTATCAGATCGTCGGCTTTGCGCAGGCAAATCCCGACGAGGGGAAAATCTCGGACGAATCTCCCGTCGGCAAGGCGCTGCTCGGGCACAAGGTCGGCGACAAGGTCGCAGTCGAAGCACCCATCGGCACGCTCGATTTCAAGATCGTGTCGATCGACCGGTAAATGTGTTTTGGGGCTCGCCCCGAAATCGGAAAAGGCAGGAAGTGAAATAACTTATGGCAGATGAAGCAAGACAGAATGCCGTGCAGCAGGACGTCAGTGAGCAGCACCGCATCCGGCTTGAAAAGCTGCAGGCGCTGCAGGCGGCGGGCGAAGACCCGTTTCTGCGCACCAAATATGACGTAACGCACCACAGCGAAGAGATCAAAGCAAATTTTGACAAGCTCGAAGGGCAGACCGTCAGCGTCGCGGGCCGTATGATGTCCAAACGCATCATGGGCAAGGCATCGTTCTGCAATGTGCAGGATCTTGCGGGCACCATTCAGGCGTATGTCTCGCGCGACAGCCTCGGCGACGAGCTGTACAAGGCATTCAAAAAGCTCGATATCGGCGACATCGTCGGCATTCGCGGCGCGGTGTTCAAGACCAAAACAGGCGAAATTTCCATCCATGCCAGCGAAGTGACGCTGCTTTCGAAAAGCCTGCAGGTGCTGCCCGAAAAATTCCACGGTCTTACGGATACCGATACGCGCTATCGCCAGCGCTATATTGACCTCATTATGAACCGCGAGGTGCGCGACACCTTTGTCAAGCGCTCTCAGATTATCCGCGCCATCCGGCAGTATTTGGATGCGCAGGGCTTTATGGAGGTTGAAACGCCGATGCTCGTTTCCAATGCGGGCGGTGCGGCGGCAAGACCGTTTGAAACGCATTTCAATGCGCTTGACACCGACGTAAAGCTGCGCATTTCGCTGGAGCTTTATTTAAAGCGCTTGATCGTCGGCGGACTGGAACGCGTTTATGAGATCGGCAGGGTGTTCCGTAATGAGGGCCTTGATACGCGCCACAATCCCGAGTTCACACTCATGGAGCTGTATCAGGCATATACCGATTACCACGGTATGATGGACTTGACCGAGAACCTGTACCGCCATGTGGCGCAAACGGTGCTCGGCACGACCAAAATCGTATATAACGGCGTGGAAATGGATCTCGGTAAGCCCTTTGCGCGCATCACCATGGTGGATGCCGTCAAGCAGTATGCCGGCGTCGATTTTAATGCGATCCACACGCTTGAGGAAGCGCGCGCTGCGGCAAAAGCGCACAATATAGAATTTGAACAGCGCCACAAGAAGGGCGATATTTTAAATCTGTTCTTTGAAGAATACGCGGAGGCACACCTTGTGCAGCCCACGTTTGTCATGGATCATCCCATCGAGATCTCCCCGCTGACCAAGAAAAAGCCGGAGAACCCCGAATATGTTGAGCGTTTTGAGTTCTTTATGAACGGCTGGGAAATGGCGAACGCCTATTCCGAACTCAACGACCCTGTAGACCAGCGTGCACGTTTTGCCGCGCAGGAGGAGCTTTTTGCACAGGGGGATGAAGAAGCAAACCACACGGACGAGGATTTTCTGTACGCGCTGGAGGTCGGTATGCCCCCCACAGGCGGCATCGGCTTCGGCATTGACCGTATGGTCATGCTCTTGACGGATTCCCCGGCGATCCGCGATGTCCTGCTGTTCCCCACAATGAAGCCTCTGGACTAAAAAATCCAGTAAAATCAAGGGTTTTCGGCATCTCAAATCCGAGTTGACAACAAATTGACAACAATTTTTCATATAATTTTGAAGAATTGTGAAGCAGAATGAATTGTTGTAAGGATAAAACACAATACAGTACTTGCTGTATAGAGAACACTTTTTGAAAGTAATTTCAGAAGGTGTTCTCTTTTTTTGTTAGGTCTGCTTGTGTCATGACAAAATTAAAACCGAAAGGAACAAAGACAATGATTAGTGAAGAGACAAGAGCATATTATGACCTGAAAAAACGTAACGATGTAAGGGAGAGTGCTAAAAGGATTCGCAGACAGTTCCTGCGATATAAAGATGCCGAAATCATCTATAGTTTGCAACACAAAAAAATATTAGAACTTGCCAGTGCAGCCGGAGCCATTTACCGTATGGATGGTACTGTTTTGATCAATCGTGATATCTTCGAGGAATACTTGGAAAGGTTTCATGAGCCAAGCACCTTGAAATCCGAGGAGGAACCAGTATGAGTGGAAACCTTTGGATGTTCTCAGATATGCTTGACGACGAAGATATCGAGATGCAGAAGCATGATTTTATAACACTATATCAAGGCGCCGATTATTATGGACTCGGCCTGAAGGTGTTTACACGTATGGCACGTGAAGCCGGTTCGGTCTATAAAATTGGAAAGAAGGCCTTGATTCGAAGAACTATTTTTGATGAATATTTAAGAAAGGTATACAAGAAGGAGTTGGAGAAAAACTCCTCTGACGATTCCGGAAAGGAGCTTATGAAAAGACAAGGTACTATGGTCACCGATGAAGATAGTGGCCGAATGGATATTCGATTTGGGTTACTCGATTACTATGGTGGTTTACACTGTGGCGAATGTTTGGATGTCCTAATCGACGGTGAGTGGGTCCCTACCCGCATAGAAATGAGAGACGGTTGGTTTCTTGTTGGAATTCAAACAGACCAGCTGGCTGGATTGATTGTCAGAATTTAAAAGAAAGACTTGCTGGGCGACTTCTTCATTGAGGTCGCCCTTCTTTTATACAAAACTTAATTAAAAAGTCAAAGGAGGTGTCCCTTATGAAATGTTTGATGAAGTATCAGTGGGTAAAGCTGCCACGAAACCATCTTCCTGAAGGTAAAGGTATTATGAACGCCTGGGCCAAGCTTGCATCCCGTGCAGCATTCCGTAAGGGACAAGCTTCTTATTGCGGACATATCAACGCTGTGAGCCCGGGAATGTGGTCAGGAGGCGTTGTAGGACTCAAGAGCATTCTCGGCTCCAGAAGCCGCGTAAAGAGCCTTGAGGCCCTTTCTAAGCTCTCTGAGCTTGGTTATATCAGTTATTCACTAAACGCAAAGACAAAAAAGCTAACTTATCAGATAACCGATTGGGTTATTAAATGTTCCGGCGAGGAGTGTATGGATGGTACTGTCTATGCCACCGAAGGTTATGGATTCCTCTGCCTAAGATAGCCCATCGGACTGTGTCAGTTCGATGGGCATTTTAGTTTGAAACTTGTTAGGAGTGGATGATGTGAAAGAAAAAACATGCTGCTTTACCGGGCATAGGGAAATTCCTTCAGGACAACGTCGAAGAATCTTCGCAAAGACCGAAGAAGCAATCGAGGGACTTATAAAAAAAGGCTATCTATATTTTGGAGCTGGAGGTGCATTGGGCTTTGATACAATCGCTGCCTTTGCGGTTCTCAAATTGAAGGAACGTTATCCTGATATTCGTCTGATCCTCGTGCTTCCTTGCTTCTCTCAAACGAGAGGATGGTCGCAGGAAGATATAGAGATATACGATGACATCAAACAGAAGGCCGATAAAGTTGTATATACTTCTCAGGAGTACACGAGGGGCTGTATGCATAAACGCAATCGCCATCTGGTTGATAACAGTTCTGCTTGTATTTCTTATCTCACAGAAAACAAGGGCGGAACTTTTTATACAGTGAACTACGCTAAGAGCAAAGGTGTCGAGGTAATAAACATTGCAGAGTAAACAGAAAATAATCGTACTCCTTTCCCCTGTATTTTAGCTTCTTCACCTCGTTGGAAATAAAAAGCGGTAAATGTCTATGGCTGTAAAAGGAGCCTGTAAAAGGAGCGGCTGCTTTCTTTTGGCTTAACATTCGTAAAAATATGTGACATCTCATAAAATCCATTGATTTTTCACGATTTTTGTGCTATACTGTCTTCCATAAACAAGGCGGGAGATGAAGCGTATGGCTGTCCAGTACAACCTGCTGTGGAAATTGCTGATTGATAAAAAGATGAAAAAATCCGCCCTGACAGAGTTGGCAGATGTGTCCTCCTCTACGATAGCAAAGCTGAACCGGGACGAATATGTGAGCCTGGAGGTTTTGGAGCGGATCTGCCGGGCGCTCCGCTGTGACATCGGGGATGTAGTGGAGCTGACGGAAGAATCGGAGAAATAACGGGACGCCTGCAGCGGCTTCTGTGGAAAGGGTGGTACGATGAAAGGGGAACTGAGAAAGCCGGCGTCTGTCAACGCCATTCTGCTGATCGGTATTTTTACTTTTGTCTTTTTAGGGGCGGAATATCTGTTTGTCAATATGATTTCTCTGTCGGTGACGGAAGGGAGAACTGTCATTGCCCAGAACTATGCGCTGGGCGCCAGCGCCGTCGGCTTTTTCTTGTATCCGGCCATGGAACGCTGGGGCGGGAGGCGCTATAAAAGCGCGCTGACCTTTATCCTGGCGCTGGGTGCGATTATCTGTACCTTCATTGTCCAGCAGCATATCTCCTATGCGGCGACCATGACGGCAGGGATGGTGCTCTTCCTGCTGCTGGGCGTTTTCGGCAGCGCCGTCCACTATCTGGCTGCCGTCACCATAGACGGCGACAATGCATTGGCACGGCTGGCGGGGATCGCCTACGCCCTGGGAATTCTGCTCCAGTATGCAAACAACAACCTTGTCAACCTGGAGGTTGCGGAGGCGGCGTTTCTTTCGGTATTCCTGGCGGCTTTGAGCCTGCTGGTCATCCGAACGAGACAGGCCGCCCAAAGCCGCATCGAAATGACGGAGACTGCGGGCGCCTCTTCGGAACCTGCGGAAGACATTTCCCTCACCCGGAAAAAACGGACGGCGGGCATTATGCTGGCGCTGCTGGTAGTGCTGATGGCCTGCGTGTTCAGCACACTGGACAATGCCGTGACTCTCCGTCATGCGAGCGGGACGGATATCGGGCAGTGGCCCCGCCTGCTGCTGGCATTCAGCGGCCTCGCCGCAGGCTTTGTCTTCGATATCCGCAAGCGGAAGTATATGGGGCTTATTATGTACTGCGTGATGATGATGTCGGTTCTGTCCATTGTGGTACTGAACCTGGGCGCTCCGTTCCTGATCGGACTGGTGGTCTTTTACCTGTCCTCGGGCTTTTTCGTTGTCTTCTTTACAGCGAGCTTTATGGAGCTTTCCCGGCATATGCGCCTGCCGTCGCTGTGGGCGGGCATGGGCCGCGCCATGAATAACGTGAGCGCCGCCCTGATCACCAACGGATCGGTGGCGCTGCTGGCCACTGGCAACAGCCTGGCCGCCATTGTCATCGCCCTGGTGCTGTTCGTGGCGGTCAGCGTTGCTATGGCCGTGTATACCGCCCGCATGAACGCCGTCATGGAGCCCAAGGAGCCGCCTGCTTCCCAAAAGTCGGACGAAGAGCGCAGGGAGGCGTTCATCGCAAAATACGGGCTGACCGAACGGGAATGGGATGTATTTTCCCAGATGATTTCTTCGGACAGCAGCGCCCAGGAAATCGCCGACTGCCTGTTCCTGTCCAAGCGGACGGTGGAACGGCATATCTCCGCCCTGTACGAAAAGACGGGCGCAAAATCCCGCATCACTATGTACCTGCTTTACCGTAACGATTAACATACAGGATAAAAGAACACCCTGCTTTCTCTCAGGAGAGGCAGGGTGTTTTTGTGTGCGGTAACGAATTGTCCTGATAAAAAACATCGTTTTCCCCACTTGAAAAATGAAATTTACGCCATTCGGCATCCGGGAAAGGAAAAATCAGGAACGAAAAGTACACCTCAACCCCTATTTGGAACGATTAGAAGTTGTGCATATATAAAGCCTCAAAATAGTTGCTTTGATTTATATAATATGCACAAATGGCGGTTGACCGCCATCGGTTTTTTGAAAAATGGCGGTTCACCGCCACCTGTTTTGATACGATTGGCGGGATTTACGCATAGACAATCCGGCCTCTTTTCACCTAAAATGAGGGCGTAAGAATCCACTTCCCGGCGTCTGCCGCGGTTCCCCAAAAATTCAGGAGGAGAAGAAATGATGGAATACGTTCAAAGAGAACTTCCCTATGTGCGCTCCTTTGTCCTGCGCTCGGTGTACGGCGTGCTGCGGCAGGAAGGGATTACTTTTGGGGAGGAAGAGCCGGGAAGGGTTATTGCCGAATGGAGAGAGGACGGAACAGACGTCTCCCTTTCCATAACGGCGGAGGAAAAAGCGTTTGGAACCGAACTGACGGTTTCGCTGCGCCGCCCCTGCGACGGGATACCGGAGCAGAGAGCGTACCGGCTTCTGCAGGAGATGCTGGACCAGATCGTCCGGCATTTGGAAAATACCCTGATGACGAAAGGGGAGGAAGACGCTTAAAAAACGCCGCTTCAGGGGACAGGAGGTGTGAGAAATGACGGGGATAAAATGGAAGAGAATGCTCGCCGCCTTGTGCTGCGCTTTCATCGCCATATCCGGCGGGTGTGCAAATCCCAGCACTTCTTCGGGCAGTTCTGTTTCCCAGGAATCCGGCATACCGGCGTCGCAGGAAACGTCTGAGACACAGGCTCCATCTCAGATGGCGGAGAGTGCGTACGAACCGTCCGCCCCGTCATCAAGCGTTCCTGAAAGTCAGAGCAAGCCGCCGGAGAGCGGCAGGCCCTCTGTCGCCTGGAGCAGTATAGACGATATTTTGGCAGGGATGTCTCTGCGCGGTAAGATATGCCAGATGCTGGTTCTCAGCCCGGAACTGCTCACCGGCGTTTCCGGTGTAACAGCGGCCGGAGAAACCACACGGCAGGCGCTTGTTGATATGCCGGTGGGCGGCCTGATATACAGCCGTCCCAACCTGAAAAGCCGGCAGCAGGTATGTAAAATGCTGTCCAACACCCAGAGCTATTCCAAAATACCGCTCATACTGACCTGCGACGAGGACGTCGGGCTGCGGGACAGAGCCCAGCGGATTGTGCACGTCGGAGGCAGCTATCTGCTGATCGCAGACGGGAAGCTGGAGGCGGCGGCAGAACGGAAAATCCCATCTGACGGGTACTATTTTGACGACGGTGAGGACGGCTATATTGTTTACGAGGTGGCGGACGAGGCCGTGGGGGACGGAGAAAAAGCGGTTGCCATCTTAAATGGGAACATCCTGGCGACCGATCAGGCGTTTTACCAGATCATGTACGACGATATCTCCGAGAATGATCTGAGCTATGAGGAAAAGACCACCAACGCCGACGGCACCCCCGCCGCCTATCTCCCAAAATTCGGCGGCGGCAACCGCTACCGGCTTGTAAAGCTGGAGCTGCTGAGCCGGTATTACAGCGACGTGCTCACCATCGCCCATGATTATATCATCACGGCGGACTACAAGCTTCTCCCCGCCACGGAGGCGATAGGCGAGGACTATGAATCGGGCTACATCGCATACCCGCCGGATGTGATGGAGAAGCTCCTCGCTCTGGATGGCTATTGAAATTAATAAAAATCGATCAGGAGGCATTCTGCTATGAAAAAGAAAAGCGTATTATCCCTGCTGCTGGCGGCGGCGCTGGCGCTCTCCCTCGCCGGTTGCGCCGGGCAGGGGCAGCCGGGCGAAAAGGAGCCTGTCGTCAACAGCGACGGGACCATCACGAAAGAAGAAAACGACGTAAAAATCACTGAGACAGCGGCCAGGTCCATCGAAACCGAGCTGTATGAAACGGCGGATTTCAGCCTGCAGATCCCCAAGGGCTGGACAGTCACCAGCGGCGGTACGGCCATGTACCATTCCATCCGGGTGCAGGATCCCAGCCAGCCCCTCAACCAGATGTTTGTCCTGCTGAAGGCGGAGGGCCTGCTGCACAGCCAGGAGGGAAAGGACGCCTATGCGTATAACGTCACCATGGGGAACACATGGGCGCAGATGCTTTCCCAGGCGCCGGTGCTGACAACCCCCTCCACCGAAAACTTTTTCAAGCTGTTTTCGGAATACGCGGCGTTTGTAGAGCAGTGGGAGCCGAGCTATGCCGGCTATACCTTCCCCCGGTTTGACGGCTTTGCCGTGACCGACCGCTTTGCCTCGGCCAGCCTCCTGTCCTCGTATGCTCTGGGAGAAGAGACGCTGCGGGCGTCCTTTACCGAAAACGGCAAGGAAGGCGAGGGGATGTTCGCCGCGTCGGTGGTGGACTTCGGAAGCGTTGATATTGCCGCAGGACTGCCGGTAGGATATATCATCCCCCGGGCGGACGGCGGCTACTACATGGCATACAACGTCATGGCGGTCACCGCCGCGAAGGATACCTTCATCGAATGGGAGAGCGTCCTCACCAAATGCCTTGGAACGCTCGCCTATTCTGAGAGTTTCGTAAAAGCCACTGAGCAGGCCGGTGAAGAAAAGGTGGCGATGTCAAAGGAAATCAGCCGCATCACCAACGAGAGGCTGGAAATCATCATGGCGGCCTGGGAGGACCGGAACGTCGAGCAGGACATCACCAGCCAGATGCAGAGCGACGAAACCGGCGGCTACGAGCGCGTGTACGACACGCAGACCGGCGAAATCTACCGGGCGGAGGCCGGATGGTATGAAAGCACCGGCAGTGACCGCTACAAGCCGGTGACTGAAAACAAAATGTATGCAGAGCCCATCAGCGGTTACATCGAATAGGGAAGCGGCGGAAAACCGCAAACAAGGAATACATGACAAGGAGGGAAACGGAATGCGTCAGGTGAAAAGGCTCCTTCCCTATGTCCGGCGGTATGTGCAGATGGCCGTTTACGACGTGCTGGACGCGGAGGGGGCGGAATACCGGAAAGAGGAAAGCGGCGCGGTGGTCGCCCGGCTTTCGGTTTACGGGAACGTCAGCACCTACAGCCTTTCGACAGAGATACAGGATGTGGGGACCGGACTGACGGTTTCCATGCGTGAACCCTGTCCCGGCCTGTCGGCCCAGGGAGAGGAACGGGCGGTGACCGCCGTAGCCGATAAGGTTGCCCAGTACCTTGAGAACGAGCTGATGATCAACCGCCGCTGTTTCGTGCCGGACCGGCATTATGCCGTATAGGGAACAGCGGCGCAGGCACAGGCGGAAATCGGCCGGATCCGTGCGGAAGCGGAAGCGGCCAAGGCTGCGCAGACTGCTGCACAAACTCCGGCCGCGCCTGACGGTACGGTATGCCCCTCGTGCGGCGCGTCCGCTGCCCCGGGCGTGAAATTCTGTCCGGAATGCGGGGCGCCGCTCTCCCGGCAGAGCGAATAAACAGACAATGAATCTGAATATCTGGAGGGATATCTATGGCAAATGAATCGAGAGTATTCCGGCTGCCCGCCGGTATGAGTACCCAGGTAGTGGCGAACGCCGTATCGTCGTTCCTGTCCTCCGCCAAAGGGATGGAGGTACAGAGCGCCGAAACCACAGAAGGCTATGTGGTGCAGGGCCGTCAGGAAAAAGACGGCTGGAAGACCATTGCCGGCATGAGGATGGCTACGACGGTGCAGATGATCCGAATGGATGACAACTTAAACGTCACCGTGGGTCAGGGCGAATGGTCGGATAAGATCGGCGCCGGCGCGCTGGGATGGTTTATCGCATGGCCGCTGGCGGTGACTGCCGGTGTGGGCGCCTACAAGCAGAAAAAGCTGCCGGAAGAGATTTTCCAGGTGATTGAGCAGTGCATCGTCTCCGGCGGCCGCTCGGTGGTGGTGCGAAACGCCGGGGCGGAACTGAACGCGGGTATGGTGGTTTGCCCCGCCTGCAAAACCCAGTGTGCGGCCGGCGCCAAATTCTGCAACAACTGCGGGGCGAAGCTGGAAAACAAATGCCCCCAGTGCGGGGCGGAGATACCGCCCGGAAGCCGCTTCTGCGGAGCATGCGGAACGCCGCTTTCCCCGCAGGGCGCTCCGGTGCGATAAAGGGAGGAGATTGCGTATGCGCAGGGAAAAACCGCCGGGGCGGCAAAAAGGCGCACGGCTTTTCAGTATGCTGCTGGCGGTATGCCTGATGATCGCGGCCCTTCCCCTGTCCGTTTCGGCGGCGGGGGAATATGTGCCGGGAAATCCCCGCTGGTCGGGCTACCAAAACCAGGTGCAGTGGGATCGGCCGGCGGGAGCGGCCTCCGGCGACAGCTTTGAATACGAGGCGCAGCTGCTGCTGGGCGACGATGTGGTCGAGTCCAAGGCAGTGGAAATCGACACCTATTTGTTTTTCACAAACGACGTGGTGACGCGGCCGCAGGAAGAGTACACCATACGGGTGCGTGCCAGATGGATCATGATCGTGGGCGACCCGGACGGCCAGTATATGGTGGCGGACGTCGGCGAATGGGGCCCCTGGGCGACCAAGGCGGGGTCGGGCGGCGGAGAAACCGAACCGCCCCATGAGCACAGCTATACCCAAAAGCACGACGCGGCACAGCACTGGCAGGCGTGTTCCTGCGGCGACAAAAAGGATGCGGCGGATCACAGCTTCGGCGCATGGACGGCGGATGGCAATACAGAGAGCCGCACCTGCACCGTCTGCGGCTACGCCGAGACAAGGGACGCCGCGCAGACGTCAGCCACCGGGGAAACCACGGATAACGGGCAGGATTCCGGCGGCGAAGGCATCGCGGAACTGACCGATGAAAATACCGGCGTTTCCGTCTCCCTGTCCGAAGCGGTTCCGGAGGGTGTGGAGCTGTACGCCGGCGTCATGGAGGCGGAGAGCCTGCTTGAAGAGAAGCCGGAGCTGAAAGAAGAACTGGACGGCCTGCTGTCGGTGTATGAGATCAGCATCCGCCAGAACGGGGAGCCGGTGGAAATCAAAGACAGCGCCATGACGGTGCGCATCCCGATGAACAGCCATCTGGAGGGCTACGCCCATTACCAGTCGGTGCGGGTGGACGGCGAGCCGGAGCGCATAAAGGCAAAGGCCGAAGACGGCAGCCTGGTCTTTGAAGCCGGCGGCCCGGGCCGGTATGCCGTACTCGGTTCCGATACCCCCTTCTCCGTTTCTGCAATCATCCAACCCGACCCGTTGCCGGGAGACGAAAAGGATGGAAACGCCGTCTACATTGTTCTGTTGGCCGCGATACCGGCGGCTGTCCTGCTGGCGCTGCTGCTTGTATTCTTATACAGGAAAAAGCGGAAGGCACAGGATAACCCGCCAGCCGGAGGAAAGGATCCATCCGAACCGGACGGCGGAAATACCAAAAACTGATTCTACTTGTAAAGGAGAAAATGAAGATGTTTCGAAAAAAGAGTTTGCTGGCGCTGCTGCTGTCCTTATGCATGGTGGTAGGAATACTGCCGGCGACAGCGTTTGCTGCGGGGCAATATGTGCCGGAAAATCCCCGCTGGTCGGGATACGGAAACCAGGTAATGTGGGATAAACCTGCCAACGCATCAGGCAGCACGTATCTTGAGTATGAGGCGCAGCTGGTACTGAACGGTCAGGTACTCCAGACAGAAAGCGTTGAGATAGACAGGTGGGTATTTTTCGATTCGAAGAATATCACTCAGTCGAAGGATGCGTATACGCTTAAAGTACGGGCCAGACAGATTTACCTTACCGGCGATCCGGACGGCTCTTATACCGTATGGCAGAGAGACGCCTGGGGCGACTGGGCAATCGGCGGCAATACCGGCGGCGGAGAGGGGCCTACTCCCCCCCATGAACACAGCTTCGGCGGCTGGAAAAATAATGGAACCCAGCATTGGAAAGAATGCAGCTGCGGAGAGAAATCTGAAGAGAGCCCCCATAACTTCGGCGAATGGGAGCTGATCTATTATGATGTAAATACGAAGTATGACGTATGTGAAAGGCAGTGCCTTACCTGCGGCTATGAGCAGATTGATAGATACAGGGAACACCAACATTACTATACCGACGACTGGAGTAGCGGTTCGACTACACACTGGAAGGTATGCTACTACTGCAAAGAAGTTAATCAAGATACTGTAGCCAACCATACTTTCGGCGACTGGACGGAAACCAAGCCTGCCACCACAACGGAGGAGGGTTTAAAAGAACGCACCTGCTCCATCTGCAAATATACGCAGACAGAGACGCTGCCGGTTCATACGCACGATGTTCACGATGAAGCATGGAAATATGATGATACTAATCACTGGCAGGAGTGTTCCTGTGGTGAAAAGCTGAATGTGGCAAACCATGCCTACGGCGAATGGAGAGTGACGAAGCCGGCCACCGAGACCGAAGAAGGCTCCAAAGCACGTGACTGCACGGTCTGCGACTATGTGCAGACCGAAACCATTCCGATGCTTAAACATGAGCACAGCTACGGCGATTGGCAGAAAGATAAAACCCAGCACTGGAAGGAATGCCGCTGCGGCAAGAAAACTGAAGTGGGCAACCATACTTTCGATGATTGGACGATAACAAAGGAGCCCACCACAACCGAAACAGGTTCCAGAGAACGCACCTGCTCCATCTGCAAATATACGCAGACAGAGACGCTGCCGGTTCAT
>UQZS01000019.1 GCA_900545625.1 uncultured Oscillospiraceae bacterium | reverse complement strand
GGTGTCGGGCGCACTGTTGGAAAAAAACACCACGCTCGGTACGCCGAGCTCGGTCGCTTTTCGCATACACCAGACGGCGTTTGCGTCCAGCGAATAATCCACGGTACCGTCGGCGGCAATAAAGCTCTGCGTCTTGCGCCAAGGGTCGGAATAGTAGGAGCTGTCCTCTGCCTTGGAGCCGGCGCCGAGGTTGTAGCGGTAAATGTCGAGATCAATACCCGTATCACCGTAGAGAAGCGTCAAAATCTCGTCGCGCACCGCTTCGCCGCTCTCACCGGATTCTGTCCAGCCGCCGACGTCCTGCGCCCACCACGCGGCGCTCGCCCCGAAGCCCTGCACGGTCTGATAGGTCTTGCCGGTATCGACAGAGATCACGTTCTGCCCGTCTTTGTCACACGCCGTCAGCATAAAGATCAGCCCTCCGAGCACACAAAGTCCCACAAGAATTTTTCGGAATCCCATGTTTCTCCTCCCTGCAAAAAGCGGGCAGAAAGGCGCTTTGCCCCTGCCCGCTTATGTATTTATTTTGTGCCGAAAATACGGTCGCCCGCGTCGCCGAGACCCGGCACGATGTAGCAGTGCTCATCAAGCTTTTCGTCCAGCGCGGCGCAGTAAATATCCACGTCCGGATGCGCGCTCGTAAGCGCCTCGAGCCCCTCGGGTGCGGCAATGATACCCATGAATTTAATGGACTTCGGATGATAGGTCTTGATCTGGCTGATCGCGTCCACCGCGGAACCGCCCGTGGCAAGCATCGGATCAAGCACAATGACCTCGCGCTGCGAGATATCCGACGGCAGCTTGCAGTAATACGGAACGGGCTTGACCGTTTCAGGGTCACGATACATACCGATATGCCCGACCTTTGCGGATGGCACCAATTCCAGTACGCCGCCGAGCATGCCCATGCCCGCACGCAGGATCGGCACAAATGCAAGCGTTTTGCCGGAGATCACCTTGGTTTTCGCCATGGAAACCGGCGTTTCGATCTCGACCTCCTGCAGCGGCAGATCGCGCGTTGCCTCATAGCACATGAGCATGGCGATCTCCTGCACGAGCGAACGGAATTCCTTAGAACCCGTATTTTTGTCGCGCAGAAGTGTGAGTTTGTGTTGGATCAGCGGATGATTGGTGATGGTAACCTTTCCCATAAAACGCCTCCGAGAGTTTATTCATATCGTATTTCATTATAGCCTGTCCGACAAAAAATTACAAGGATTTTTCAAGGGTTTCGGTATTATAAGTTATGCCCGGTTCAGATCCTCGCCGTTTTCCAGCGCGGCAATCTGGTCGATGCGGCGCTGATGCCGGCCCCCTTCAAAATCCGTATGCAGGAACACATCTACAAGCTCGCATGCAAGCCCCGCGCCGACCACGCGCCCGCCGAGGCACAGCACGTTCGCGTCGTTGTGCAACCTTGTGTACTTGGCGGCAAAATAGTCCGAGCAGCACGCTGCGCGTATACCGTGTATTTTATTTGCCGCCATGGAAATGCCGATGCCCGTGCCGCAGCAAAGTACTGCGCGGCTTGCCTTATCAGGATCTGCAAGCATTTTCAAGCAGGTCTTCTGCGCGATGGGCGCATAGTCCACCGAGTCCTTGGAATCCGTGCCGCAGTCAACGAAGGGGATCTCCTGTTCCGTGAGATACGCCTTGATCTCTTCTTTGAGTGTATAGCCGCCGTGATCGGCACCGAGATAGATCATACCGTTTGCTCCTTTTGCTTCATTTTTTGATTCAACTCCCGCTGCGCCTGCGGCAGCCGGAGATAGATAGGGCTGAGCTTGGCCGCTTTCACGGGGGCTTCCCCGCGCGCCATGTGCGCCCCTGCCAAAAAGGCAACGCTGGACGCGCGCGGCAGCCGAAGCTGCGCGGGCGACATCAAAAGGCGTTCACCGAGTTTTTCTTGCAGGGTATTGTATACGAGCTCTGTGCCGTCGCCGACGAGCAGGATTTGCCCCGTGATCTGCCCGAGCCTCTCGCCGAGCGCTTCAATCGTCAGCGCTTCGTCGGGCGTTCGGCGTTCGCCGTTTTGGAAAAGTGCAGTGTAGACCTGCATACAGCGCGCATCCATGACCGCGCAGACCGTTTCAGAGGTTTCCAAAAACGGGTAGGCGGCAGCTTCAAGCGCCGAAACGGGGAAGCAGGGCTTGCCCGCTGCATCCGCCATGCCTTTTGCAGCCGCCACACCGATGCGTACGCCCGTAAACGAGCCGGGTCCTACGGTCACAGCAAACAGGTCGACGGAAGAGATCGGCGTTTCGCTCACCGAAAGCAGCGCCTCGGTCATGGGCATGAGCGTGCGGCTGTGCTTGAGCGCGGTCGCCAAAAAGCTCTCGCCCAACAGCTTGTCATCGTCCGTCAGCGCGGCGCTTGCCGAAACGCTTGCACATTCCAGCGCCAAAATCCTCAAAGCTTTACCCCCTCTATCGTGATGATGCGTTCGTCTTCCTCGGCGCCGGGCGCGAGAGTTACGCGGATCGCGTCGTCGGGCAGAGCGTTTTCGATGTTCTCGCTCCACTCGATGCAAAGCACGCTGCCTGCGTCCATATACTCAAAGAAGCCCGTGGAAGCAAGATCCTCCCAGGTGCTCACCCGATACATATCAAAATGGCAAAGTGCATCGTTCGCGCCGTAGACATTGACAATGGCAAAGGTCGGGCTGCTGACCGCGTCCGAAAGCCCCATACCGCGCGCGACACCTGAGACGAACACGGTCTTGCCCATGCCCATTGGGCCGAACAGCGCCACGACCCTGCCGCCGCAAAGCGTTTCACCGAGCCGTTCGCCGAGCGCGAGCGTTTGCGCCGCGTTTTTTGTTACAAACTGCTGCATGCCATCACCGAGACAAGTATACCACGCTTTTATTTCGGCGTAAATACTTTTTTCCTTGAAAAACCATGGGCGGCATACTATAATAGCCATAGGAATATACAGGAAACGATGGAATACAGAGTGCCCGCCGTAATATACGGTCGGACAAGCTGTTATATAAGGAGCCGTCATGAAAAAACGCTTAGGCGCCGTGAGCCTTTTTATAAAAGAAACCGATAAGCTGCTGTTTTTCTCGTGCATTGCCGCGTCGCTGTTCGGGTTATTGATGGTATACAGCGCCACACGCTGTGACCTTGCGGAAGGCGAGCTTTTCTCACGGGATTTTCTTACGATGCTCATTGCCGTGTTTTTAGGCATAGGGATGTGCCTTGTGATCTCATATTTCAATTACGAGGTCTTTACCCGCTATTGGCTGATCATCGGCGGCATATGCATTTTGGCGCTGCTACTGCTGTTCCCGTTCGGATCTGCCCCCTCGTCGCGTCCCGACGCGCGCACCTGGCTCGACTTCGGTGTGTTCAGCATCCAGCCCTCGGAATTTGTCAAGATCGGCTTTATCATCACGTTCAGCGTGCATCTGGAGCGCCTGCGGGACAAGCTCAACCGCTTTTGGAGCGTTGTGCAGTTGGGGCTGCACGCACTGGTGCCCACTGCGCTCGTCCTGCTGACGGGTGACATGGGCTCGGCGGTCATCTTTTTGATCATCGCGATCATCATGCTGTTCATCGGCGGGGTGCACTGGGGGTACTTCTTAGGCGGCTTCGCGCTGCTGTGCGCGGCGGTGCCTCTGGTATGGACGTTCGTGTTTTCTTCCATTCAGAAAAACCGCTTCCTTGCCCTGATCTACCCTGAGCTTTACCCCAACATCATCTATCAGCAACAAAACGGCATCAACGCCATAGGCTCCGGCGGTATCACGGGGCAAGGGCTGTTTCAGGGCGCTTATACGCAGGCGGGCACCGTGCCCGAAAGCCAGAACGACTTTATTTTCACCGTCATCGGCGAGGAATTGGGCTTCATCGGCTGCCTTGCGGCGCTCGGACTTTTGTGTCTGATTTCGGTGCGGCTCATCCTCATCGGCAGAAAATCGCGGGAACGTTCGACCAACCTCATTTGCTGCGGCATGGCGGCGATGATCATTTCGCAGACGGTCATCAACGTCGGCATGTGCTTAATGCTCATGCCCGTCATCGGCATCACCCTCCCCTTTTTCTCAGCGGGCGGATCGTCGAACCTCGGCGTTTACCTCGGCATCGGCCTTGCGCTGAGCATTTACCGGCACAACTGCGATCAGGGTGCGGTGAATATACGCGTTTATGATTCCTTAAAGAATGTACAGTAACTCCCTTTAAAACGAAAGGAGTGCGGAAAGTTTGGAAGCCTTTTTTTCACAGTTTGAATACCTTTCACGCTATGTACTCACGGGCATTGCCGTGCTGCTGATCCTGCGGTGCGTATTTTCGCTGTTTCGTCTGCGCCCGCGCCGGGAGGTCATGGCGACGCTCGTTAATTTGGCGGACGACAGTGAGATCGAGATCTCGAATTGGGAGACCTCCATCGGGCGCAGCCGCTCATGCGACATCGCGCTGCGCAAATACGGCACGGTCTCGCGCTTTCATGCGGTGCTCGCACTGCGCAAGGAGGGCTGGTTCATCTTTGACACCGAGTCTAAGACCGGCGTATACGTCAACGGCGAGCAGATCCGCCGGGCGCGGCAGATCACGGACGGCGACACCATCTCATTCGGCAACGTCGTGATGAAATTCAATTCCAACGGCTACGGCGAGCCACAGGAGGACGAAAACGGCGAGGTCGCCGACTTCACGAATGCGGCGCGGCTTGTGAACCTTGCCGACAACAGCGCGTTTTACCTGCGCGGCAGCTGCCTTATAGGACGCGAACGCCACTGCAACATCTGCCTGCCGATGCGCGACATCTCCGGCGAGCACGCCGAGGTATATTTGACGCGCGACGGCTGGATGGTCGCCGACCTGCAGTCGGAAAACGGGACGTACTTAAACGGCGAGCTGGTTTTCGGCGCGTATCCGCTGTATGACGGCGACATCATC
Source organism: uncultured Oscillospiraceae bacterium (assembly GCA_900545625.1). Taxonomy (GTDB): domain Bacteria; phylum Bacillota; class Clostridia; order Oscillospirales; family Acutalibacteraceae; genus Fimenecus. The sequence goes on along the minus strand of UQZS01000019.1, from coordinate 26,470 downwards.
TCCGTCGGCGCGTACAGCTTCATGTTCAGAGAGTAAGGGGGCGCAGCGTATGGCAACCAAAAAGAAAAAAGCGACGCATGCGCGCCGTTACAGAAAGCCCGTTAAATGGCCGTTTTGGCTGCTTTTGATGACGCTGTTCCAGCTTTCGTGCATGCTGCAAATTTACATCAACGGCACACAGGAAAGCATGGTCACGCTGTTTACGGTATACGGCGTATACATTGCGGCGGAATGGATCTACTTTTTTGTGTTTGGCATCATACTGCGGCGAAAAAGCTTTGAGATTGAGCTGATCACGTTCTTTTTAACCGGAATCGGACTTACGCTTACAACAAGCGTCTATCCCGACCGCGCCTATACCCAGCTTGTTGCAGTACTCATGGGCATGATCGTCTTTATCGTGATGCTTTGGATCTTAAGCGACACAAAGCGTGTCATTAAGCTGCGCACGCCCGTAGCGATCCTCGCGTTGGCGGCGCTCGGCATCACGCTGATCATAGGCGATGAGATCAACGGTGCAAGAAACTGGATCGTGATCGGCGACGGTCTTTTGTCCATCCAGCCGTCCGAGATCGTCAAGGTCGCGTTCGTATTTGTCGGCGCGGCGACGCTCGAGCACTTGCAGTCCACAAGAAGCCTGACCAAATACATTTTGTTCGCGGGCGCATGCATCGGCATGCTGTTCCTAATGAAAGATTTCGGTACGGCACTGATCTTCTTCTTTACCTTTATCATCATCGCATTTCTGCGTTCGGGCGATATCAAGACGATATTCCTCGTCTGCACGGCGGCGCTGTTGGGGGGCCTTGGCATTCTTACGTTCCGCCCCTATGTTGCAAATCGTTTCCAGACCTACCGCCATGTTTGGGAATATTCCAACGGCGGCGGCTACCAGCAGGTGCGTTTGCTCATCTATTCGGTAAGCGGCGGGCTGTTCGGGCTCGGCATCGGCAACGGCAGGCTGCGTTCGGTCTATGCGGCGACGGAGGACCTCGCATTCGGTATGGTGTGCGAGGAATTCGGCATCATCATCGCCTTTACCGTGCTTCTGACCTTTGTGGCGCTGGTGGTCTATTCCATCCGCTATTCGGTAGCGGCACGCTCCACGTTTTATTCCATTGCCGCGCTCGCCGCATCGTCGCTGCTGCTGTTCCAAGCGGCGCTGCACGTATTCGGCGTAACGGACCTGCTGCCGTGGACGGGCGTGACGCTCCCCTTTATCAGCCGCGGCGGCAGCAGCATGATGTGCTGCTGGGGCTTGGTGGCATTTATCAAGGCGATCGACGTGCGCACCTACAGGCGCTATGACAAGATCGAGCGAAGCTGAGGGAAAGGAGACGGCCGTATGAAAACGCTATCCCGCAGAGCATGGATCCTGTACGCCCTTGCCGCCCTGTTTGTAGCGGGGCTCGGCATCCTTTTCTATACCTTCTGGTCAAACGCGGACGACTGGGCCATGCGCCATGCGAACCGCCACCTGTATGCAGGCGACACGCTCACCGCCGCGGGCTCCATTACAGACGAAACGGGCGCTGTGCTTGCCGAGACCGTAAACGGCGAGCGGCAGTATAACGCCGACCGCGACGTGCGCACGGCGACGCTGCACGTGGTCGGCGACTCCGAGGGGTATATCGCAACCGGCGTGCAGACCGCCTATCAGGAGGAACTGACCGGCTACAATTTTGTGGACGGCGTATATGACGTCAAAAGATACGGAAAAGGCAACGATTTGCAGCTTTCCGTAAACGCGGATCTATGCGTAACGGCGTATGATGCGCTCGGCGACGAAAAAGGCACGGTCGGTGTTTTCAATTATGAGACCGGACAGCTCGTTTGCGTGGTCTCAAAACCCGCTTTCGACATTGCAAATAAGCCCACCGAAAACATCAACAATGACACGACCGGCGAATACGAGGGCGTATATATGAACCGCTTCTTTTCGGGACTTTATACGCCGGGTTCGACCTTTAAGATCATCACCGCCGCTTCGGCGATCGACAACATCTCAGACATTGATGACCAGCGCTTCCGCTGCACAGGCAGCTACGGCATTGACGGCGGCTCGGTCAAGTGTCTTGGCACACACGGCACGATCGGATTTGAGCGCGCGCTGAACGTTTCGTGCAACAGTGCATTCGCGCAGATCGCCTTGCAGGTCGGCACGGAAAATCTCACGGCGACCACCAACGCGCTTGGCTTCAACCAGCGCTATACACTGGGGAACATCCGGCTTGCGCAAAGCCGATTCGATCTTTCCGAAGCGTCGCAGCTCGATCTCGGCTGGGCAGGTGTCGGGCAATACACGACGCTTGTCAACCCCTGCCATATGCTGATGATCGTCGGCGCGATCGCGAACGACGGGCAGGCGGTCATGCCGTACCTTGTCGAACGCATCACCACCCAAAACGGCGACACGGTCTTGGAGGCGGAGACCACGCTCGGCGCACAGATGTTTTCGGAATCTACCGCCGCGCGGCTGCAGGAGCTGCTGCGCTCGAATGTCGAAAACTACTACGGCGACCGGCGCTTCCGCGGTCTTGAGATGTGCGGCAAAACCGGTACGGCGGAGGTCAGCTCCGAAGAGGGCGGCGATGACCCGCACGCGTGGTTCGTGGGGTACTCGCAGCGCGAGGATCTGCCCTACGCGATCGTCGTGGTCGTGGAAAACGGCGGCGGCGGCAGCTCGACCGCCATCCCCGTGGCAAACGAGGTCATGCAGGCTGTAGACGATTTGTATGGGGAATAAATTTGGGTACAAATAAATAAGACAAAAGAGAACGGTTCTGTGTCTTAGTAGGCGCAGAACCGTTCTCTTTTGTCTTATTACAGATTACAATTTTTGCAAACCGAATAAAGCCTGATTTTCTTATTTGTCACACATCATTGTAACACCTACACGCTGCGGTATGCTCTTTCAACGCGCGATAACCGTCTCTTGATACGCGCCTTTTCCTACGCGCGCCATTTTTTAAATCCGCCGTGTCGAAATCCTGCAAAAATCTTGGAATTTCTCTTGACAAACCGTGGCGCGCCATATATAATATTCAAGCATTTGAATTTGCGCTGATAGCTCAGTTGGATAGAGCATCTGCCTTCTAAGCAGAGGGTCGGGGGTTCGAGTCCCTCTCAGCGCGCCACTTTTGCGCGAGAGATTGAGCGAAAAGCAAATGCGGTTTGATACCTTCGTTTGCCTGACTTTTGCGCAAAGTCTTTTATATGGTGGGTATAGCTTAGTTGGTTAAAGCGCCAGTTTGTGGCACTGGAGACCGTCGGTTCGAATCCGACTATCCACCCCACTTTTTAAACTCCGCCGCAAGCCCGTAAGGCAAGGGCGGAGTTTTTTCAAATCCATATTGGGGTGTCGTCAAGCGGTAAGACACAGCACTTTGACTGCTGCATTCGTAGGTTCGAATCCTGCCACCCCAGCCAAAAAGCACACAGAAGCGGACTTTTCTGCTTCTGTGTGCTTTTTTATGCAGGATTCAATCCGTGACGCGCGTGTGCGTCCTATTGCCGCCCTATCCCATCTTCACCGCTTCGAGGTCTGCTTTTGCCGCTTCGCCGTCGAAACGGATCAATTCGATGTTCTCGCAATGTGCGGCGTCGAGCGCATGGGCATAGTCGTCGCAGACGTTCTCGAAGCGCACCTTGACCTTGTCAAGCGTTACGTCCTTCGCGTACCGCAGGAAAAAGCCCGAATTCTTGTGCTGCTCCACGCCGTGATCCTTGCAGGGGCGCAGGTCATACAGCCCGCAGTCCCATTTGGAGGTCTTGGAAAGCGTCACACGGACATTCTCAAAGGTCACGTCCTCAATCGCATTCTCCGCGTTGCCATGGATCAGCACGCCGTTTTCACCCTTACAGCCGATGTTATAAAACCGCACGTTTTTGATCTTGCCGGAGCGCGTGTTCTCGTCGCGGTCAAAGGTGGTCAACACAATCGGCTCGGCCGTGCCCCACCAATCCGGGCAAAAACGGCGCGTTTCGATCATAATGTTGGAATACTGCACGTTTTCCACGTTGCCGCCGTCGCGGATCTGAATAGACAATCCGCGGTTGGAACGGCTGATGATGCAGTTATCCACAAGGACGTTGCGGAAATCTCCCACGCCCTCCGTGCCGATCTTGATCGCCGCGGAGGTGGAAATGAGCGTACAGCCGCTGATCAGGATATTTTCGCACGGCCCGTATTCCGCGTTGCCTTTAGAGGTTTTCAGGCAGATGCAGTCGTCTGCACATTCAATGTGGCAGCACAAAATGCGCACATTCGTGCAGTGGTCGGGGTCTATGCCGTCGGAATTTGCTACGTCCAGATCGTTGAGGATGCGGATCTGCGAGATCAGGACATCATCGCACCCTGCCGGGTGCAGCGTCCAAAACGGTGCGTCCGTAATGGTGATATCCCGAAACGAGATGTGGTTGCTTTTTTCAATATAGATGACCGTCGGGCGCGGATAAAAATTGCCCGTGACATAATATTGATCCTTGCGCTCGACGAACGCGTGACCGTTGGCGTCGATCACGCCCTCGCCCGTTACGGAGCAGCCGTCCGCTTCGAAGCCGTACAGGAATGCAAACGAAGGCTTACCTGTGACGGGATTGCCGATCAGCGCGGTTTTCGGGTCGTTGATTGTCTCGCACGGACGGATGTAGCCGTTGATATCCGCCGTCGCTTTGAGCCGCGCGCCCTTTTGCAGATGCAGTTCGACCTGTGCGCGAAGGTGCAGGGAATCGCTGTAATAGGTTTTGCCGCTTGTGAGCACGACCGTACCGCCGCCGTTTTGGTGCGCTGCGTCAAGGGCGTTTTGGATCGCCGCCGCATCGTTGTGTGCGCCGTCGCCGACCGCGCCGAAATCCTCCGGGTAGAAAAAAAGCATCGTCTGTTGTTCCCCTTTCATGACCGTGCCCGATGTTACAGATCTACAACTACGCCTTCGTCTCCTACAGCACGTGCAAGCGCATCCTCCAAAACATCCTCCCCGAGCTCCATTGCGAAGAATTCCCGCTGCTGTTCGCTCATCCGATTCGGATACAGCAAAATTTCTTCCCCGATCTCCGCGATCAGCACGCTGTCGCGTTTTTCCTGCTGAACAACGGGATCGAATGCGGTATTGCCCGCGAAGTGGAAATCGTCATCGTAAAGGATCGCCTCCGGGAAGCCGAGACGCGCTTCTTCCAAAAAGCTATCCCCGTCCAATGCAGCCATGATCGGGTCTGGGATATAATTCGTACAGGTACCGTTTTCATACACGATCGCAATCAGATCCTGATTTTCGTTTTCGTAAAGTTCCGTGGTAATCATAGCCAACTTCTGTCCTTTTCTGTTTGGTTATGCTGATTATAGCAAAACGACGCTGCGATAGCAACTGAAAATCTGCGTTTTGCGTGGAATTTTATTGCGCGGGCGGCAGGGGTTATGTATTTCCCACCTGCCCCACATGCATGGCCGCCATTTTGACAGCCCCAACCAAAACCAGGATATTTTTTCTATCCGCGCGCCGATTCGACGCGATAAAGAAGCGCCCATAAACCGATATAATTATAATTTTTCTACCCGCGCGCCCTTGCGGCCTGTGCAGCTTTGCAACGGCGCGGCATCCGTTGGCCTAAATCCACACCGAAAAGGAAATTTTGTTTCTATCCGCACACCCGTGTGGGGTGTGGCCGAGAATTTCACGAATCGAATCGTCCCCGCCGAAATTTCAATCCACGCTCCCCGTGCGGGGAGCGACATGTCAAAATCAGATGAAGTGCGGATCAGTCCGAATTTCAATCCACGCTCCCCGTGCGGGGAGCGACGCGCGCTACGCAGTTTCGCATGGTCAGCGTCAAATTTCAATCCACGCTCCCCGTGCGGGGAGCGACTTGTGTTGTGGTAGCACTTCAATGACCGTCGCCATATTTCAATCCACGCTCCCCGTGCGGGGAGCGACTTTCGTCGTTGACCGCTTTGTTATTTCGCCTGTTATTTCAATCCACGCTCCCCGTGCGGGGAGCGACGGATGCGCTTGAGTATTTTTCGGACCGAGAAAATGATTTCAATCCACGCTCCCCGTGCGGGGAGCGACCAAAATCATCATACCAAATGCACATAACTATACAAGATTTCTATCCACGCTCCCCGTGCGGGGAGCGACAGTTGCTTTCCCGTTCGTCTTTAGTGTCATATATATTTCTATCCACGCTCCCCGTGCGGGGAGCGACCCAATCAAACATTAGCCGCGCACCCTCCTACCGAGCATTTCTATCCACGCTCCCCGTGCGGGGAGCGACGGGCGGTTCATGGAGCAGAAAACGCGAACCGACAAATTTCTATCCACGCTCCCCGTGCGGGGAGCGACGTACTAACAATTATTCAAGTAGTAATTACGCAGTATTTCTATCCACGCTCCCCGTGCGGGGAGCGACTGCAAAGACTTTGTTGCTTATTGTCATAGTGATTATTTCTATCCACGCTCCCCGTGCGGGGAGCGACCAGTTCAACAAGGCGATAGACGGGGAGACGGCAGTTATTTCTATCCACGCTCCCCGTGCGGGGAGCGACTTCATCCGTACATAGAGAAAACGAGCTTCGGCAAGGTATTTCTATCCACGCTCCCCGTGCGGGGAGCGACTCTTGTATTGTCGGCGATATTCGCAATGGTTTAGATTTCTATCCACGCTCCCCGTGCGGGGAGCGACATGTTCATTGTCTACTTCCCGAGACATCAAAACAATTTCTATCCACGCTCCCCGTGCGGGGAGCGACGCGCTTCTCCCCTGTCCCCTCTTTACAAGGATAAAGAATTTCTATCCACGCTCCCCGTGCGGGGAGCGACAGGCAATACCCCCGACAATGCCAATTATAGTAATATTTCTATCCACGCTCCCCGTGCGGGGAGCGACCACCGCACACGAAGTTTTTAACATTGACTTGTACAATTTCTATCCACGCTCCCCGGGCGGGGAGCGACAGCAAAATGTGCCAAGGCAAAAGGCATTAAATTGGCAAAATCATAGACAGATTATACAAATCTTACTCTGAAACTGTCCACAAACCGAAATAAAAAGCATTTGTTGGATTTCGGTTTGCACATCAACCCTCATTTTTCCGGTGCGAAAGGCACGCCATACGGCTGTGCTCTTGACGTTCGCACCGCACATCACAACAATAAAACATCGTCCTGTGCGAAGCGCGGGCTTTTGCCGACGTGTTCCACCTTGCTTTGGTACGCATTTCCGAGCCTGTAAAAACGGAGGCTGTCGATCTGCTCGTCGATAAGCGCGGTCAGGCGCGCCTTCAGCATTGCATACTGTGCAGCGTCCAATAAACATTCAAACACCGAATTCTGCACACGCTGTCCGTAATTTACGCACTGCTTTGCCACCTGCCGCAGCCGCTTGCGCCCGGCCGCAGTCTCCGTATTAACGTCATACGTTACAAGCACCAGCATTCCGTTCCCTCACTTCCAAAAAAATGGCGGATAACGTTCCAGATCCCCGCGCAGCATTCTCGCCAACAGCAGCGCCTGCACATAGGGCACCAATCCCCATGGGATCTTTTCGTGCAGGAACGGGTGCTGCAAGGTTTCCTGTTTTCGGCGCTGCCAGGCGCCGAGAAATGCACGCCTGCCCTCGTCATTGAGCAGAACGGCGCCGCTTTCCTGTTTTTGAAAATGCCTGTCTGTTACGATTTTTCGGTTTACACACGAAAGCACAAAACGGTCGGCGTAGGGGCAGCGCAGCTCCTCTATCAAGTCAAGCGCAAGGCTGCAGCGACCCGGTCGCTGCCGGTGCAGGAATCCGATATACGGGTCAAGCCCGACGCCCTCCAACGCGGCTGTGCAATCCCGCGCCAAAAGAGTATAGGCAAAGGACAGAAGCGCATTGATGGGGTCGAGTGGCGGGCGGCGGCTGCGCCCATGGAACGCAAATGTGTCCCTCTGCTGCAAAATAAGGCTGTCAAACGCGTCAAAATATCGCTGTGCCGCCTCCCCCTCCAGCCCGCGCAGTTCTTCCGGTGCTGCGCACGCTTCAATGCGTGGGAGCGCTTCTGCGAGCTGTGCGGAAACTGTTTTGAGCCGTTCCACAGGCACCCGCTGCGGATGGTCACGCGTAGCGCGTTCGAGCACCCAACGGGCGTTATAAACCTTACCGAGAATAAAGCTGCGCGCCAGCCGACAGCTTTCTGCTTCTTTGTCCGCTATGCGGCATTGCGTCAGGCGCAGCAAGACATTGCCGCGCGTTTCGCCTACCGTGCGCGCCAGGAATTTTCCGCGCGGGGAGAAAAAGACCAGATCCACCCCGTGCGCGGCACATGCACCCATCAAAGCAGGCGATGCGCCGGGATAAGAAAAGCATAGAATACTCTCCAGAGTATGCAGCGGAAAGCGAGCAGTTTCCGCTTCGCCGCGGCGCACCACAACGTTTTCACCATCCAGGGTAAGGTAGCTGTCCTCGGTTAGGACAAACAGCGTATTGAGCAGTTTTCTCATGTTTCCCCTCCCCGCTGTGCTTCTTCAAGATGTGTGCGAATATAACCCGACACATTACCGCGGCGGCAAAGTGCCGGCAAGCAGAGCTCTTTCAGGGAGCAGGCATTGCAATGCTTACCGGGACGGGTCTTCGGCGTGTATCCGCGGGCATACAGTTCGTGCATTTCGTCCGCCATTGTCTGTGTTTTCAGTCGAAGCTCCGCAGTCAGTTCCACTGCTTCGCGCCGCCGCGTGCCCGCATAATACAGTGCGCCGCGCGGGATCGTACAAACCAGCATTTCTTCCAGCGCCATTGCCTGCGCGCAAAGCTGCAAACGGTCAGCGTCGTGTTCTTTCGGGACACCGTGCTTATATTCCACCGGAGAAGGGTGCCAGGTCCCCGACCACCCTTGGATCTCTATCCCGTTCGGATCTGCGCGGAATTCCACCACATCGCATACGCCGTTCAGCCGCAGTGTTTGAGAAGCTACGCGCATGCCGCGCACAATGCGTAAGTTTCCGCGCGATTCCGAATATGTATCGTCATGACAGCGCGCATGCTGAAGCCGCCCCTGTGCTGTGCGCAGGTTTTCCGCCCACTGCTGTTCAAGATGGATCAGTGCCCACTGCCGCCGGCAAAAACAGAAATGCTGGATGCCGGACAGCGGGAGGTAATCGTCAGGATTCGTCGCCATAGACTTCCACCGCGAGATCAGGCAGCGTATCGCAGGTGATATTGTAATCCTCGATCGTGCGCGGCGCATCCGTTTTTTTCTCCACCTTCAGCAAGCGGTGGACTTTGGCAGACGGATATTGCCCGCTTTTGCAGTTGTGCCGCCACCAATATACGCGAAGCACCTCCATGCTGCCGTCGGGACGCGCGGAGGAAGCGTCGTTTTCAAACAGCGTGCAGAGCGCGTGTTTGATGCTTTCTGCGTCCGCGTCGGTAAAGCCCGTCTTTTCAGCAAGCTGGCAGTTGATGCTGCCGAACGTGGTATATACGCCGAAACCAACGCGGTGCTTGGCGCCCATGGTATCGCTCGATTTTTTATCGCCGGGTTCACCATTCACACTTTTTGTGATCTGCAGGCTGTCAATGGTAATGGGATCCACGCTGAACGCAGGGTGGATCGAAACCGGGCCGCGCACGCCGACGGAAACACCATCTCCTTTCGATTTAAATGCAAACACCTGTCCGAAGCTGCGCACATCCAGCCAAGTCTCGCAGGCAGCCTGCGCATAGGCCTCGCGGTCTTTCGCTTTGCTCGCTGCCACAAGCTCGGGGCAGGCATCTGCGCGCTCTTTGAGGCTGTGGAGGCCGTCTGTACAGCGGTCATCGGATTGTACGAAAACACATTCGCCCATGTCCATCAGGCGGTTGCGGATCTTTCGTTTGAGACAGACGTCCGAAATTTCGCCGAAGCCCTCATAGGTCTCACGCGGGCGGTTGCCGTTGAGCGGATCGCCGTTCGGATTGGCGTGTCGGACGGCAAGGACAAGTGCAAAGTCGATTTTGTTCTGTAAAGTTTTCATGATATACCTCCAAAAATGTTTTATTCAGAAACAGTAGATTGGGCGTCGTTTTCGGCATCGTGTTTTTTGATAAATTCCATACGCTGCGCGGCATAGCCCAGCAGATACAGTTCTGAAAGCGGTTGATTTGTAAAGCCATCCAATTTCAGCCGATCCATAAGTTCCAGCATCCGATCGTGCAGATAAGAAGATTTTCCCGCCCTTGCCAAACGGGTCAGGTACGGTTGAAGCTGTGTTTCAAGCAGCGCGGTCGTTTTGGCGGGATGGATCGTGAACGCGACCTCATAACGCAGCGCGTTGGTCGGCCGCCGGTCGGCGGGTGCGATATCCTGCGCGCGCGAGGCGGTATACTCGATCTGTTCGGCATAGGCAAGGATGCGTCCGAACAAATAGCTGCGGTCGTTGCAATCGTTTTGAACTGCCATAGAAAAATCCTCCTTTAGATTTCGGTGATAATAGCCGCGCACCAAGGCACAGGCAATGCTGCGCGTCTTGTTCGCTTCCCAAGTGTCCAGAGCGACGCTGTTGGATGCGCGGTGTACGGCGGAAAGCATTAGGTCGCGCGGGAATCGCCTGCCCTCCGTGATGCAGGGCAGCAGCCGTTCAATGGTCTGCTGCTTGAGCTTTTGGTCGACGCGCTCGCCGTATGCTGCTTTGGCAATATCCGCAGGTGCAGGCGCGCCGAGAAAGGTTATGGGGTTTAAGGCCGGCTTGCCGCCGGACTGCGGAATTTCGACTTTACGGTAGCGCAGCTCCCAAGCAAAGCTTTGATGCCAATCCTCCACGCAATCGACGAGCCGCGAGCCGGAAAGCTCCCGATAATAGCGGACGGACAGCCGACCCGGCGTTGCGGAATCCAGCACCATGACGGTGATCTTGGAATGTGCGCCCAGCTTTGCGCGATACCCCTGCACCGCTTTTTTGAATTGCAGGGCAAAAGCCTCCCGCGTGGTCGGCTGCGCCTTTTCCGTCTCAAAATCGTTTGGCAGTGTCGGCAGGTCGGATAGGCCGGGTGCGTTTTCGGTAAGTTCCAAAGTATCTGCCGTAACGGCGGGGATCGGCTCGTTTTCCGTACCCCAGACCAGGATGGTCTGGTCGCCGTTCTGCACGCCCTGCCGCCCGCAAAGCCAACGCAGCGCGTTATGTGCTTTTTGCGTGGTCTCGTAGCCGACACTCAGCGCCTGTTCGGCATTTTCAAAGCGTCCACGATATGTGAAATTCTGACTATCGTTGCTGGAGATCAGCTTGGCTTTATCGCCCGCGTTGCGGATCTTTGCGGGGCTTAAGCGTGAGACCGGCATGCTTTCCCCCTGCACATAGCAGAAATCCGTTTGCTGCATGGCGGAAAGATAATAGCGGATGTAGCTTTCCTGTACTGCTTTGTTCCCTGCGAGCGCTACGCCGCCGACGCGGAAACGCACGAAGGTCTCGAACTCGTCGCCGCCGGTCAAAACTCCAAATATGGCGGGGGTTTCGTCTTTTGTGCCATCCCACTTTTGCAGCAAATGTCCCGCTGCGTCTGTGTACAGGATACGTTCGCGCACAAGGTCAGCGATCAGGCAGCCTTTTTCCAAATAAGTCAGCACCGCGCGCACCTTTGGGTGGCTGTACGGTGAGGCACACCATGCGCGAAGCTGCTCCAGATACGGTTCCCACGCGCTTGCTTTCGGACCGCCGAACGCCTTGTAATCTCCCGCGATATATTGCAGCTTATCCGCAAGCGGGTGCGGAACTGCGCCGGAGGTACGCGAACCGGATTCTTCGGTACAGGGGATGATCGTGGTCATCTCGTCCGGGCGAAGCACCCAAGCCGATTGAAAAACGCCGTCATCCGAGAGATTCACCTCGACATGGGCTTTTTGGGTCGTATGGGCAACCGGCAGCAGGATGGGTGCTTCACGCCTGCCGGTATCCTTCACCGCTTTTTGGGCAGGCACGCCGATCAGATCCCGGTTGTTTTCATAGGTTTCAAAGCAGCGTTCCATCCATCCCACGCGGCGCCACCTCCTTAAACAGACGTTCGACAGGCTCGACCGTTTCGCCGAGCGTGAAAGTCTTAATATTTTGTTTGCGGATGGGCCGCACGACCGGGCAGTCTTCCGGGCGTACAAATTGCACCACGCCCGCGCGCATAACGGGCCGCCAGAGACGCTCGTACATATGCCCGTCGCCGGACTCATCCGCATAGGTGATGCCATGCAGCATCAGCCCCAGAGGCATAGGCGGTGTGTTGTCATACGCGCCCGTTCCCGCGCCGAATTCGCAGGGTTCAATATACCCCTGACATTCGCGCGTCCCGAGGAAAACATCCCGGCGCCCGCCGCGCTCAAGCATGCGCTTTGCAATAAAATAGTGCTTATTTTCGTTCCGGTCGCCCACAAGGTCGGGGCGATGCAGATTCCATTCAAAATGCGCACGCACCTGATATTCGACATCGGACAAATAGGTGTAGATGGACAGGTCGTTTTTCCCGTTGTTGTACTGAATCGGGCGCACCCCTTTAGACTCGGTCTCAATGGGGCGCAGGATGCGGATCTCGTCCGGCACCCAGACGAATGTCGGCTTCCAGTAACAGCTTTCCAAGATCCCTTTGATCGCCTGATACGTCGGGATCGGATAGCTGCACTTTTCACCGCCGAGGCGGGTGATGGGGTCGCTGAACAGCGCATACCGCCCCCAAACCCGCAGGGAAATAGAATTGGCGTGTTCCAAACAGATTCCTCCTTTAATCCGTTTACTTTATCTTTATACGAAACAGGGCGGCACAGCCTCCGCCTGTATGCGAACACCGATCTTCTCGCTGTCATAGAATTCTTCCCGCAAGACGCGCACCGCACCCTGCAGGGCAGGATAAACCGCGCCCGCTTGTTCGAGCCTGTCCACATCTCTTTTCCCAAGCGATACGGTATAGGGCTGCAGATCGGACAACCGCACCTTATCCGGCGACAAGGAAAACAGCTCTGCGATTTTTCGTACGCCTTCTTTATACGGCACCAGCACGGGAACCGCAGCGTCGGCTATGGCTTCAAACAGGCGCTCCGCCGTGCCGAATGCTTGGCACAGACTCCATGTTCCGGGCCTTTTATGCCCGCTTTCCACGAACGCCCGCACACCGCAAGTATTACTCGACAGCAGATCCAAAAGCGTGGTATTTTGCGGTAAGTCACGCCCCGGTGCGGGATACGCCGCCTTGTTCGACTGCGCCGCGTTCTCGTAATACTGCCGGAAATAGGCGTCCATCATTTGCGGGGAAAGCAGGTCGGTGTTTGGATCGCACGTGTCGAGTAAGTCGCGTGTGATCCGCCGCGCATCGTCGATCTCCGGCAGATGGCGCAGATCCTCATCGGCACACACGACCAGATACACATCGCGCACGCCGCCCTGCCCGTGGCGGTTGCAGCGTCCGGCAGCCTGTGCGATATTCGGCAGTCCTGCAAGGCTGCGCACCACACAGTCAAAACTCAAGTCCACGCCCGCTTCGATCAGCTGGGTGCTGACGCAGATCAGCCGTTCTCCGCTGCGCAAAGCTTTTGATATTTGTGTAAGCACATCGCGTCGGTGCTGACTGCAGAGATAAGTCGTCAGACAAAACAGCTTCGTATCTGCCGGTGTCTGCCCCTGCAGCGCATCAAACAGGCTGTTGACGGCTTTTTTCGTATTGAGCACGATCAAAATGCTTCGATTATTCCGTGCCTGCGCACAAATGAAATCGGCAAGCTGCGGTGCGTGCATACCGCCGGGGATCAACTTTGGGATGAGACGCGTCCGGCAAAACGGAAGGAACAGGTCTTTGCTGTTTTCCACCAGATCTACAGGTTCGGAAAAACGCAGCGGGTAGGCAGCGCGCTCCAGCGTCGGCTGTGTGGCGGTGCACAACACGACCGTACAGTGCAATAATTCAGACAGCGTCATGACGGCCAAATTAAACAGGTAGGTATGCTGCAGCGGCAACACCTGGATCTCATCAAACAGCAGCACACTGTTTGAAAGCGCACACAGCCGGCGCACGTTTTGCCGCGGTGCGGCAAACAATGTATTCAGGAACTGCACCATCGTCGTACAGATCACCGGCACCCCCTGCCAGCGCTGCGACTGCGCTAAAAAGCGTTCGCTTTCCGTGTTCTCTTCGGGTGCGAGAACGTCGGAATGGTGTTCCAGCACCGCATCCACGCTGCCAAGCGCCTGCCGAATACAGGCGGCGTTTTGTCCGGTGATCGATTTATACGGTGAGAAATAAAACACGTGCTGCGCATTGTGCTTTTTTGCCATCTGCATACAAAAGCGCAGTCCCGCATAGGTTTTTCCGCCGCCGGTCGGCACACAAAGGCGATAGACCCCCTCGCCGCAGCGCTCAGCGGCACGCATACATCGTTCTGAGATATCCCGGCGCAGACGATCTATGGGGTAAAGCGCCGGCAATGCCGTCACAAACTGCTCGGTATGTTCTGACAGCTTGTCCCAAGTTCCTTGCCGCTGTATATCGTCCGGCTCTTTTGGCAGCGGACGGTTTTGCATAAAACAGGCGGTGTCGGTCCAGTCAGCATCCACCAAGGCGCTGAATAAAAAGCGCTGGACAAGACCCATGGCAAAACGGACGCTGTTTGCATACCGCTTGTTCGCCTGCCTATCCTCGCCCTGTAACGGAAACGCCGCCGCGACGCGCCCGCACAACGCGTGCAGTTCCTCTGCGGCGCTTTCCAGCAGCGCATAAACTTCGGCTTTTGTGCAGCAATGCGCAAAAAAATGATTCATGCTTTCCATATACATCGAATCGGCATGCGCGGCAGCCATACGTTCTCTGAAGCAATCGATTCCATCCGGCGAGATCATATCGCACCTGCCGCTGTGGTGACAGCCGATCGCCAGCGTGGCAAACTGCGCGGCAAGGTTTTGTGAATCCCCGCCGCCTGTGCGGTTTTCCCAGAGCCAGAGCATCCCCGCGTAAGCATGCCCCGGCTTTTCGGATGTGTTTTCGCGCAAATGTGTCTGCCATTTTGGATGCGCCTTGCCCGCATCGTGCAAAAGGCCTGTTAAATACCCTAAGTTACGAAGCCCGATCCTGCCGCTCAGCGCCGCGCAAATCTCGGCGACATGGCGGCTGTGCTCCTGCAGCGTCTGAACACCGGCTTCGCCGCTCCCCTGGCGCGTGTGTGCGAGCGGAATAGACTCCATGTATACCCTCCTTTTTTATTTAAGAAGTTATAGTGAGGTTATAAAACATCACAATATAATAATGGGGCAAAAAATAACATTTGTCAAGTGTTTTTCTAACATTTTGAAATATCTTGTCACTGTATTAAAAAATGTGTATAATATATTTGTCATCAGGCGCTCCGTTGATGTGGATAGAAAAAAGAATTTTTATTGCGGCTATGCCGAAAGCCCAAAGGGCAGCGGGAATTTCCTGCTGCCCTTTGCGTTTTCAATATATCCCTGCCGCAGTACTTTCCCCACATAGCCACAGCATAGCACATACTAAGTCCCATAATACGGACTTTACCGCATTGCCCGGGAAAAAGACTGCGAAAAAACAGAGCATATTGAACCAAGATCTGCAAAATGGAACGAAGGTTCAATATGCTCTGCAACGCTCGTATCAAATAAATAAATCGCAAGATGCTTTTTTGAAAAAGGCGGGAAGCATCCTATCTGCCGGCTTTTGAAAAGGTTGTGCCCGCATCGCGTGAAGCGATTTGGAGAAATGAATCCAATCGGCTCGCTATGCGGCAAAATAGGCGTCTAACCGCACGCCGACATTTTCCTGGAGGTTACGGTAAAAGAATTGGTAATCATAGATATGATATATGCCGTCCCGGAATATAGATAATCCCGCGGGATACTCCTGCGCGGAAACATCCGTTATTTTCAATGCGCCGCGCTCCGGATCGATATAGGCACCGGTCAAATGCGGGATCTCTGTTTGGATATTCCCCTCATAATCCGTGAAGCAAGCGCCCAAGTTTTCGGATTTATCCGCAGGCGTGCCATCGGTTTTCCAATTGAGCGGATTGATCGCCAGCGTATGCGTACCGGCAGGTATGATCAGAGAATCGTCAATTTCTTCCGCTTCGCTGTTAAAAGAAACGATCACCCCGGTATCCCGCTCGCCGGAGGCGAACTGCATATGCGGATATGCCGCCAGCTCTTCTTCGGAAATGCTCCAGCCGATCGCATAGCAGGCGACAAGCAAAGACGCTGTCGCTTCGTCGGCAAAGCAATCCTTCAAAAGCCGCAGGCATAGATCTGCCCCTTGGGAAAAGCCCGCCAAAATAATGGGCTGCCCCTCGTTATAATGCTCCATATAGTAAAGAAAAGCATTTTTCACATCCGCATAGGCAAAAGCCAGGTATTCCTCCCGCTCCTGCGCGGACAGCGCATAAGCATTCAGCCCCGCCTGCCGATAGTACGGTGCAAAGAAACGACACCCCGCGTCATATATCCCTTTTTCCATGTTGGTAGCCCCGACAAAATCTGCTTTCGCCGAAGCGTCATCCAAAGGCATATTGAAGCTATCCGCGCTGCCGCCGTAAACGGTCGGGCAAACGAAGAACACATCCGCGCGCCCGGTTTCGTCGATCTCAAGATAAGCCCAGTTTTCTGCAAGGCCATAGTCTACCGTCTGCTCTGCCGTGTGCATGCAGCCGAACGAGGCAAGCAGCAACACCCCTACAAGAACAACGGCCGTGATCTTTCTGTACATGGAAAACAAGCCCCCTTTGAAGGAAAACTCAAATTGTGCAAAACCATATCGTTAAGAATTACAATCTAAAAGCTGAAATCCGAATCGCGCCTTCCCTGCTCCGAATTTCAGCTTTACGTTTCATGGGTCATGTTGACAAAATAAGTACCGATAAAAAACGCGGGCAAAAAAGCAACGCACTCCACAAACGTGAAGTGCGCGACTTGGAAGCGGCAGCTTGCCGCTGGTGCCGCTGACCGGACTTGAACCGGTACGGTGTTGCCACCGAGGGATTTTAAGTCCCTTGCGTCTGCCGATTTCGCCACAGCGGCGTTTGTGACGAACTCTATTATAGTCAAAACACGGGCAGTTGTCAATCCGAAATCCGCGCCGTGCACGGAGAAAGTGCAAAAACGGGGAGACCTTGCAGGAAAGCGTCTCCCCGCTTTTGGCTTATTCTTTCGGCTTCAGCCGCTCCATGGCGGGGCTGTGCATCGCAAAGCGCAGGACATTTTCCGCACTGCGCTGCATTTCGCCTAAGGTGATCCCCTCCGGCTTTCCGTAGGTTTTCAGCAGTGTGCCGTCGCTTTTGCGCTTGCCTGTGCGGCTGCCGCCGGGCATCAGGAGATCCACCTGGGCACGCACACGATAGGCGTTGTCGCGCATTTGCGGGAATTCCGGCGAATGCTGCGGGCGCATCCACCAGTCGGTCATCACAAGCCCCCTGTAGCCCCACTCCCCACGCAGGATCGTGGTACAAAGGTCGTAATTATAATGTGCGTACACGCTGTTGATCTTATTGTACGAGGTCATAATGGTCTTCGGACTTGCTTCCTTTATACAGATCTCAAAGCCTTTCAGATAAATTTCACGCAGCGCGCGTTCGGAAACGCGCGAATCATTGCGGTTGCGGCGAAATTCCTGATTGTTGCAGGCAAAATGCTTGGGGCAGGCGGAAACGCCCGCGCTCTGCACGCCGCGCACACAGGCAGCGGCGATCTTGCCCGTCAAATAGGGGTCTTCGGAAAAATACTCAAAATTGCGGCCGCAAAGCGGATTGCGATGGATATTCATGCCGGGGCCCAAGAGAACATCCGATCCGCGTTCACGCATTTCCTGTCCGAGAAGCGCATAGACCTCTTCGACGAGCGCCGTATCAAAGGTACAGGCAAGCAAGGTTCCAATGGGCAGAAGCGAGCAGCAGCTATACAGCCGAATGCCCGAAGGGCCGTCGGTCGTCGTGACAGGCGGCACACCCTTTGCACGCAGAGATTCAAGCACCCCGCCGAACGCACCGGCGTTGCCCGGCACGCCGAGCGAGCTGTTCATCGTATAATCGCCGCGTGAAATGGCTTCCAGCTCCGTCAAATCGAACTGTGCGACGAACGCATCCATGGTCGCTTTACCGTTCAACACATCGGAAAGCTTTAGTCCCTTGTCGCCCGTCATCGGCACGGCTTTGGGCAGGCTGTGCAGGATGCGCTTTTTCAGATCGCTGCGCGCGGTGCGTACAGGCTCTTTGACCGCCGTGCGCACACCGTTCGTCTCTTTCGCGCGATACACATCAAATGCCGCACGCGGGGCGCATGCTTCCCGAAGCGTCGCGACCGATTCGGTTTTGGATTGGACAAAAGAACCGACCTTTTGGGCTTCGCGCACACTGCCGCCGAGGAAAAATTCATATTCGCCCGCTTCTATAACATAGGCATGGGGATAACCCGTTTCGCCGCTTTCATCATAGGAGGACAGCCGCTCGCGCGGGACAAAAATTTCCAAAGTCTGCTGCTTGCCGGGGGCAAGCGGCTTTGTTTTTGCAAAGCCTCCTAAAATGCGTGCGGGGTTGCCGAGCACGCCGTTCGGTTTTTTCAAATACACCTGCACCGAGGTCTTGCCCGTGTAGGTCTTGCCGGCGTTTTTGACCGTACAGGCGACCGTAAAGCCCTGCGCGGTTTCCGACAGCTTTTGAAATTTCATCGAAAATTTCGTATAGCTCAAGCCAAAGCCAAACGGATACTGCACGGCGTTGGGCTGGAAGGTCTCAAACCAGCGGTAGCCGACAAAGATATCTTCCGTATAGTTGTTGAAATCGCGGCCCCCGAAGTTTTCTGCCGACGGATACAGGTTGTAACTGCGTGCCGCTGTATCGGCAAGCCGCCCGCACGGTGTGGCCGCGCCGCACAGCAGATCCGCGACGGCATTCCCGCTTTCCATGCCGCCCTGCCAAACGAGCAGCGCCGCTCCGATCTTCCCGGAAAAACCGTCAAGCCATGAAAAATCCATTATACTGCCGATATTGAGCAGAACGGCAACTTTGTCGAAACGGTCCGTCACGGCGGCAAGCAGCCTTGTTTCTTCATCCGTCAAATAATAGCTTCCCTTTTCCAGCGCGTTTTCCCGATCCTCCCCTGAAGACCGCCCGATGACGACCACCGCACAGTCGGATGTTTCCGCCGCCGCAGCACACAAGGCGTCTGAAACGGGCATTTCCGGATAAAAGCGCGGCCAATGCCCCCAAAAGCCATGGTCGATCGGATTTTCGGCATTCCACTTTGCATACTGTTCGGCAAGCGTTTCGTTCAGTTGCAGGTCTGCACAATTTCGTAAACCCGTGATCAGATCCACGGCATAGGGCTTGTTGACGTCGCCGCCGGAGCCGTAGCCCGTATAAAACCACTCGGTCTGCCCGCGTCCGAACACGGATACGCGGCTGCCCTTCGGGAAAGGCAGTATATTTTCGTTTTTCAAAAGTACGGCGCCCTCTGCCGCGGCACGGCGAAGAAGCTCGGGCATGCCGGGCGTTACGACCTTTTCCGCCTGCGCGCGGGCGCTTTCCTCCTGCGATAGTCCGTTAAAATGGGCGGCGATCGCTTCCGCCGTCGAGATCACCTTTTGTTTCAGACGCATAGAATACTCCTTGCTTTATGTTTTATTCGTGTAACGCCGCTTCGTTTACAGAGTTCTCTGTTTCGCGGCGCTTTTGCAGTTCCGCTTCCACTTGCTTTTTAAGGCTGTCGGGATAGTGGATAAACAACAGCGGGATCAGATTCAAAACGCTGCCGACGATCGGTCCGAGAATGAACAGCGGCCAGACCCAGTGGTCGAATTCGGGGGAAAGCGGCTGCCCCGCGTCGTATGCTTCGGCGCTGTAATTCAGCAGAATGAACAGCACCGTGGTCACGCCCGTGTTGATCGCGCCGACGATCTTGCTGCAAAAGGTCTGCGCGGCAAAGGTGATCGCCTCGGCGCGGCGTCCGGTCTTATACTCCATATAGTCGATCGAGTCGCCGAACAGCGCCGTCATGGCAATACCGGTCATGCCCGAGGGGATGCTGGCGATCCCCATGAGCACCATGACGATCAAAATATTATAGCCCTCATAGCCGACAAAGAAGCAGATCACGCGCATAACGATGGCGGCAAGGCACGACAGGATCAGGATATTTTTCATGCCGCCGACTTTTTTGGCGAACTGCGGGACGAACAGCATGGCGAGCGTGCCGGGCAGCCCGGCGAAAATACCGTAAAGGAATGATGCGGTCTCGCCGTCGATATTAAATCCGAACAGCGTAAGGCTGATCTTGTATTTGAAAAAGTAGATCTGCGGGACCGTCAGCGAAAGCCCGCTTAAAATGCTGCCGAGCAGGACGAGCATGACCATTTTGTTTTTGAACAGATCGCCGAGGTTATCGCGAAGCCCCGCCGCGCCCTTTTCGGGCACGGAAAGCACACGTTCGCGCCCGCACGACGAGCAGATGGACAAAAGCATGCCGCCGAGCCCCAAAACAAGCCCCAGAACCGCAAACAAAATGCGCTGAGAAAGCCCGATACGGTTGGCGATAGACATAAACACGGTAATAAGCCCCGGCAGCCACGAACCGACCGTGCCGCCGATGCGTCCCCACTGCGCAAGCCGGCTGCGTTCCTCGGAATGCGGCGACATAACGGCGGTCATCCCCCACATGGTGATGTCCTGCATGGTGAAGGTCATGTCATAGATCAAGTAAATGATCGCGATAAACGCCGATTGCAGCGCCAAGCTGTTTTCGGTAAAGCCGGGCTTTACGAACATCAAAAAAGCGCAAATACCCGCGGCGATCGGCGTGATCCGCAGCCACGGGCGAAGCTTTTCCCCGTTTTTAAAGCGATGACGGTCCACAAGTACACCCATAAGCGGGTCATTGACCGCGTCCCAGATGCGCGCGGCGGTCAGAACGACGGCAATGACGCGCATGTCATAATACGCGACATCCGTGCAGAAATAATAAAACCAGCCCACCATGCCGCACGAGACGTTTTGTCCCGCGATACCAATGGCGTATAAAAGCCCTTCCCGGCGCGGCACACAGCCGCCGTCTTTTAGAACCGGTGCTTGCAGAAAGGTGCGCAGACTACGCTTGTTCGCCATACCGAAAATCTCCCCTTTGCGCCGTTTTATTTTCCGAATGCCGCCACAAGCGCATCATATTCTTCCGCCGTGATGGCGACGACCGAGCCGTGCCGCGGGTTGAAATCCATAGCATAATCGCTGCGGCGCAGCTTCAGGAAGTTTTCAAAATCCGTGGTCTGCTGCGCAAAAAAGCGGCCCTCGCCGTATTCATCCATGATCATCACCCAGGTGTTTGTCCCCGTGATGGGATACATGGAGCTGCCCTCCACGCCTGACGGCGCGAGCGATACAACGACGGGTTCGTCCGTATAGGGTCCTGCGGGGCTGTCTGCCGTGACATAAGCGATGGTCTGATCCTCATCGTGCTTGAAGTACATATAATACTTACCGTTTTGCGCGTTATAGACGATATCGCCGTCTATGGTCTGGATGCCTTCGCGCACATACAGCGGCTGCGGGGTCGTGAGCGTTTTAAAATCGGTGGTATAGGCATAATACATCGCCGCGATGTCATTCTCTTCGGTGGAATTTGCCCAATAGACCATATACGCCTGCTTTTCTTCGTCCCAGATCGCCTGCGGCGCCCACGCGCGCGTGGTGGCGGCAAATTCGCCGCCGAAATCGCGGATGTCGATGATGGTTTCGTCCGTCCATGTGATCAGATCCGCAGACTTCCAAGTGACGAGCGCATGGTTCGACGTCCATCCCTCCTCACTTTTCATATCTGTGCCGATGATGTAAAAATACCCATTCTCCCCGCGCAGGATATACGGGTCGCGCACGGACTGTTTCCCAAGTGTTTGGAAAATGACAGGCTCGTTTTGGTTGAGCGGCTCAAAATTGTAGCCGTCGGTGCTCACCGCAAAATGGATGCGTTCCTGCTCCGGTTCGTTGCCCACAAAATAGCAGAACAAATAAGCCCCCGATGTGCTTTCGGCAGGCTTTGCGAATTTGAGCACGCCCGTAGCGTACAGCACACCGACGGTCACGCCCGCCGCGACAGCAAGCGTTCCGACAGCCGCCGCAAGGATCTTTTTCGGTTTGGATAGCGCCATAACAGTCTCCCCTTTTCGGCAATCTATACATAAGTATAACGGAACACCAAAAAAAAGTCACGTTGCAGATTGACGAAATCCAAAGCGCGCGTTTAGATATTTTGAATAGAAATCGTTTGGCGCGTCGGGGGGGCTATGCACAAAAAGACAGACGGGAATCATGCCCGCCTGTCCTCGGTTCTGCGTTCTGCATATCAGAATGGGCACAAAGAAGCTTTTATTCTCCGTCATCTCTCTTTCGTTCCGAGTGCAACACCATACAACCGTGATAACATTTCCAACGATTGTTTTTATTCCTGCAAATTCCTAACAATTCGCATTGTCTGCAATACCGCGGAACATGATTCAAATAGTTGCGTTTTTCTTCATCGGAAATTATCCATTCAAATGAATCCCTAAAAAAATTTATAAAATCAAAATATCGCATCATGAAAACCTCTTTCAGGTATAATTTCCATTATTATACATCTATAGATTAAATATGTAAATCTTTAGGTGCTTATAAATAAACCTGAAAAACCATATACTAAAACCACAGGATAGGTGGTGCGTATATGAAAACAGAGGATTTGAAAAAAATCGGTGTTCGCATTGCAAATCGGCGAAAAGAATTGAAATTCACGCAAGAGCAAATTGCCGAGCGTATGAATGTCTCTATCCAAATGATTTCCAACATTGAACGGGGCAACAAGGCTATAAAAATCGACAACCTCTTGAAGCTGTGTGATACACTCCAAACAAGCACCGATTATATATTGACCGGCAAACGGACAAATGCTGATTATGATCATTTGGCGAGCAAGATTGTACAATTATCAGAGTCGGATTATAAAATGATCGAAATGCTGGTGGATTACCGTTTGAACGAGAAAAAATAAAAAGGTATGCGGAAATTTTTGTTTTCCGCATACCTTTTCTTTTGGATATACAAAAACAGACACCTGTCTTTCGGCAGGTGCCTTGCTTTTTGTCGTTTCTTATTTCCCGAAGTAACGGTTGAGCAGGCCCTCAAACGCTTTGCCGTGCCGTGCTTCGTCACGCGCCATTTCGTGCACGGTGTCATGGATGGCGTCAAGCCCCTCTTCCTTCGCACGCTTGGCAAGCTCAAATTTGCCCATGGTCGCGCCGTTCTCGGCTTCAACGCGCATTTCGAGATTCTTCTTGG
Source organism: uncultured Oscillospiraceae bacterium (assembly GCA_900545625.1). GTDB lineage: Bacteria > Bacillota > Clostridia > Oscillospirales > Acutalibacteraceae > Fimenecus. The sequence continues at coordinate 3,198 of UQZS01000019.1, read as the reverse complement.
TGGAGTCGGTCACGACTTCGCCCAAGAGCTCCGCAAACTTCGCGGCATGCTCCGCCTCTTCATACGCGGCCTTTTCCCAGTAAAGCCCGATCTCGGGATAGCCCTCGCGGTGCGCCACGCGCGCCATGGCAAGGTACATACCGACCTCGGAGCACTCGCCGTTGAAGTTGGCGCGAAGCCCCTCCAGGATATCCTCGGGAACGCCCTTTGCGACGCCGACAACATGCTCGGCAGCCCAAGTCTTGCTGTCTTCCTTCACCTCAGTGAACTTCGAGCCGGGCACGCCGCACTGGGGGCATCTTTCGGGCGGGGTGTCGCCCTCATGGACATAACCGCAAACGGGACATACGAATTTTTTCATGGTTGTTTCCTCCAAACTATAATATTTCCTTTATTTTTCGCCGGCGGTACGGGCGCAATGCGCGCAGACGCCGAAAAAAATCAAACTGTAATCGCGGATCTCGCCGTCGTATTCGGGGATCGGCACAGCGGAAACCGCTTCGGGCGACACGGGGAGATCATAAAACCTGCCGCAGCAGTCGCACTTGATGTGCCAATGCGGCGCGGTGCAGGCGTCATAATGCTCCTCACCGCCGTCGGAAAGGCGGATGATCTGCCCGCTGTCACAAAGCCCCTTTAGATTTCGATACAGCGTACCGAGGCTCAAAGAAGGAATCTCCTCACGCACAGATAAATACAGCTCCATCGCCGTGGGGTGGTCGCAGCGTGCGCGCAGATTATTGAGAATTGCATCGCGTTGGCGGCTCTTTCTGGATTGCTGCACGGGAAAAACCTCCTTTCAGGGTGCTTCACAGAACTATCATTAACAATAATGATAATCGTTACTGTTATTATAGCAAAATAAAACCCTTTGTCAAGGTTTTTTTGAAAATTTATTTGCTTTTTTCGCTGCGCGCTGTGCGCGCTTCTTTTTATTGGCTTGATTTTTCCTGTTCCCCGTTTCCGTGCGTAGAGTTTGCTTCGGGGAAGCGCAGCTCGACGGAGAAGCGGTCGTCCTGCAGCGCGGCGGAGATGGTTCCGTTCATTTTTTCCGCAAGGCCTTTTGCAATGGATAAGCCCAGCCCCGAGGACACGCGCGTGCGGGCGGAATCCGCCTTGTAAAAGCGGCTGAACACCTGCTCGACGTCGATCTCCTCGGGGTGCTCGACATCGTTTTCACAGCGGAAGCAGACTGCACCGCCCGTTTGGAACAGGGCAAGCGAGATCTGCGACTTGCCGTGCGTTAAGGCATTTTTGAGAATATTCTGCACGATGCGCCGCACCGCCTGCTCGTTGCCGTCGATCAACAGCCGCTCCTCCGTAAAATCCGCATGTGATGTGACAGACCGGTCTTGAAACGCATCGTAAAAGGAAAAGGCTGTGTCGCACACGCATTGTGTGAAGTCCATGCGGGCAAGTTCCAAATCGTACTCGGCATCCTGCAATTTGGTATAGGTAAACAATTCTTCGAGCATATCTTTCAGGCTTTGCAGGCGGTTTTGGATGACCTCCAGATAATGCCGCCGCTCCTCCTCGGAATCGCTTTGCACCAAAAGCTGGAAATAGCCGTCCAAAGACGTCAGCGGCGTGCGGATGTCATGCGAAAGGTTAGTGATCGTCTCTTTCAAGACCGCTTCGCTGTGCCGTGTGGTTTGCTGCGCTTCGTCAAAACGGTCGAGCAGGTCGTTGACGCTGTCCGCGAGTGTGCCGAGTTCCCGAAACGGCAGATCGGCGGTCAGGCGTTGGTTGGTTTTCTGCGTGCGAATAAACGCCAACCGGCGGCAGGTCAGAACGACCTGTCGCCGATAGACGATCAAAAGGATCAACAGCCCGACTGCCGCGGCAGTCGCCAAGCTCGCCCAAATCACCATGGCGGACACTTCCTTTATCTGATATCGCGTTTTTGCATGACCAGCGCGGAAAGTGCTGTGCATACGACTGCGAACGCACAGCCGACAAGGCCTGCCCGTAGCAGAACTTCGGACGGCGCGCCGAACCCCGCCATACTGATATTGCCGTCGAGCATGTAGCGGCTGCAATCAAAGTCCGCGGCGGGGAACAGCATAGTGACCGCTTTGTTGACCGCGGAATACAGCGGTACGCAAAGCCCAAAGCTCACAAGGATCCCCGGCACCATGCCGCCCGCTGTACTTTTTGTTAAGATACACAGGAACAGAATCAGAGACGCAAAGCCCAAATGCAGCAGATACTGCACGCCGAGGACCCGCAAAAGCTCAGAAACAGAGCCCATGTTGAACCGGTCGCCCCAAAGCAGGAAGCCCGCCAACACGGTGGTCACAACGAACGCAAGGAGCAGGACAAGCACCCAAAATGCGACCGTCAGCCACTTGGGAAGGACGAGCAGACCCCGATTTGGGAATTGGCCCGCAATATTTTTGATATAGCCGTTTTTCTGCTCCGCGTTGACAAAAACAGCCGTAAACAGAATGCAGATCAGCAAAGGCAAGCCGCTTTGCATCTCCATAACGGCAACTTCACCGATGTCCATATCGCCCGCTACCCATTCGGGATTCGCTTCCACAGAAAAGCCGATGCTGCGGTCTTCGTTGCGCGTGATCTCGGTCTGCGTTTGTGCGGCGCCTGCGCCCTCGGCGGCAAGCGCGCTGATATCGGTATCGGTCATCGCCACACAGAACACGGCAAGGCAGACAGCAAGCACAAGAAAGATCCACGTAGACACGGTGCGTGTGAGCCGATGAAAATCCATTTTCAACAAGTTAAACATGCTTTGCCCCTCCCGTCAAATTCAGATAGTACTCCTCCAGCGCCTCATTCTGCACGGTAAGCCCTAAAATCTTGATCTGATGGTTCGCAAGGCATGCGGCGATCTCGCCGCCGTCTTGGAGACGTTCAAAAATATGGATGGTGTCGGCATCGATGACCTTGAAGTTTGAAAACCCCATGTTTTCAAGCAGAACGCATGCCGCGCGGGCATTGTCGGTTTTCAGCTCGATATGCTCGCTGCATTTGGCAAGCAGTTCTTCCCGATCCAGTTCCTGTAGCAATACGCCGTCGTGTAAGATGCCGTAACGGGTGGCGATTTTGGAAAGCTCCTCCAAAATGTGGCTCGACACGATCAGCGTGATGCCGCGTTCCCGGTTGAGCCGGGAGAGCGTTTCGCGCACCTCGGCGATCCCCTGCGGGTCCAACCCGTTGATCGGCTCGTCGAGAATAACG